>DASUWQ010000430.1:0-5561 GCA_036378375.1 Chthoniobacterales bacterium
TTAGACAGTTGCTGATGGGAATATCCACTAAGCGGTATTTGCCGCCGAGCGGAACAGCCGGTTTCGCCCGATCCTTGGTCAATGGAAAAAGGCGGGTTCCAGCTCCACCGCCCATGACGATCGCTAAGGTTTTGTTCTTGAGGGAGGATAGATCCATGGCTTCGTATACCCTCGCCTGAAGCTCAGGTATGACAAATGACAAGTTCAGGAGTTCAGGAGTAGGCGGAACACGAAAATTACAATAACAAAACCTCCTATGCCCGAGAATCTAGGAGCCGCCGATACCGTCCCTAGCAGGCTCCTGAACTCCTGTAACTCCTTGAACTCCTGAACTCCTGCCCGAGCCTAAGGCGAGGGCTCCGATTGGGACAAAATCCCAAACATGTCATCGCCTCTTGATTTCCTAAGCAACCGGGAGCAGCGTTCCTAGAAGCCCGTTAACATAGGAATAGAGCGGATCGGCGCCATGGTGCAGCTATCTAGGCCAGGGTATCAGGAAAGCGAGCCGACCCGCTAAAACGAGATGTATATCGGTACGAGGATAGAACCGTCAAACCTTTGAGATTGGAACACTTTATTACCTAATGGCTGCGCAACCCCCTGACGAACCGATTTCCGATCCCGGTCACGCGCTTGCAGAGCTGCTCAAGCAACTACCGCTGACGAGCCGCCGCACCTTTCTGCGAAGGCTTGCTTCTGCCGGAATTACGGTTGCCTTACCGGCCACGGTTCTGGGCGACAAAACCGCAGAACTTCCGACACCCTCTCCCGCAGCTTCTCCAGCACCGGCCAATGTCCCCGCGACGTTGCAGATAAACGGCAAATTCTATCCTATCGAAGTCGAAGCTCGAACCACATTGCTTGATTTCCTGCGCGAGTCTCTTGGTCTGACCGGTTCCAAGAAAGGATGTGACCATGGCCAGTGCGGGGCATGCACCGTTTTAATTAACGGACGCAGGATCAATTCGTGCCTCACGCTGGCGGTGATGCATGAGGGAGACCAGATCATTACTGTCGAAGGACTTGCTTTAGACGGCCAGCTAAGCGCCTTGCAGGATGCGTTTATCCGGCATGACGCGTTCCAATGCGGATTTTGTACTGCCGGGCAACTCTGTTCAGCATCAGCCTGCTTAAAGGAAGGACACGCCACCAACGAAAGCGAGGTTCGGGAGTGGATGAGCGGCAATCTTTGCCGGTGCGGCGCTTATCCAAATATCGTTGCGGCCATTTTAGAGCTCCATCAACAGACTCCGATAGGTCAGCAAACTCCGGTCGGCGGTCAAAGCTAAGTATGAACAACTTTGCCTACGTCCGCGCAAATGATATCGATTCCGCGCTAAATCTGATCCGGACTCGGCCGAAAGCCCGATTTCTGGCCGGCGGCACTAACCTTCTTGATCTATGGAAGATGGGGGTTGAACAGCCGGAAACGGTAATTGATATCAGTCGATTAGGCCTGACGGATATTGCTCCTCGCCCTGACGGCACTGGACTAAGAATCGGTGCGCTCGCCCGGAACTCGGATCTGGCAGAGCATTCATTGGTATTGAGCCAGTTCCCGGTTCTTAGCCGGGCGCTCTTGGCAGGCGCTAGCCCGCAGCTCCGCAACGCGGCGACCGTGGGTGGTAATTTGCTGCAGCGAACCCGATGTCCTTACTTCTATGATCCGGCTTTTCCTTCCTGCAATAAACGAAAACCGGGTTCTGGCTGCGGTGCGCTCAATGGGTACAACCGCAGCCACGCGATTCTCGGACAGAGCAACCAATGTATTGCCACCAACCCGAGCGATATGTCTGTCGCGCTAGCCGTCCTGGACGCCCAGGTCCGCGTGATCGGCCCGGGCGGCGAACGGGTAATACCGATCAGCGAATTTCATCGTCTGCCGGGCGATCAGCCGGAACTGGACACTATCCTGCAGCCCAATGAACTAATTACGGCAGTGGATTTACCACCGATGGCAGATACTAAACACGCGGTCTACCTCAAGGTGCGAGACAGATCGCTTTATGCTTTCGCTCTGGTAAGCGTTGCGGCGGCCCTAACGATCGAGAATGGATCGATTACTTCTGCGCGAATCGCATTGGGTGGGGTAGCGCACAAGCCTTGGCGGGTACCGGAGGCGGAAATCTTGATCAAAGGGGTCAGACCTGATCACGCAGCTTTTGATATGGTGGCGGATCGGTTGTTACAGGGCGCACATGCTTATCGGTATAATCAGTACAAGCTTCCCCTGGCCAGAAAGAGCGTGATCCGCGCGCTGTCTGTGGCCTCTGCTTCCACATAAGTTTATGGCACAGAGTCCCTCAGTTTTAGGAACTCCGCATCAACGGGTTGACGGCAAATTCAAAGTTACCGGTACCGCTACTTACGCTTCTGATTTCAAGATCGATCGCATGGCTTATGCTTGCTTGATTCAAAGCACCATCGCGAGTGGAACGGTTACTAGGATCGACCAGAGCGAAGCGGAGCGCGCGCCGGGCGTAATCGCTATTTTAACTCGCCAGAACGCGCCGAAACTACAAGCCCTGCCAGAAGAACTTACGGCAAACGGAGTACCAGGCGAAACGCGGCTCCCTTTCCAGGACGACCAGGTCTATTTTCAGGGGCAGCATTTGGGGGCGGTCATTGCAGAGACGTTTGAGCAAGCGCGTGAGGCCGCTGCGCTCGTCCGGGTCAACTACCAGCCCGGCGAATTGCGCACGGACCTGTTAGGGCTGGCCGACGAGGCAATTGAGCCGCGAATTTCGGGTGGCAGAGTCAAGCTGCAAGACAAACGCGGAGATGTCGACTGGGTCTGGGCCAATATGCCGCAAGTCCGGTTAGTCGACGAAACGTACTCAACTCCGATCGAAAACCATAACCCGATCGAGCCGGGGGCAGCTTTAGCAGTTTGGGATGGGAAAGATCATTTAACGCTGCACGTTTCAACTCGCGGCGTCGACCTCACGCAAAAGGTTGTTGCCAGTGCTTTTGGGTTGCCGATTGAGAACGTAAGGATCGTCTGCCCATTTCTTGGAGGCCACTTTGGTTCAAAAGGCTTTAGCTGGAGTTATTTCCTCGTGGCGGTTGCGGCTGCTCAAATTACCGATCGGCCGGTTCGCCTCGTACTAAGTCGCCCGCAAATGTTCGATTCAATGGGGCAGCGGGCGCGAACCATTCAAACGATCGGTTTGGCGGCCGATGAGAATGGCAAGCTAGCCGCATTGAAACACTCGACGTTGACCCACTCGTCCATGATCGATCAGTACACGGAGCCTTGTGGAAGCTTGACGCGGCTGACGTACTCTTGTCCGAACATCCAGATCAACCACAGCCTGGTCCAGCTCGATTTTACTACTCCCTGTCCCATGCGGGCCCCCGGAGAAGCGCCTGGGTTCTTTGCGCTCGAATCGGCGATGGATGAGTTAGCCGTGAAACTGAACATCGACCCGATGGAGTTTCGGGTGCGCAATTACGCGGACAAAGATGAGTTCGATCAGAGGCCCTGGTCCAGCAAACATCTGAAAGAATGTTATGATCGCGGGGCCAGCAAATTCGGTTGGTCGTCTCGTAATCCCAAACCGGGTTCCACCCGAGATCCGGACGGCAGGTTAGTAGGTTGGGGGATGGCCACGGCCATTTACGCTGCGAACCAGCAGCCGGCGGCGGCAAAAGCTATCCTTTCAAATGACGGCTCGATCGTTGTGCAGAGCGCGACCCACGAGTCCGGGACGGGTACTTATACGATGATGACCCAGTTCGTCGCCGATACTCTCGGGGTTCCAATGGAACGAGTGCGCTTTGAATTGGGTGATACCCGATTTCCTCCCGCACCGGTCAATGGCGGATCCTGGCTGACCGCCAGTGTGGGTCCAGCCGTAGTTGCGGCCTGTAACGCTCTCAGGGACAAGCTCATTTCTCTAGCGGTCGAGGGACCTTCGGCGCCGCTGAGTGGTCAATCCCGGACCGATATTGTTATTGCAGACGGGCGCATTAGTAGCGCCAAAGACACCTCCCGATCTGTCTCCTTTTCCGATTTAGTTGCCAATACGGGTAACCCAACGTTGGAAGCGGACGGAAGCACGAAACCCGGGGATGCCTATCAGAAGCTCGCGTTCTTTTCCTTTGGGGCCATTTTCGCGGAAGTCAGAGTCGACCCCGACTTAGGCGAGGTTAGGGTTACGCGCGTAGTCGGCGTGTACGATGTTGGCAAAATTCTGAATCCGCTATTAGCCAGAAGCCAAATGCTCAGTGGAATCACGTTTGGCATCGGGATGGCCCTAATGGAAGGCGCCGTCCCGGATATGGCCACGGGCCGGACGGTGAATGCCAACCTGGCAGAGTACCATGTCCCCGTCTTTGCCGATATTCCTCCGGAGTTTGTAATCGAATTTTTAGATATACCGGACACGAATATGGCGGATAATGGCGCGCGAGGATTGGGCGAAATCGGCATTGTCGGTACACCGGCAGCTATCGCGAACGCCATCTATCACGCAACCGGCAAGCGGATTCGCGATCTGCCGATTACGCCGGACAAGCTGGTGTGAGCGGGTACAAACTTGGTGGGGCGAGGCTCCTGAACGTTCTACAGGCTATCGCAGAGCCGCGCGCGCTTGAACGTCCATTTCCCGTTTGAGGCCACGACGCTCGCCGAGCCGCGGGTCTGCAGCATAAACCTCGCCGATCGTTGTGGCACGATCTTGCTTTTGGTGGGGCGAGGCTCCCGAATGGCCGAGGGGCTGTCCCGAAGCTGCATGGGTTTGAACGTCCATGTCCCGTTTGAGGCAACGACCTCCGCCGAGCCGCGGGTCTGCCCTGTGATCTGCAGCATCGTCCGTGGCTCCGGCTCGGCGCGTTTTTCGGCCTAGTCTCACCTGCAGTTGCAAATCGTCGCCGGCGCTGGTGAAGTGTTCAGACCGTTCGGGAGCCTCGCCCTACCAAATTTCGTTCTGACCACGAAATCGGCTTGCTCTATTTGCTCCACTCGGGACAATGGCGGCCGATATGAGGAGTCTGTTCGCTCTGGCGGTAATAGCCATGGCAGGCTGTTCGATGGATCCCTTGGGTGCACATGATCCCTTGAATGGACGTGATCCATTAAACGGGCGCCTGGTTGACCAGGGTACACGCGACGCCGAGCAAACTAATTACCCGCCTGAAACATTAAAGGAAAAGACTTTCGTCCTTTCTAACCCGGTTTCTTACCAGTCCAAGCGGGACGGAACCTCCGACGACATTCACATCGCAACCAAGCTAGGCGGCAAAATAGCCCGCGCCACGGCGAGCAAAGGCCTCATCGCCGTTCCCGTCAATTCAGCCCAAGGATCCACGACGACCGCTGACGTCATGGTTTACGATACCGCCAGGCAAAGCCTGGTGAACAACACCGTCTATCGGTTTAGCTATACGCCACCAGCGGGTCAGACGTTGCAGCTCGATAATATCACCGCAGTGTTTCAGACGCGCGGGGAAGACCAGGAATAGGGGAGTGAGAGGTGAAAAGTGACAGGTGAAATGTTACTGATCTCGCCCACCGCGTGGCGCTTGAGACCTTTCACCTTTCACTTTTCACCTCTTAG
>DASUWQ010000431.1:0-6983 GCA_036378375.1 Chthoniobacterales bacterium
CCAGCTCCTAGCTTCTGATTTCTCCTTGCTCCTCGGTATGCTTTGTGTCACAAAGCATTGACGATGAATCGGTCTGCAGCAGAAGAGCATTTGCGCGTGATTCGGGAATTGATGGAGCGGGCTACCGTCTATCGCGCGCTCTCGGCGCCCGCAGCTCTCTTCTGTGGCTTAGTGGCTCTTTTGGTTTCCGGGCTAGCGCTGATCCCGGGGCCGTTTCAAGCGTTGTTCCAGCATAACTTTGTCCTCGTCTGGATCGTGGTCTGCCTTTTGAGCGCGACGGCAAATACTTTTTTCCTCTTTCGTTCCACAGAACGGCGTCAAGAACGGTTTGCCTCCTATCGTTTACGTACGGCGTTGCTGGCGATCGCACCCGCCTTCATTGTGGCGATCGCTTTGACGTTCTTTCTCGCTCGGGCGGCGGGGACGGAACTGTTTATCGCAGTCTGCTGGATGGCATTGTACGGGCTGGCGCTGATATCGACGATGACATTTGCACCTCGGTCAATTGCCATCCTCGGTTGGGCCTTCATCCTGACGAGTGTTCTGATCCTTTGCGTGATGACGCCCGTTTTGGTTGTCTCGGTTCCCGACCGGCCGAGCCTGATGTTGGAACAACTGGGTTATTTCGCCATGGCCGGGAGCTTCGGCCTCTACCACACCATCTACGGTGTGCTAGTGATGTTCTCCGCTCGGCAAAACGAGCATGGTTGACTTCAACAAACTTGATCGGACGATCCACGAGAAAGGACGGCTTGCCATCATGACCTTGTTAGCGACCCGATCCCGGTGGCCTTTCCAAGAGTTGAAGAACGCCCTGCAAATGAGCGACGGTAATTTGGTAACCCATCTACGGACGTTGCACCAGGCCGGCTACGTTGCCGTGACGAAAGAAGTATTGGATCGGCCGCTAACCAGCTACTCGATGACAGAGCGCGGACGGACTGCATTCAAACTCTACATCGAGATGCTGGAGGAAATCGTGAAACTCGGAAGGGGATAGGCCCTTCAACCCGGTGAAAAGTGAAAGGTAAATGGTGAATGGTTGGGTCGAGACTCCGAAAAAACGGACGACTTTAGAAAGATTTTTAACGTAAAACTTTGTTCTACAAAGCCAAGCACATGAAGGTAATTTTAGCTCAACATTACGGCGTCTGTTTCGGTGTTCGGGACGCGATTAAACAGGCGGAAGATCTTGCCCGCCGCGACGAACTCACCATTTTAGGCGAGCTTGTTCACAATCCGATTGCTAAGGAACGACTCGAGGCCCTGGGAGCGGTTGCGGGTTCCTTGGATGCGCCGTCAGCGACGACCAAGAAAGTGATGATCACAGCGCACGGTGCGTCCGATCGAGCGGTTGCCCAGTGGCAAGAACGCGGGCACGAAGTAATCGATGGGACCTGTCCTTTGGTTCATCAGGCCCATCAGACCTTATTTAACTTGGCCAGAGCCGGGTTTCATCCCACCGTCATTGGCAAACGTGGCCATGTTGAGGTACGGGGATTGATCGGTGATTTGCCAGAAGCCAGCGTAATCGAAAGCGCCGCAGACATAGCTTCATTGCCGGCGAAGCCCAGGTTTGGGGTGGTGTCTCAGACCACACAGCCAATTGATCACGTGAATGCGTTGGTGGCTGCATTAAAAGAGAAACGGCCGGACGCGGTGGTAGAATTTCGAGATACGGTTTGCCAGCCAACCAAGAATCGGCAAACTGCCCTGCAGACGTTATTAGGTCAGGTTGAAGCGGTAGTAGTGGTCGGAGGCCGGAACAGCAACAACACTCTTCAGCTGTTAAAGGCATGCCAGGAAGCCGGTAAACGCAGCTTTCATATCGAACGCACTGCAGAACTGCAGGCCGGCTGGTTCGATGGGGTCGACAGGGTAGGGGTTACGGCTGGGACATCGACACTGAAAGAAACAGTCGCGTCGGTTAAGGAGTGGCTCGAACGGTTATAAGTTATAGGTTCTAGGTTCGAAGTTCTAGGTTTTACGTTGGTTGTCGAGGCGATCTCAACTTGGAACTTAGAACTTAGAACCTAGAACCGTTCAGAGGTTGGTAAATACGGCGAACGGGAAATTCTGCAGTCCTTTCAGAGGAACGCTGTCTTGGCCTCTGGTTAGCTTACGGTTGCTGAGTACGTCGCGCATCGCGGGCAGTGATTCATCGATCAGGAGCTGCGTGTCTCCCCAATCGAAGGGGCGACTGGCGCTTCCCAACCGGGTGGTGAACCGAGGAACGATCACTAGAACATCCTCGTTTTCGCAGCGCCGGTGGAAGGCGATGCAACAGTCGCGTTTGGCCCCGTTCGCATAGAGCGAAGAATAGGTGCCGGTTTCGAACAAGCGAGGCGCACGCTGGCGAAGCTGGAGCAGAACGCTGACGATGGCGATTTTTATGGCGCCGTCTTTCCACGACGGTAACAAAGTTTCGATGGGTTTACCACTTACCTCTTGTAAGGCGTTTTCGCGAACGGCGTAATCAATTGGGCCCCGATTGTCCGGGTCAACCAGGCGGAGATCCCAGAGTTCCGAGCCTTGAAAGAAATCGGGTACACCGGGGCAGGTAAGCTTCAAGATGGTCTGAGATAACGAGTTCAACATTCCGTGCCAAGCAATGCCTTCGGCGGCTTTGGAAACTGCTTGTCGAAATAGATGATCAGGTTCCAAAGTCGCGGCCACGTATCGCAGAACCGCGTTCTCCCAGACCTCATTCGGTGAAATCCAACTACTGTTGACTTTAGCCTCCTTAATCGCCTTCACCATGTAGCGTTGGATCCGCTCAATGTAGGTCTGATCGACTTCTTGGGGCGATACAGGCCAAGTTCCCAACAGTGTCTGGTAGTATAGATATTCTTCGTTCGGGCTCGGGGCGATTTCGCCTTCCAGATCGGACTTCGCACCAGCAGTGAGTTTTCGCCATTCTTCCAACCAGCTTTGCCACTGATCCGGGATTTCACTGAGCACCGCGATCCGAGCCCGGACATCTTCGCTTCGTTTAGTGTCGTGGGTGGTCAGAGTTAGGAGCGAGCTAGGAGTGGCCGCCAGGCGGAGCCGGCTCCGTTCGTGAAACTTTTCCAGCGAGATCCCGAATTGTTGCGGCGTACCACCGACTTCGTTCAAAGCGGTCAATCGATGGAAGATATAAAAGGCGGTATCCTCCAACCCTTTGGCCATGATGGGGCCGGTGCTTTGTTGAAATTTATTAACGAAATCGAGCTGAAGTTTCCTGGTGATCTCGTCAGCGGACTCGAAGTTCTCCAGCAGCAATATCCCCCGCAAGAAATCGAAGATCGATGGTTCCATCGCTGCGTTCCGGCGTTTGGCAGCGCGAATCGCTCGCAGGATGACGTGCCGGTCAGTCTCGGATACACCGCTCTCCGCGGTGATGTAGGTGCGATAAACCGGGAAGCAGGCAATAAGTTCGCTTACCACGGCGCTCAGCGAATCCAGGGTAAAGTCCCGATGGAGGCGGTCGCGCTCGGCGACTTCACTCAGCATATGACCAAGCGTTTCGATATCGCTGGACAGCGTGACTTCCATGACCAGCTTTTTCTTCTCGTAGATGAGGGATTCGACGTGCACATATCGATCGATGAACTCGCGATAGATACGGGAGAAACGGTCCCCGTTGCTGGAATCGACCAGCAATTGAGTCGCTTCGTAAACGAAGTCATATCCGGTGGTGCCATGTACGGGCCAATCCGCCCGCAACTGTTCGCTTTCTTCTAAGATCTTTTCTACGATCAAATAGCATCCGTTGTCCGGACTTAGATGAGCAGCAGCTTCTTCGTCGGTGCCATCCTGGTAACGCTTTTGCAGGTCGATGAGATACTTCTTCGGGTTTTGCAACCCGTCGACGTGATCAATCCGGATACCGGTGACACTTCCATCCTTCAAAAGCTGGAATAGCAGACGGTGAATCGTCTCGAAGACGTTCGGGTTCTCCACTTTGATGCCAGCGAGCTCGTTAACGTCAAAGAACCGGCGATAATTGATCTCCTCCGCGGCAACGCGCCAGTAGCTGAGGCGGTAAGGCTGAGAATTTAACAGTGTGTCGAGCAAGTCGAACGATCTTGGGTTGCCCTGCTTCCCTTCCAAAATGTTTAGCGAGCGTTGGATGGCATCGCCGACTTGGGGACACTCGATGCAGAGACGGGAGATCCGGCGTTTAGCGACCTCCTTTTCTCGAGAACGCTCTCTGACCTTGTCATCTTCGACTTCGGTTCTGAACGGCAGATGTTCGAGAGCGGTGATGATGCTCTCAAGCTCCAGATACATCTCTTCTTCGTTGTAGCCTTGGAGCTTTTCCAGCGCGATCCGTAGAATTTGGGGATACGTTCTGGGATTAAGTGGGAAGGCCCAATCAAAGTATTTCACAAAGAAGGCCCCGTCGCGAAACTCGAGCTCAAACTGAGCGCTTTCGAGCACCTTACCGTACTGATCCCCCAGGATGGGCAATAGAACCTTGTTCTGTAACTGCGGCTTAACCGGATCCCAATCGATATCAAAGAACGAGGCGTAGACGGAACCGGGACCATTTTCTAAGACGTCCATCCACCACTCGTTGTCGGGATCCGCAATCCCCATATGGTTGGGAACGAAATCCGCGATGTGCCCCATACCACGCTGCTTCAGGGCATCAACAAAGGCTTTGAAATCTTCTTCGGTGCCAAGGACTGGATTGAGCTGGTTGTGGTTGATCACGTCATAGCCGTGATCGGTTTTGTCACGCGAGCGATAAAAGGGAGAACTGTAAACGTCGCTGATCCCGAGTTTCTCTAGGTAGGGAATAACTTGAATCGCATCCTTAAAGGTAAAATTGCGGCTGAATTGCAGCCGGTAAGTTGCGGTGGGAATTCGGGGTTTAGCAGCCATCGTTAGGTTTCGCCTCCATGTTTTATGAGTGTGCCACAAACATGATTGTTTCCGGCTGGATCAAAAAAATTGCTTCTTTCTTCGGGTCGCAGAAGCCCGGTTGTTCGCCGCCATACTCAGATTCGTTGGAGGAAAGGGAGAATTTCCATGGGTGACCTTGGGGAGGCCGGAGGATGGGGATGTTAAGGTCCAACGTACTTTTGGCCGGTACGAGTTGAACCAAAATAAGAACTTCTGGGTTCTCGGGCGGCGAATAGCGCAGAGCGAGCGTTTGATCAGAAACCAATTCGGCCAGCCAGACACCGCGTCGCCGGTCCTTGAGCTTAGCTTGACGAAATCGGATACAATCCTGGTAAAGCCGGAGCACGGTCTGATGTTTGCCACTCGCGACCTCGTCCCAGTTTAGCTTTGACGATAGAAAGGTCTGTTCAGCCTGCGGGTCCGGAATTTTCTCTCGTTTCTCCGGGTCGCGGAACGCTGAGAATTGTTCGAACTCTTTTCTGCGGCCCTTGGCGATATTGCCGCCGAGGACCGGCTCATGGTCAGTGAAATAACAGAACGGTGAGGAGCAAGCCCACTCCTGACCCATAAAAAGCATCGGCGTATATGGCACCAGCAGACAGAGCGCCGAGGCAGCCCGATATGCTTCCGGCGAAATGATGGCGTGCAAGCGATCGCCGAAAGCGCGGTTCCCAACTTGGTCATGATTGGAGATACAGACGACAAAATGTTCGGGCTCGATATCACTTCCTCGAGTACCGCGAGGAATGCCATCTTTTTGCAGCTGCCCGGTGAATAGCCAGCCCTCTCGAATGTCAGCCAACAACTGCTCGGGTGTTCCTTCGAAGTAGCCGAGGTACCCCTCGTTTTCCCCAGTCATGAGCGTACGCACCACGTGATGAAAATCATCAGCCCAAACCGCATCGCAACCGTAACCACCGGACGAACGCGGCAAAACAATCCGACGTTCGTTGCGGGGATCTTCACAAATTACCAAGCCTCCGCGGGCCTGAATTGCTTCGGTAATTTCTTGGATAATGTGTTTTTTCGAGGTGTCAGGAATCGCTTGGGTAGCGTCCAGGCGGAACCCGTCAACGTGAAATTCTTCACGCCAATAAATCGGATTCTCCAAGAAAAATGAGCGGACCGGGGCGCAATCGCTGCAATCGAAATTAAAGGCGAGTCCCCAAGGAGTATGATGTTCCGGATTAAAGTAGGTCTTGGAATACGATCCAAGATAGTTTCCATCCGGGCCAAGGTGGTTGTAGACGACATCCAGGATGACGGCTAGCCCGGCCCGATGCGCCTCATTGACGAAGAAGCGTAAATCGCCCGGAATCCCGTACGCCCGACAGGGAGCGAAAATCTCCACTCCGTCATAACCCCAATTGCGGTTACCAGGAAAATCTCCGATCGGCATCAGCTCGATAGTGTTCACTCCTAGCCGGAGCAAATGATCGAAATGATCGATGATAGATCGGAAAGATCCGTCGCGGGTGAAAGTACCTACGTGCAGCTCGTAAATGACGAGTTCGGCTAATGTAGGTGGTTTCCAGTCTTGATCGGACCAGGCAAACCCGGTGCTATCCACGATTTGAGAAGGTCCGTGAACACCGTACGGCTGAAACCTGGACGCAGGATCGGGCAAGAGCTGTCCATCCAATCGATATTGGTAAAGCATCCCCGCCTTGGCTTGCGGATCCTCGACGGTATAGTAGCCCTCTTGATCAAGGCTGAGCGGCAATTCGCGGATTGGCTGCCGGTCTGAACCCAGCACGACCACGGAAACCGATTTCTTGTTCGTGGCCCACGTTCGGAAAGAAACGCCGTTCTGAGTGACCTCGGCTCCTTGTGAATAACGTCGGTATTTCATGCGATTGGCGTGTGTGCGAATAGACTAGTGCTCATGCTCGTCCTCAACCGCCGGAGTGATGGAGTAATGGAGTGTTGTATTTCTCATCCCTGACTCTCCTTTTGTGTAGGCATCTTGGTGGGTATCTTTCCTTCTCGGGTCGACCGCGATTCTTCGTGGGCGAACGACACATCGCCCTCTGATAGGCGCAGTAGCGACAGGCTTCGTTCGATCAGCTCAACCTCTTCGCCGGCGGCCA
>DASUWQ010000432.1:0-3942 GCA_036378375.1 Chthoniobacterales bacterium
CGCCAAATGGAAGGATACGTGACGCGTCGTTGGCATCGATCTGGCGATCGGCCGATCTGGCAACGAAGTTTTTGGGATCGACAGCTGCTTGGTGCGGCGGCGTACGAATCAAAATGGATTTATGTTCACTGGAATCCAGTCCGACATGATTTGGTGGCTCACCCGGATGATTGGCCTTTTCAAGGACAGATGGTTAATCTCCCGTGGTAGATCCAAAGGGGCGTCGCGTCTATCCGAGTGAAGCGGGCTATAACGTTTTGCTGGCGTCGACGAGTCGTAGAACTGCCATACCGAATGCAACGCCCCTCCGATCCGGGTAACTCGTCACTGGTTCGCTGCAACGACCCGCAGCTCATTACTCGCCTCAACCAACTGTTCCCATTCCGGCATTAATCCGCTTAATTCGTCGGTAACTCGCTTCAACTCCAGACTCCGCTCGGAAGTCGATCCATTCGATTCCTGCAAAGCAACAACTAACTGCTGTTGCCGTTCTTCTAACTCCAAAATCCGTGTCTCGATTTTCTTTAACTTTGAATGGAGCTCACGCTCTTTTTGCGAACGTTGTTGGCGCGCTTCGGCCTCTAGTCGTTTTCGCTCCTTTTCCTGGTTACGCGTGCTCGGCTGGGCTCTCTCCAAGGGCGCCTCAGCGCTATCGTTGGACGCTTGATTGGTGTCAGCGGCCGTCTTTTCCAAAAAATAATCGTAGCCTCCAGGATAGAATCTGATCTGGCGTGGTTGGACGTGTAGTACCGAGGTCGCAATTGAACGGATGAAGTGAACGTCATGGCTCACAAGCACTAGAGTCCCTTCGTATTGGCTTAGGGCGAAGATGAGTGCTTCGATACTCCTCATATCCAAATGGGTGGTGGGCTCATCCATCACCAGAAAATTTGGTGGGTCCAACAACAGCTTTGCCAGAGCCAAACGACTCTTCTCGCCGCCACTTAGTACGGAGACTGGTTTGAATACATCGTCACCGCTGAACAAAAAAGCGCCCAGCTGACTTCTCACTATTTGTTCGGGAACCGGTTTGCTTACGTCGCTAGCCTCAGCCAGTACGGTCCGTTTAAGATCAAACATCTCGACGCGATGTTGAGAGAAGTAACCGAGCTCGACGTTGTAACCTAACTCCCGCTGGCCGGCTTGCACGGGCAGCACACCGACCAACAGTTTCATTAACGTCGATTTGCCCGCTCCGTTAGGGCCGACTAACACCGTGCGCTGGCCTCGCTCGATCTCAAGATTTAGATCAGTGTAGACTTTGGTTTCACCGTAAGCATGGCTCACCTGCGACAACGTGATGACTCTCGCCCCACTGCGATTGGGCTGCGGAAAACGAAAACGAATAGGCGCAGATTCGTTTTCCGGCGCTTCGATTCGTTCGATACGGGCCAGTTCTTTTCGCTTGCTTTGCGCTTGAGCGGCTTTGGTGTTTTTCGCGCCGAAGCGGTCGATAAACGTTTGGAGTTTGTCGATTTGGCGCTGCTGATTTTTGTAAGCAGCCAGTTGTTGTGAACGCCGTGCTTCCTTCTGGATAACAAAATCGTCGTAATTGCCCGTATAGAAGGAAAGTTGTTGTCGATCCAACTCGACGATGCGTGTGACTAGTGCGTTGAGAAAGGCGCGGTCATGGGAGATCAAGAGCAATGCGCCGGAATAACTCTGTAGATATTTCTGCAGCCAAACTACCGTCTCCAGGTCAAGGTGGTTGGTCGGCTCGTCGAGCAGAAGTAGATCGGGTTCATCAACCAGCAGGCGCGCCAAGTGCGCGCGCATAATCCAGCCACCGCTAAACTCCTTTGCTGGCCGGTCAAAATCTTTGACGCGAAACGCCAAACCAGAAAGCACACGTTTGGCTTTCACTTCGCGGTCAAAATCGGTTTCCCCGGATTCCGAACTTGTCTCGAAATGCGTTCGATCAAGACTGCTCAAGTCTCGCAGGGTCGCCAATTGCAGCACAGTCTCTTCTCCGACCGGAGCATTCTCCTGAGGTAGAAATCCCATGCGTGCGTTCTTCTGGAGTTGGATCGTTCCATGGTCTGGTTGGTCGCGTCCCAGAATCAGTGAGAAGAGGGTCGACTTACCCGATCCATTGGCGCCAATCAGGCCAAGCCGGTCCCCTCGGTTCACCTGAAGAGATATCTCTTCGAAGAGAACATCGGCCCCGAACGATTTTGTTACCTGAGAGATCGTGAGCATGGAGCGGTCACTCTAAGGTGAAAAGTGAAAGGTGAAAAGGCCCGAAGATTCTCTCGGAAGCAGTACCGTTCGGGCGAATGAATAGTAAGCAGTCGTTCTTAACGATGACTCTACCGAGGTATCAAGGGTCGAGTACTTTACGTTTTGGCCGCCCTTCCTCAGCTTACTATAACCATCTATTGGTTTAACTATGAGTTTCACAAACCCATAGAATACCTCGTTACGTTAGTGGCTTACACCCTCCATCACCCACCGTTGTGGGGACACCTATCCCCGTCGTTAAGGAGCCCCTCACATTGGTCGCTCCCAGCGGCAAGCGGGCCTATGTCAGTAATTACGGGGATAACACGGTAACAGTCATTTCAATTGAAGAATAGCAACCTGTTACCTGATATAGGTTTTAGGTGGTACGTTCTAACTTACTTTCGTTCGGCCGGAGTACTCGATGCGACCCCGCCCGGCGCATCCTAACGCAGAGATATTACTGGGCTGAAACCGTGACGGCTGAAGCATTGTTGATAACGAGCTGCGGTTTTTCTCCAGGGGATGACACCTGGTAGATGCCGAAATGCCGACCATCGGTGGTACCGGTGAAAAGGTACTCCTTGGCGTTGAGCCAGAAAGGGCTCCAGGCGTACACTTTGGCTGGTGAGATTCTACGGGCTTTGCCGATACTAATATCGAAAAGAAAAACGGCGGGCGGTGGTCCTTCCCAAGACTTGATCGGTCCTTCCTCGTTTAAATCGGCATCCACGAGAAACGATTTGCCATCTTCGGAACGCACAATGCGGTCGTTGCTATTCATATCGGCATTGGGCAATGCGTCCGAAATTTTCCATTGGGCTAGCGTGTTCCCAGTCAAATCGATCTGATAAATATTGGTCATGTCTTGGGCAAAGATGCTGTTAGCGTCAGCCCAAGCTGGCGAATATAGATCCTGAGTTACAGCCGGAGGCGCCGGGACAAATTGAAATCCAGAGCCATCCGCACCGATCAGTCCCAGGCGCCAGTGGTTCTCAGTAAAGATATTGAACAGAATTCGCTGGCCATCGTGTGACCAAACCGGTCCATAGGCGTTGTCACTGGGAAGATTGCGAAATACCATTTTCTTCCCGGAGCTAACTTCTATCACCGCGATGTAGCGAACACTCCCTTTTCCCGACTCTGTATAGGCGATACGAGCGCCGTCCGGAGAAATGGCGGGATCGTTACCCGTGACAATCTTGTGAGCGCCGCTTCCATCGAGATTAGCAATCCACACGCCGTTATCCCGGCTGAAGCATAGGTGACGGACCGACTCAGCGGCTGGCGCTCCCGATAGAAGCACCAGGGTTACTGCATAAATCAGTAGAGGAAGGCGTAACATGGCGCCGAGGTTAGTTGAGATTAGAAAAATTTCACAGCAAGATCTGGGCGATAGCGAAGTCAGCCGTGACCAAGCAAACAGGTTCACAGGATCCACCTCTGTCGGCCTCGTCTCGCGGCCGCGCGGTGGCTGCCGGACTAGCATAAGCTTCGTGTTGCGGCTACCGCGTTGACCACCACCCCGACGGAGGGGAGCCGCATTAGAGATGTGCCGCTGCAGATTCGGAGCCGGTCTATCGCCCATCGCTTGAATAGACGTGTCCGGCCGCGGCTCCCTTTAGGTGTGGCAGGGGTTATCGTTCCTTAGTTCCCAACCTGCTGCATATCCGTCCCATCCCAGGGCGTCGCGTCTATCGGAGCGCCATACCTAAAAAGATT
>DASUWQ010000433.1:0-19534 GCA_036378375.1 Chthoniobacterales bacterium
ATTGATGCGCGGGCAAACGGCGCAGTGCCGCGAAGAAGAACGTGTCTCCGAGAGAAATGCCAAGGAGTCCACTGAGCGAAAGCCAGCCGAGAGGAAAAGACTGAACTGGTTGCCAACCAGCAAATAAGAGCACGCCGGCCAAGAGCAAGAGACCCAAGAAGCTTTTGATAAAGGTCATCGCCATTGGCGAGAACTCCTCGCCGATCCCCTTAAATAGCAGGGTCCCAACCGCCCAAGAAGCGGCGGAACCGAGTGCAGCCAGGATGCCTATGAGGTGTGGCGTTGGGGTCAAAGTGGAAATCGGAGCGTGAAAAGTAAGCGGTAAGCAGGGAGCAGTAAACAGTGCGAAGCCAGAAGAGACACCTCCGTACCGCTTACTGCTTACTGGTTACTTTCCCTGCAACTCCCCTTAGTGCGATGCAGACACCGCTCTGGCCTCTCCTCCTGTTCTCTTCTTAAAGACCAGCACATAGCGTTGCGGAATAAACTGGTATTGCTCAGCCAAATGGAAGCCATAGTAATAGAGCTGGCCGATAATTAGCTCTTTGGCGATGTGTGGTCCGTGATAAGGCAGGGTTCCCTGGGTCACAACCGCGTTATCGACGATAACCAGGCGACCGTCGGGTTTTAGCGCCGTCTTCAAGCTGTTAACAAATCGGTCTTTTACTTCCTCCGTCAGAGTCGTGTAGATGATGTGATACAAAGAACACATAAAGACCATATCTGCGCTGTTGGCGGGGACGCCAGCTGAATCCTCCCGGTCCTTAAGCGTCTCGACGTTCGTTATATCGAACTTGGTAGCAAGGCTCTTTACGTAGTTGAGATGTTCCTGGACCGTATCAATCGCGATGACCTTGCCGCTCGAGCCCACTAACTCGGAAAACTTGAAGGTATAGTACCCCGGCCCGCAACCCACATCGGCGATCGTAGTCCCCGGCTGAATCTTGAGCGCCTCAATTATCTTGCTCGTTTTCTCCCATTCTTCCCGGCGCGGGTTGTTGAAAAGGATGAAGTCCTCCAGAAAAGCGATCCTGTCCCTGCCGGCCTCCGTGCCTGAGTCGGCTAACTTCTTTAGCTTATATTTTCGAGTGAGGTATTCCTTCAAGTTGGCAAAATCGTTACCGCTGAAGAATTCGAAAAAGCTGTTGTGATAACGATCCGCGAGTTGCTGTTTGCGGCTTTCTTCGTTCCCGAGAAGATAATCACAGAACCATTCCAAGGCGGTGTACTCGCCCCCGTAGTGTTCCGTCGGGATAATCGTTTCGTAGATCTCCTTGGCCTTCTTGGCAAAGCTGAGGTCTTTGCTATCCAACGCGCTCAGCAAGAACCGGCCCGCCAGCGTTCCTTGTTCGGTAATAGTGAAGGTGTCGATGCTGCCCAGATGCACCAAAGAAACCTTGGACGTAATCTCCGCGGCCGTGTCGGGTTTGGGAGAATCATTGGTGTTGTCGTCGGCGGCGCACACCAGCGAAATCGAGCAACTGGCACAGAGGGTTAATATCAGAGGATAACGGATTGAAGACATAGAGGGGGTTTTGGGACTAGAGAATTCAAATTTGGTAGGGCGAGGCTCCCGAACGACCAATCGTCATTTACAACGCACCTGGCGGACTCGGTTCCTTATTTGTGCTGGGCCGGAAAACTGCCGAGCCGTTGGTACAAGATGTGCCAAGATGTGAAAACGGATCGACGACCACATTGGGGTTACTAGGCTGCACAGCGCTGGCATCGGCTCGGCGCGCGATTTGGACCTGTAAACGATGTCGCGGCAAGCGATTGGTGCCCTGTGAGTATCGATCGACCGTTCTGGAGCCTCGCCCTACCATCTAGTTACGCCTCGGCTCCGTTCACTTTCAGCATGATGCGCTTGAATGCGTCTAGTTGATCGGCGTTCAAGATCTTTTCTACTCCCTGACGTTCCGACTCCATCAGTTTGGTCAAAGTCTGTCTCAGCTCTGCCTCTTTTTTGGTCCGCTCGTCCTCGCTCAACCCGCTCAGATCCACGTTCCCGATCTCTTTCTTGATTTCTTGTTGGTACTGATGGGCTAGACTAGCCAATTGCTGGCTCTGATCATCGGTCAATTTCAATTCTTCTTTGATATCTTTGCTCTGCAAAAGCTGCATGGGATCAACCCCAAACTTGTTGCCGCCTGGGTCATCCGGCATCCAAGGGGGTGGGCGCTGGTCACCGCTGTCCGCATGATCTTTTGTCCAGGGCGCAGGACCAAGGTTATCGCCGGCGCGAGCAGTTACTAACAGCGCCAGTAGCGTAATCACCAGGAGACTTTGGCCGCGGTTATTTGCAGTACTTCTCATGAGTTTTTCAGTCACGATCCCTGATTAATTCGGTAAGGGCGGCGGCATGCCGGTTTGATCTCCGGATCTTGCTACCAGGCCGGCTCGGCGCAGAACCTCTGGAATATCGCGCATGGTTTGTCGATCTTTCTCTTTCTCGCCCTCTTCCAGCGCCTCGTAAGGAACAAGCAACGGATGACGACGTAAGGTATTGTCTCGGATTGCTCCAAAGGACCACCAAGCTAACCGACGCTCAGCTGCCCAACGCATATGCTCCAGCCGAGCAAGTTGCTCCAAGACCTCTTTACTGAAAGAGACGGATGACGGAATATCGTTACGACCTTCCTCGACCAGATAGCCCAAACGTCCCAGCACGTAGATTACATGGTCAGCTCGTTCCCGGTTCGATTGCCGCAGATCTTCATCGATGGCATGCCAAGGCTTCAGACTCGTATTATCGACAGGCAATTCTCCCTCCCCCATCCGGGCTTCACAGTAGCGCTCATGGATAGAACGTGGTAAGCGAAATCGTCCCGTCTCGGTGAACCTGGCCAGCGACGCAATGACTGAATAGTCCCCAAAGAAACGCACGTAACCGGCATTCGCTCCCCACGCAAAATGTTTGCGGAACACTCTATTTAAGCGGTCGGCCCGGCTGTGAGGCACGAAAGTCCCAGCGAAATGCTTGAGCACACCTCGTTGACCGATAGTGGAGCACTCCTCCAAACCTCTTGATCCTTCCGCTAAAATCAGAGCCCGAGTCGGTTCAGCAAACGACTCGATCATGGTCAGAGGCTCTAGTTCCGGCGAGTGGAAATTCAGGATGCAGATTTCCTTTAGTGCCGGATACCGAAGATCGATTCTCTGCGCCGTTTCCCGGGTAACGATCCAATCCAACTTGGTTTTGGACCCATCGAGCAAGCCACCTAGCTTTGCGATCTTCAGCGCAATCGCTTCCGCTAAGGGATTGGAACCAACGATTAAGAACCCGTCGGCTCCGTCCGAGCCCCTGGCTTTGTTTCCGAAGAATTGAAACACAAAATCCCGGGCAACATCCTCGTCGGTAGAAAAGAACTGAACAAAGAAAGAAGGCTGAGGCTCAATCACCACGACGCCGCGTCGAACCGCAGCGAGACTTTCGGCATTGGGAGCCGCGGCGAACACGCTGAGGGGCGTTCGCCGGCCTTTGGTCTCAACTGCGTCCTCCGCCGCAGCCAGCCAAAGCGCGAGCTCACACAGATCAGTCGGAAAAAGGATCAGATGCGTTATGTCTGCTAAGCCGACCCGTCCCAGGAACAAAGAAAACGAGCCAGGATCGAGGGTGATACCAAAGGAAATGGCGATTCCCGCGGCAGGCGAGCCTGGGGCAGCGACTAACTTAGCGGGAATGCCTTGCCGAGCCAGCTCAAGCGCGGTAAGGGCTGCTGCGATCGAATCGCCGGCAACCAGGAAAAAGAGATTTTGGCCAGAAGATTTTATCTGGGACATGGTTTTATCTCGCTCGGCTCCATAGTCTCTTTCGTACCTGAGAAATCCGATCTGATATCGATCCAAACACGGCTGGCACAAACGCCTGCGCCCAACTACTGAGCAGGATCCGCGAAAGCAACAGGGTCAAAAGCGCCATCAGCGCCAAGACCGCTGCGTTGTACCATTCAGTTGGAATCAAGACACTCGTAAACGGAATGGTTTTGAATCGTACTAACAAGGTCTCATGAGGGCGATCCCAAATTCCTAACGGCTTATTGTTACCAAAGATCTGGTCTGTGAATTGGGTCTGATATTTGGCCGACATCTCATTGCTCCGGCGGCTGAGATCGCTCAGAAGACCACTGATCGAATGGATGATTTCTTTGGCTGACTCGGTCTTAGCAACAGTATTCTCGGCGGTGGTAGCGGTGTTCTTCCAAGCGCGGTAAACGAACTCTACCTGCTCAGCGGCGATCCAACGAGAATGATTCGTGTATAGGGAGATCAACCCTTCGTAGGCCCATCGAGACGGCATCAACGCCGCTACTTCCGGCACGGTTTTGACGAAGTGCTTCTCCTTCGTTTTACCGTCATCGGTATAAGATTTCTGATAAATGATCCCAGTGGTCTTGGCGGTCTCGACGTTAGCCTCGTCAACCTGCGACGGGAACAAAACCAAAGGTTGTAAGTCACCAAACTTGAACGGCTCTGCCCCCGCCAGGATCAACTGCGGCACGAGTATAAGCGGCAGCGCGTTTGTCGCGGCGGCTTCTTTGATATTTGGAACGCTGGAAATGGCTAACCCGAGAGCAACCCCGACTGCTGAGATCAGCCAAAGATACAACAAGTAAGTCCAGAGCGACTCCGGTACTTGGAGCAGATACATGCTGATCACGCTGTACAAAAAGATCGGGATAAAGTCGGTCAGCACCAGAGTGGCGAACTTCGAAGCGAGCCACAGTGTCAGGTTTACCTTTAAGAGCTTTTCGCGACGTAGAATCGGCCGTTCCCGTAGCACTTCTGTGATACTCGATGACATCCCGATAAACAGAGCGACGATCGAGGAAAGAAATGGAAACGATACGAACAGGTTATTGCTCTTTAGTATCGGATTGGAGCTAAGGATTTTTCCAACCACCAGACCTAGAAAAATGGCCGTGACTAAGGAGATGCCCAAACCGAGGTGATCACGGAGTTTGCATCTCAGCGAACGCTCAAACAGAATCTGCACCTGGCGGACGAGCCAGCCTTGCAAGGGTTCGTCCGCCGGCGATCGAGTGAGCTCCGGCGTTGGAATGGGAGAAAGGTGCTTTCGCCGGAATGCGTCCCAGCGAGCTTTCCAATACTCCGGATCAAACATCCGGTGTTCTTCTGTACGTCCGTCCACTTGTCTGGCGGGCGCTTCTAACGCCGCCAACAAACTGCCTGGATCAAACTCGTCGGCCTCGGCTGCGGTCGGGACGGGCGCCACTTTTTCCAGGTAGGCGCGAGCATTTAATGGATCGCCGTAGAAAGCAGCGACGCCTCCGCGGTCCAATAGCAGTAACCGATCAAAGAGCCTGAAGAGCTCAGCACTGGGTTGGTGGATCACCACAAAAACCAAGGCCCCAGCATCTGCTCGGGCGCGGAGGATCCGCAAAATTCGCTCTGAATCACCGGAAGACAGACCCGAAGTAGGCTCATCCAGCAAAAGAAGCGACTTTGGCGTAAGCAGCTCGAGCCCCAGACTGACTCTCTTCCTTTGGCCGCCGCTCAAAGTCTTTGTGTCCTCATCGCCGACAATGACGGTTTCTCGATCCTTCAGGTCGATCTCTTCAAGGACATTCGTTACACAATCATCAACCACCGATTTATTCGGTCGGCTGAGCCGGAGCCGCGCTCCATAACGGAGGTTTTCGGAGACGGTGAGTGTAGCGAAAGTGATGTTATCCTGAGGCACATACCCGAGCAGGCGAGGATTTTCTTTGACCAAGCGCGATAGGTCGACTCCGTTCATTTTCATCACGCCGGCAGTGAGCGGCACCGAACCGATCATGGTTCCTAATAGCGTCGATTTTCCGCACCCGCTGGGCCCCATAACCGCAACCATTTGCCCCCCGGCAGCCAAGCATGAAATCTCTCGCAAGCCGCGCATCTTGCCAAAGTTGCAACCCACATTATCCATTTCCAGCAAACAGGATGATGCGGTTCTCTTACCCTTGGAGTCACCCGCTCCGGACAGCGCCAGAATCACTTCGGCGATTTCGCTCGCCTGGGTGGTGACTCCATCGATTTCGAGCGTATCCCGCCACCCGACCTTTCTTTCAATACCAGCCTGCACAACTGCGAGCCAGGTCGGTCTTAGAGTGCAGGTCTTATCTGTTGCTTCCTCGGAAGGCCGCCGAAGCACAAGACGCCCTTCTTTCTTTAAGCAAAATTTTGGCACTCCCGTGGTTCCTTGGGAGAACCAGCGTTGCAGCAGTTGCAGCTGCCGGTATAGAAGCCGGAAGCGGCCAAACCGCAGCTCGCTCAGCAAATCAAAACGAAAAGCGAAACTCGCCGGCACCGGTTTTCCATCTAGCGAGGAACCGGTTCGCCCAGCCGAAACGTAAAAGTCGTTTTGCCAATAGGTGACATACAAAACGTCAGGTAGATCTTCAGTGCAGAAGCAATTCAGAGAATCGGCCGGTCCCAAACGAAATTGAACTGGTCGGCTAACCGGCGGCAGGGTCTGAGCAAAATCCGGGTCGACGACTGCTCTGACAAAGGTCAACGCGACGTCTGGTAAACCAAGGTTTTGACCGATCGAGCGTAGGCGTCTAGACCACCCTGGATCTACCCTTTTTAAAATCTCGCAAACTTTTACGGCAAAGAACGCCTTAGCAGCGACGTCCCAAGAAGTTCGAAGCGCCTGCATCGCTTCTTCGAATTGCGTAGGAGAATCCCGATATTGATCGACAGCGGCCTCGAGTGCAGTCGCGATATCCTCCTGGTAGCTGAAATGCAGGTACTCGGATATCCCTTGTTGAACGTCGTCGGTTGCCCCCCGGCCAAGGGTAAATAAGCTACCGAATAGCTTGATGATTTTTGCGGTGCGTTCGTCTCCCAGTACGTTCTTAGGAAACAAGCGCGGTTCGGGCGCTGCCTTAACGGTACCGGCTAGATCCCCGCTCATCGTAGATTCGTTTCAAGCTCCCCGCTTACGCTGTCTATTTCGATTCGTCCGTCCGACTTTACGAGCGGCCTGCTCCGAAACGCAGGCGCCCAAAAATAAAAATCCAATTCCCTCCCGGACCACTCACACTCTTGCTGCTGGTCCGGGATCTAACGAACCGGAAATTGGAAGATGGCGACGAGCAGGTCAGGATAAGGTCTCGATGCTCTTTATTAATTGTCCGGTCTTTTCCCGGAGAGAGGCTACTTCTTCTTTGGACAATGGCTTGGATTGATCCTTCCTGACGGCCTCAGCGATTTCCGTGACCCCGTCGGTAATCGTTTTATAGTTCGAGTGATCTTTGCCGTCGTTATTCGACTTGTAGTTCTGGCTTACGGACTTTAGCTGACTCACCAGCAGACCCGGTAACGGACCTTGGCGGATGAGTAGCGCCGCCTGTTCGTTATAGTTTTCCGATACCGCGCTAGTCATAATGTTCAGCCCGGTTAACCAACCAGTAGCGAAAGACATAGTCGCCTCTTCCTTATGAGATCCTGACTTTAATTCTTTGGCGACATCTTGAGCAATCAGGTCGAGCTTCGTGTTTACTTCGTCCCATTTACCGGCTTTGGCCGCATCTTGGGCTTCTTCAGCTTTGGCTTTGATGTCGGAGGAGACGCTGAAGTCGGAGGATAATTCCGTACTTACCTTAGCGGCTTTTTCCACGCTCTCGTAATCCTGGGCCATAATTGCCACAAAGGCGGTGGCAAGGCGTACACCCAGGTTAGAGATCTTTGAGAGATCATCCGGGTAATCCGACTTCTCGAAATTTGGGTCTGAGGTTAATTCTCGGACCTTGGTTTTCCAGTCGAACTCGGGTAGCGCGGCGCTAATTGCCTTGAATAGCCAAGTTGGCGACGGCAGGTTTCCGCTGCTCGTGATCGACTTCTCGTCGGGAGTCCCCGCCGGGGTTGCCGGAGCTTTCTGTGCCCGGACCGTACCGAGGGTAATAATGAGTGCTGATAGGACTAACCCTGTCAGCCGGATAGGATGAGGGATTTTCGCCATATACACGCTGGTAGACGCCAACGGGATATCAAATTGCAGAAAAAATGCGAGCAGGAAGAAGAAAAAGAAGGTTGTAGTTTAACTTGGGAGCTAACGTTGTAGTGTTGTCGCTCGATGCTACCCCCTACTCTTTTTGTGTATCTCTATCAGTTCTTCATCTACGCGATCGTCGGCTTCGTTCTTTGGCTGCTGGAACGACGGTTGGTCCATGGGCCGTTTAAGAGAAAGTAGCGTTTGCTGGGGCGAGGCTCCCGCGCAGAGACCAAATAGCACGCTGGGGTCGGTCTCGGATGGGACCTATACGACCTATAGGACTTATGTGTCTAAGCGTGGGGGATCGTAACGCTCGTCGCGCACGGCGCTGACTCGCACCATATAAGTCCTATCAGTCCTATAGGTCCCATCCGTGTTAGCTTGCCTGCCCTGGATCGGCCGCGTGACTCATCCTCGGCGCGCGGAGTCCGCCCCCCTTTAACCCTCCAGCAGCCCCGCCAATTCGATCATGTCACGCGCCACAAAGTCCCAAGCGCCTTCGGGGCCGAAGTCTTTTGACTGGTGCGGACCGTATTCCGTCGGGCGCGCCACGAAGGCAGTATTTAAGCCGTGATTTTGCGCGGCCTTTAAATCGTAGTTATGCGCCGCCACCAGCATTACTTCGGCTGGTGATGCCTTGAACAGCTCGCAAGCGCCCAAATACGTTTCCGGATCCGGTTTGTAATGCTTGAACAGATCCGACCCCAGAACTGCGTCCCACGGTAAACCCGCGAACTTCGCTAAATCAACGAGCAACGAAAAATTGCCATTCGAGAGCGGCGCCAGGATGAATTTTCGTCTTAGCAGGGTGAGCCCCTGAACGGAGTCGGGCCAAGGCGACAATTGATGCCAGCCGAACGTGAGCTGATCGATCTCAGCTGCCGTTAAATCCGAGAGCTGAAAGTCAGGGAGCAATTCCGTCAAGGCCATGCGATGGAGCGCGTCGAGATCAGTCCAAGGCAGTTTGCCCGAGCGCACGCGAGCCATCATCGGCTCATAAGCAGAGCGCCAACGATCAACGAGCTCATCAGCCGGAAACTGGCGCCCTTTCTGACGACCGAAATCGGTCAGAGCAGCAATCAGGCTGGTTCGCCAATCCACGAGCGTGCCAAAGGTGTCGAACAACAGGACTTTCATGCAGCAGCATAATGAATCACACGTCAGGCACAATGCGGTGTGGGCCTGTCGGTGAAAGTGAACGGAGTGGACAAAGTAGACTGAGTGGACAGGAGTGGATCAGCAAACGGGCTTGAGCGCATCTACCACATCCACTCGGTCCATTCAGGCCACTGGGTCCATATTCGCCGACTCGCGCTACACCGACCCGCCATTGACGCTCACGGCCTCCTCCAGCTACAATATCTTTCTCCGATCTAAATTGGATCGGAAATCAGAAACCAATCATGCACCCCCCCGTTACGATCATGACCGTTCTTCTGTGTGTGGCCTTTTGTCTGCGCCCAGCAGAATTTGACCCCGCACGAATTGTATCTCGTTCTTTCAATGCAGTGTCACGAAGGAGAAAGAAATGAGTACCACCGTCAAAGGCGAACTCGGTGATAGCGAGCGCCGCTCGATGCTTGTTCGGGCTGTGGTTGCCAGCACGATCGGCACCTCGATCGAGTGGTATGATTTCTTTCTCTACAGCATTGTAACCGGACTGGTGTTCGCGAAGACGTTTTTCCCCGATGCCGACCCTCATGTCGGCTTGCTCAATGCATTCGGTATCTACTTCGGTGGGTTTGCCGCCCGGCCAATTGGTGCCTATATCTTTGGACACTATGGGGACCGTCTCGGCAGAAAAGGGGCATTGATCGCCACTCTTCTGTTAATGGGCATCGCGACGTTCCTGGTCGCATTCGTGCCCGGCTACAACCAAATTGGCGTCTGGGGCGCTGTCATTCTGACTTTTTTGCGGATAGTACAGGGAATTGGGGTTGGCGGTGAATGGGGCGGTTCGGTTTTGCTGGCGATGGAATGGACGAAAACCTTCGGGCGCCGAGGGTTCATTGCCTCATGGCCGCAGTTTGGGGTACCAGTCGGTTCCTTTTTAGCGAATCTAGCGGTCCTGGGTTTCAGCTGGGCGCTAAGCGGAAACCAATTTTTCGTTTGGGGCTGGCGCATTCCCTTTTTGTTCAGCGGCGTGCTGGTGCTGATTGGTCTCTGGATCCGGCTTGGCATTATGGAGACTCCGACGTTCACCAAAATCGTGACAGAGAACAAGGTCGAGAAACTTCCAGCGGCCAAGGTATTGGCGCGGCAACCGAAATCCGTAATTTTGTCGGCGCTCATTCGTCTGGCGGAGCAAACCCCTTACTATATCTTCACGGCATTCGTCTTTGCCTACGCCGTCGGCCAATTGAAGATGGACAGGAACCTTCTATTGGCCGCCATCATGGGTTTCGCCGTAATCGAGTTTTTTTGCATCCCATTTTTTGGCTATCTATCTGACAAGATTGGTCGCAAAACGATGTATCTCATCGGTGCTGTCACCATGATCATTTATGGCTTCCTTTTCTTCGCGCTGCTTGATTCCCATAATGTGGTCCTCATGGTTATCGGTGCGATGCTTGGGTCGATCCCGCATAGCATGGTTTACGGTCCACAAGCGGCGCTCATCGCCGAACAGTTCACTCCCCGAATGCGTTACAGCGGCGCTTCGCTGGGCTATCAGCTTGCCTCGATCATTGCCGGCGGACCTTCTCCCTTGATCGCAACCTGGCTCTTCGGCCAGTACAAATCCAGCACTGCGATCTCCTGGTACATCGCCATCTGCGCCGTCATCGCAATTATCGCAGTTCTGTTCATGACCGAGTATTCCAAAAAGGACGTCGACGAAGAATACTCACACGTGGGTGACTAAATTTTTAGCTTGCCCTGATCCCCAAACTTTTGCGATTCGAAGAGGACCGGACACCCCGGTCCCTTCGATTTTGTTGATAGTGCTAACAACAAATAAGCGGGCTTGGTCTAATCTGAGGATGAGCGGCATGTTATCGCGCAAGTCAAAGGTGAGAAAGGGAACTACGGCGGTTTCTATTGCCTGCGTTTTCAGCGCGTTGACGATCCCCGTGGCCAGCAGTCGAGGCAACCCAGATAACTCGGATTGGGTGCAATTGGGCAAGAACGACAGCTTGGCGATTTTTGCGCGGTCCCGACCGGGTTGCCCCGTTAAGGAACTCCGGGCGGTCGGCGCGATCGATGCGCCCAATTGGGTCGTAAAGAATCTCATCGACGGCGTGGAAGACTACCCGAGCTTCATGCCCTACACGACGAAGACTAAGATCATTGACCGGAAACTGAATCAAATCATCAGCTATCTCCGTCTGGATCCGCCGCTCGTTGGCGCACGGGATGTAACGGTGTCAGTGTCCAGTCAGACGCAAAAGCACGAGGACGGGACAACCAGTTATCAAGTGCACTGGGAGCCGGTAAATTCGCTAGGGCCAAACCCTAGTCCTGGCGTGACCCGGATAACGCTAGATCAAGGTTCGTGGAACCTGGAACCCACCGATGGAGGCAAGAAGACCCTTGCAACCTACACGATTCTGACGGATGGCGGCGGCGGTTTACCAACGTTCGTGATCAATTTCGCGAATCGCCAGGGCGTCGAGAATTTGTTTTCTGCCATCCGAAAACAGATCAGCCAGACCAAGTACTCCCAAAACCGGCCGGCGGATTGAACGTAGGGGCGTGACGGCGTGTGGGCGTGACGGCGTCGCGAGGCCGCGTCCTGCCGGAGATGGTGAGGGGTAAGGCACACCGAAGGCCCGTTCAATGAATGGGAGCAACGGGGCTAATGGGACTTATGAGACGGCGTGAATCACCAATCCCCTTTCACCCCTCACGCCTCGTCCATCGGCTTCGTTTCCACATGGGGTGACTCACGCTGTAAGTCGTCGATTCGCTGGACGGCTGCCTGCACCTCGGTCGTGCTTAATAGCGCTTTGATTGCAACCGTTGCCTCGTGAGTTTCGCCTGGAGCAAGTTTTCGGAGGCGACCGGCTTTTCGTTCGACCGCCCGGTGAAACGGGTAACTGGTGGCCGGTTCCAAGCCGGTCACGTAGCCTGTCTTCAGCGGGGCTTCATTCTTCCAGAGAGTAAAATAAGGCAACTGCTGCGTATTGAAGGCGACCAGCGCTCCCGATTTCCCATCAGGGGACTGTAGCAAAGCTTGAGTAGAGCCTTGTTGATCCGCCCACAGTTCGGCAAAATAGACCTGCTCGGTATATCCAGCCGGTTGTGGCCCCGCGTAGAGATTCCATTTTGCCATATCCGCCTCGGCAGCTCGAGCGTCTCGAGGCGCGACGCGCTTAATCGGGGCGTGGAACTTGGCGCCGGCGCCAAGCAAGGGAGGCCCAAAGTTAATATGATAGAGGCTCTCCATCTCTTGAGGGATATCCGCCAAATTGATCACGGTGTCGTTTAGCACTAACTCGCTACTCCCGATCTCCGTTGAAATCTCGGTCATCAATTGGAGGTGCGGTCCGAACATGAACGATTCCTCGACCACGCCGCGTAACACGATTCGCGGGACCGGTTGAGGCTCAAACCGAAACTCGACATAGCTTGCAGGCAGATAGTTAATACGTCCGTGTTGGGTCAGAACTTGAGATCCGTCCGGGCCAGGAGGCCCCATTGATTCTAAGCCACAGCGGGATAGCCATTCCCCAAAGCCGTTCAACCAACCTTTTCCTCCCCGGTCCGTCAGATCCACAAATTGTGGATGCACGACTTCAGTCACTGGTGAATCCCATCCCAAACGAATATCTTGGATCTCGCCCCCCCAAATACTCATGCCTCGGGTAGGCACCACGACAAATTTCAGGACGCCGTTATCGATATCAACGATCTCTGTCCCTTCCTGGCGCCCACCAGCCAAGCAGGTTTTCGTTACGCTCCAAGAGTCCTTCCCCGAGTCGTCGCGTGCTTCCGTCGAGTCAAATCGCCATTCCTTAAGCGAGAATCCCTGGCTGCTGTCGGTAAGAATCTTTGAATAGGGGGGCATGTTGGGGGTTGTTGCCGCACTGGTAGGAACTGTAGCCTGCACAACAGCCAAATTCATAGCATGTTTCTAGACAGTATCTCAAAGTGGCTTCGTTCTCGAAAAAGTTGGTTAGCGTCATTCCCGCGAACGCCCGCCCAACGCCTGGAGGGGAGCCGCTTTGGCGCTTGTGCCCGTCGCCCCCGCAACATTCGCCTCAGCGCAGATCCCGCCGAAGACCTATGAAAACAGGCGGCTCCCGGGAACGTCTCGACGCGATGCAGTTAACCATGGCTTTCGATTCGTTTGCACCTGGGTCATAGAACTGCATCGCGCTGGGTAGTTCCCGGGAGCCGCCTGCTGCGACATATTGTGGCCCGACAAGCGCCCACATGCGAATGTCGCGGGGTCGTCGGATTACACGCCAAAGCGGCTCCCCTCCAGACGTTGGGAACAAATACGCCTCGTCAACGTGCCAAGCTTTTTGAGGACGAAGCGTCTCGTGCCACCACATGCCAATCCCATCCCTTCGTGCTAGAGAGGAGCATGAAAAGTTATCGTATCGCCACCATTCCCGGCGACGGCATAGGGAAAGAAGTTGTTCCCGAAGGGATCCGTGTGTTAGAGGCGGCGGCCCGAAAACACGGATTCAGTTTGCAATGGGATCAATTTCCTTGGAGCTGCGAGTTCTATCAAAAGACCGGACGCATGATGCCCGAGGACGGTTTGCAGCAACTCAGGAACTACGATGCGATTTTCTTAGGAGCAGTCGGGTTTCCTCCCATTCCCGATCATGTTTCTCTTTGGGGGCTCCTTATCCCGATTCGCAGACATTTTCAACAATACGCAAACCTGCGACCGGTACGGCTCATGCCAGGGATAGAATCGCCTCTGCGAGACCGTAAAACTGGTGACATCGATTTTCTGATCGTTCGCGAAAACAATGAAGGCGAGTACTCGTCTATCGGCGGGCGCATTTACGACGGCACCGAGGACGAAGTCGTCACTCAACAGACTATATTCACCCGGCGCGGCGTCGATCGAATCCTGCGTTTCGCATTTGAGCTAGCCCAGTCCCGGCCCAAAAAACATCTCACATCCGCCACCAAGAGTAATGGAATCACCATCACAATGCCATTCTGGGATGACCGGGTGAAAGCAATAGCGGGTCAATACCCCGGGATCCGCGTCGACCAATATCACATCGATATTTTGACGGCGCACTTTGTCCAACACCCGGATTGGTTCGATGTGGTAGTCGGGTCCAACTTGTTCGGCGATATTCTGAGCGACTTAGGCCCGGCGGTAACCGGAACCATTGGGATCGCCCCTTCGGCAAATCTAAATCCGGAAAGAGGCTTTCCGTCGATGTTCGAACCGGTTCACGGCTCCGCCCCCGATATCGCGGGCGCGGGTATCGCTAACCCAATTGCTCAGATTTGGAGCGGCGCAATGATGTTAGAACATTTAAAGGAACCGGATGCGGCGGCTTCGATTCTGAAAGCGATCGAAAGTGTTTTAATCGACGGCCCACGCACGCGAGACATCGGTGGCAGGGCGACAACGACCGAGGTTGGCCAGGCGATTGCCGAGGCGGTTCAGTAATGACTGGTAGGGCCACACCCCCAAGAAGCCATCCCAGCTGCGAAGCGTTTCTTATTGGAACGCCCAAAACGCTTGTACGGCCTGAAGCGCGCCGAGCCGTGTTCTTATGTCCGGACGTGACTCGGCGGGCTTTTGGGTGTAACACATCTACGGTCAGATGACCGGTTACTCTTTCAACATGTCCAAAGCACATTCGGGAGCCTCGTCTTACCGTCAGCGTTGACGTGGTTTCAATTTCTCTCTACGCTTGCCAGCCAAAGTCGCTTTGATGAACATGCACCGCATTCTCGTCCTAGATGACGACATCGGTGTTTGCACGGTGTTGACCAGGATTCTACAGGATCAGCAATACGACGTGTACACGAGCCAATCGGTCATTAGCGCCGCTGAGACCCTCACCGAGCGGTCATTTGACGCGTATTTACTAGATTATCGGCTCGCCGATGGCACCGGTCTGCAGGTCGCAGAGAAAGTCCGTCAACAAGGTAGCAATGCTCCGATTATTCTCATCTCGGGCTATGGAGCGACCGATATCGCGGCTAAGGCGGTTACCCTCGATATTTTTGAAGTTCTCCAAAAGCCGTTTACTCGTGAAACCATTTGCGGTGCTCTCGAGAGAGCGCTGAGCCACGCTTTGCGAAAACCGGTCAGTATTCAACAACCATCTGAAAAAGACCCGAGTTCAAAGCCCAGGTTAGGGAGCCAGCTCCGCGCGCTCCACGTCATTTTGATCGTGGTCGGTCTGCTCCTTGTCGCTCTCTGTATCTTCTTGATGTTTCATTAGCGTTACGGGTAGGGATGAGCTCCTGCTCATCAGGGAATCGGTAAGAAGTGAGACGTGAGATGTGAGACACGAGAGGCCGATCTCGCGGTAACTTATCACCTATCACTTTTCTTAGGTTTCCTGGGCAGGCTTCTCACCTCTCACTTCTCACTTCTCACGCGAAGCCCAGATCTGGAGAAGCTCATCCCTACCGATCCAGAAAAAGCCATTCGGATCTATAAAACCTGGATTGCTGACCAATGCAGGCGCATTTTGTCAGCAATCCCCGCCTTACCAATTCTGTGAAGAGGACCGTGCTCCCCAGCCCCAAGACCTTGGCTGAAAATGACTATGTCCATTGTTGGACTTGCTACCGAAGATTGCGCGGTGTCGTGATCGCGGTTTTCATGGCGGCAATAGTTGAGGTGCGGTTTTTCCTGCCTGGAATCGTTATCGCCGGCACTTTCTTTTTTTATTTCTTATTGGCGATGTGGCTCGCAAACTGGAATTGCCCCCGTTGCAACCGCTCCTTCTTCCGCTACGCATTCCTCCGTAGCCTATTCGGAGCGCGCTGTTTCTACTGCCAATTTCCTAAGTGGGGCATTAGCGAAACCGGGGACGTCATTCTGCGACCGAAATTCCCGCTGGGATGGAAGGCAGAAGCGGTCTGCGAACACGTCGAACGGAAGTGAGACAGCTTGGGACGAAACGGCGAGACGGCGCGCGCTACCCCCGTTGCCTGGCGCGGTGCGCTGCAACCTTTGCTCGGTTGCCGCAAGCGCTCATGCTGCACCAGCGCCGCCGGTGGTTCTTGGTGGAATCGTAGAAAAGAAGGTCGCAGCTCTCGTCCGCGCATTTTCGAATCAAGGCTGGATTCCCATTACAGAGGAGGTCGGCTGCGGACTCGGCCAGCGGTGCTAGCAAGGCTAACGGATCCGCCATTTCCGAGACAAATCGTCGTTCCAACTGGGCCGACCGCCGTTCTATTTGAAAATGGCCGTCTCTCTTTATGAGTAGACTATTGATTGCGCGAATAGGTGCTGGCGGCACCGACTTACCGTCAATGATCGCCTCAGCCGCTGTCCGGATCGACTTCCGCAATTCCCGCGCGGCGCCTAGAACACGGTCGCTTGTCTTAGCAGAGCAACGTTTCGCTAGCGCAACTGCCTCAGGAGACCCTAGCAACCCAGCCTGTTTCAACCAATCACGGAGATCGTTGAAGGTTTCTAATTGATCTTGATATTCTCCGGATCGCCGGAACTCGGTACCTACGAAATCGAGGGAAAGATGATCTGCTAAGAACGAGAAATTCTGTTTCTGCGCCATAATCCGCCAAGACCCGGACTAACCCAGCCCAGGCAACAGCCTGGTTTGTATTTTATTTTTGGCGCTGTTAACAGTTTTATCTCATCGCCCGAGGGCGCAGACCGCCCGAAATCGTCGTCGTCCTCGTCCTCGGTACAAAACGCATAATTTTGGCGCACTGGATGCTGCAGTGCATTGCGTTTTTCAAGAACCGATTGCGAGAAAGGCTGCTGCAGTCGCTACCAACCTTTCGAGCACGACGCCGAGAACGATTTCGAGCTATCCCAAAATCCTTGGCAAAAAGTACGCGCCAACCGCGAGCAATATTCCGAGGAGGGCCGAAATGGGGCCGTGCGCCGCTCCGCTCAACGTATGAATAACCCCCATCAGCAGAAAGATTCCTGCTAAAATCCAGGCGAGCGCAGTCGTCGTTGTGGCAGCAATTGCTAACATATCGATCCGCGCTGGCACACCTGGGTTTAAGCTAAGACCGGCACCAATTATCAGAGCCAAAGCCAAGGCTAATGAGGCGATCAATAGCGGTCTGGCTTTCCTTTCAGCGGCGACAGCCACCCTCCGGCCCCCGTGATCGAGCCAAGAGTGAACCTCCTCGGCTTGCCACCTTCGATAATGGTCTCTCTGAAGCAATCCTCTTAATAGCGGTTGCCATCGCTGGGGAACTGAGGACGGAATCGGTACCTTCCCTTGCACAATCCGATAGGGAAGCAGTGCATCGTTTCTTAGGGTAGCGACAATGGAGTTACCACTTAACGCCTCGATTAAGATGATGCCAAGCGACCAATAGTCGCTGGCTCTAGAGTACATACCGGTTAGGGTCTCAGGGGCCGAATAAAACAAGGTGCCGTGAGGCTGGGTAAGCACGGTCGACTCGGTAACGGCTGCCGAGCCGAAATCGGCGAGGACCAACTCGAGCGGCTGTTCGGACCGCACCAGGATGTTGCTAGGCTTGAGATCGCGATGCTGGACTCCGGCTCCATGTAGTTGCTCCAGCCCGTCGGTCACCTGCCTGACCAGCCGTAATGCCTGCTCTTTGTCCAGAGGCCCTTTCCTCTTGATGAAGTCGGCAAGGTTACCTAGTGGAAACAATTGGGTGACCTCGACGGCCCTCCCTTGCCACTCACCTTGGAAAAGAGGCACTAAAAGCCGGCCGCCGGACAATTGAGCCAACGCACGCGCCGTAGCCGCCGATGGAGGTGTCAAACCGCGATAGATTTTAACGGCGTAGGGTTGGTTCTCGTCATCCCGAGCAACGTAAACGTCAGCCTGCGCTCCTGGCTGCGAAATCGGTGACAAAATCGTATAACGTCCAATGGTGGCTGAACCAGGGAGGTACGGCTGCGTCGCCGGCGGGGACGAGTCGTTGCCAACCGAACCCGCAGAGGTCTGGGACAACATAGCAAAGAAAACCTAATCCGATTCCCTTCGCTACGCTAAGAGAAGCTAAGGCTCACTTTTGGTGGGGCGAGGCTCCCGGAGGGGTCCAGGTTGTAGGTTCGGAGTTTTAAGTTCGATGTTTAATGCTCTGTCCGAAGACGCGTCGTGCTGTGGGAAGGCAACCTAGAACCTAAAACTTAAAACCTTGAACCTGGAACTGTTTCGGAGCCTCTACCAAACTGGCGCCCCGCCCCACCCCATCAACGCATGCCTACTCGCCTTGATCCAGCTTATGAATCCGGTAAATCAGATCGTCATAGCTGCTTGCACTTCGCATGATCGCGTTCAGCTGATATAGGCGCTCATCTTCTGAAGCGTGATTAAACGCCACACGCGTTTGAGTCGAGTCGTGCCCAAAGACAACTTCATCCCAATGGATCGTTTGGATCTGGGAAGTGAAACGCGCCACAGCCCGGCCTCGGAAGAACGCTCGAGTCGTCTCTGGAGGACCAAAGATCGCGTTCTTGATTGCGTCTTCTGCGAGCAACCGGCGCATGCGGCCTTGCCTTACAAGCTCAAAATGCAGTCCCTGCTCCCAGGTAATATTATGATATTCCAGGTCGATCGATTGTAACCAGGGGTCGCACCAATCCAGATTCTCACTCTCTTGGAACGTATTCAGTAGATATTTCTTCGCGGCCCAATCCACTCGATCGGCGCAGCGCATAGCCTCGACATCGAGGTCGTTCAAAAGGCTTTCCCACTCGGTCAGCAACCAATTCACTTCTGGCTGTGATCGATCACAGTATTTGAGCGCTTTAGCCAAATACATGCGTTGTACGTCTACCGCAGAAATCTTCCGGCCATCCTTCAGCTCGATAATCCAATTATAGGTCTGATCCCGGCTGATGGATTTAGTCGCGTCGATCGGTTGCGCTACTTCGAGTTGCGGCGCTTCCCTTTTCTCGATGAGTTCGAGCACCAGCGACATCGTTCCAATCTTCATCGCTGTCGCGAATTCGCTCATATTGGAATCGCCTAAGATCACATGGAATCGCCGATATTTTCCCGGATCAGCATGCGGTTCATCGCGCGTGTTCACGATGGGTCGCCGGTTCATGGTGTCGATGCTCACCAGGACGCTGAAAAAATCGGCTCGCTGCGAGATCTGAAACACGCCGGGTTGACCGGCCGATCCCTCTCCCTCAATCCCGAGTTTACCCGCTCCCGTAAAGATCTGCCGGGTAACCAAAAACGGAACTACATCCGATACTAAACGGTCCCACGGAACCGTGCGGCTCATGATGTAGTTATCGTGACATCCGTAACTATGGCCTACGAAATCGGTGTTGTTTTTGTAGAGCCTGACCTCACGCTCTGGGGCGATCTTCCGGTTCCGCCGGCGCACACATTCGGCTAGAATTCGCTCCCCGGCTTTGTCTTGAGCGACTACATCCTCCAGCAACGTGCATTCAGGCGTCGA
>DASUWQ010000434.1:0-2174 GCA_036378375.1 Chthoniobacterales bacterium
CCACCAGCAGAATAGTGGCTAAGGGGGACTTTTTCATGAAATGCTCAAAAGGGGAAAAACCCGGAATAAGATCCGCAGATTACACAGATTACGCTGATTTCGGGGTGAGGATCGAACATTGCCGGCGAGCTAAACATACTCTTGGGAACCGCGCCGTTTTTCTTTCTTCTTAGCGCATGAACCGGCCTCAAAAAGAAATCTGTGTAATCTGCGGATCATTTCACTGGCTTGCAGTTTGTTCGTGCTCGTTCCCGCTGGGTCGCGGCGTTCTCGGCGTTGTTAAGGGTGCCGTGCGTTACACCCAATCTCGAGTCAGCTTTCAGCTCATGCCACACCTCATCACCAGAACGGGATCCCTCCAACAGTCTTAGATAGAGCGAGATCAAGCGACGAGCGTTTTCCCGATCCTCGTCCAGAAGTTCGACTCGGAAATACCGGAGCCCCGCTCTTTGCAAGCGAACGAAATACTGAGCGCCGGTTTGCGCGCGAGCGTTGAAAACCGTATTACGGCAACCAACGTCCGCTTTCACCAAATGAGTCAGACCGACCCGATCCCGCACTTCGACCCGGTGGCGGTCACATGGCCGACCGCAGTTGGTATAATCAGTTCCGTTCGATAAAAAGGCGGCAAACACGCAGTGCTCCATGTGAAACATGGGCATATGTTGATGAAGAGTAAGTTCGTATCGGTCGCTCGGGGAATATGCCAGCAGCGCGAGAATTTGCTCAAAAGTGAGATCGTAGGAGACGGTCAGGCGATCCAAACCCTGTTCCACCAAGAATGCAGCGGCTAATGGATTAGCCACATTCAGGGAAAAGTCTCCGCGCAGGCACAGACCTCTCCCCCTAAAATGGGCGATCGCGCCAAGGTTACGGATCAGCACTCCGGCCGGTCGAGCATTCTCGATCAAGCGGAAAAAACCTTGCTCGCCAGGTTTCTGTATTCTTGGAGTTGCCAGAAATAACTGCGCGGACGATGCAGCAATTTCAACTGCCTCCGGGTAGCGGCGGATGTCCTCAAAATCGACATAGATCGTGCGAACACCCAGCGAGATGGTGGCCTCAAGCTGAGGAATAGTCCTGCACAACACAAGCAATTCAGGTTGTGTTATTGCAGCTTCTTCGGCTGAGCGAAGCGGCCATTCGATTTTTGTTGGGGCACGCGAATGCGTGGCGACCGGACGTTCCTGGCCAAGTTCAGGAATTTTTGACTCCAAAGCTTCGATGGCTTCGCGGCGCAATTGGTTGACGGCGCCTGCCCTCATAAATAGCCCTCCGTCGAGAGCGATCTCAATTTTCTCTGCGTGAAACCGCGTCCCACCTAATCGGCTCAAGAGCTCTCGTGCACCCTCCTTTGTTAAGGGGGCGGATCGCGCCGGCTGCAACAGTTGGCTGGACTCGGCCTCGATGGAAACATCGCCGCAGACGACTTTCAGTCTCAGCGGCAAACCACACTTGCCGCTCGCGATCATCGACACCGGCAACGTCGACTTTTGAAGGTCGCGGGCGAAAGTTTGCCGGAGCGCTTTGTTAAGTGCCGGATCGTCAGTTTTCCAAACCCGATTCCCTACCGTCACCCTGGAAAAATCAATCTCGTTATTACCGAAGAAGAACTTTGCGCCGTCCACCTCGTAAACCCGGCCCCCCTCTTCTTGTTCGGTGTCGCCGCCATTAGCAAAGACCAAGCCGTCCCCTGGCCGGACAGGGATCCGCGACAAAATTTCGACAAAGTTCTTTCCCACCTGGGTAACTTCACCAACGTAAGCTCCCCGCTTCTTCCCGAACCGGCCGTCGACCAGTCGCTGATGATTTACTCCGTGTAACCAGCCCGAATAAAGTCCGCGCGAAAAAGTCATCTCCAACGCATATCTGTCGGTCGCCGATACCTCGAGCGCTTCGGCTCCCGGCTTGCCAGACGGAGCCTCTCGGCTTGCCCGAGGCAGCCTCCCGGAGTCTAGACGATGGGGCGAAGTCGGGAGTCTAAACGACGAGGCGAAGTCTGGTGTTTTCCCAGCCACGGCCTGGTCGATTGCCTTTCGATACACCTTTGTAACCGCAGCCACATATTCCGGACTCTTCAGCCGTCCTTCGATCTTGAAAGCACGAATGCCCAGGCTGACTAACTGCGGAATCTCCTCTAGTCCGGCCAGATCTTGGGGCGACAAAAGATAGCG
>DASUWQ010000435.1:0-5282 GCA_036378375.1 Chthoniobacterales bacterium
ACCGCAACACAAATCGAGGACCCTGCGAAAAGGTGATCCGGTCAATTTCGCGAACTCGGTTACTTCTGCCTCTCCACCTGCGAATTTCTCCGCAGCGAATATGAATGGATAGGTCGATTCCCAGAAATGCTCGTCTTCAAACCATTCTGGGCCGCTCACATCTGGATCCGTCTTTTTATTCCTTGGCGAGCTCACGTTCGGGGTGGGTTTCTTTTTTGCCTCGAGGGCTCCAAATGGCCAAACTAGAGGTGACTATGAGATCTATTGTGCTGTTACTTCTGGGTTCCGTCACACCAATTTTCGGACAATTGAAATGGGATCAGCCCCAGCAGAAGCTTTCAGTTAAACCCGGAGAGAAAGCGGTAACAGCGAAGTACCGATTCGCTAATAACGGCACCTCGCCGGTTACAATTGTCGACGTCCGCCCATCCTGTGGCTGTACCACTGCGACGTTAGCAAAGAAAACCTATGCTCCGGGTGAGTCCGGAGAGATTGATGCGAAGCTCAATTTCGCCGGTCACACCGGGCACCAGGAAAAATGGATTTACGTTACTACGAATTTGCCTGGAACGGAGCCTACGGCTTTGACTCTGGCTGTCGACATTCCGCCGGACATCACGATTGAGCCCGCGTTTGTCATGTGGCGAATCGGCGATCCGGTGGCACCAAAAACCATACGCGTCGCCGTGCCGGAGGGATTCCCCGCTAAGATCGTGGCCGTAGAAACCGACAATCCAGCGATTCAAGTGCAGCTCGAAGAAGAACGGGCAGGCAATCAATGGGAAGTGAAAGTCACGCCAAAAGGCACGAAGAATCTGGTAAAGGCCATTGTTTCGATTCGAAGCGACTATCCGGCAGAGAATCCAGTGATCTATTCGGCGTATGCATGGGTACAGTGAAGTCGGTAGTGATGCGGGAGTGGGCGCAGGAGAGGGAAAAAGAAAATTACTCTACCGGGGCACGCGGTTACATCCCAGCTCCTTCGTTTGCTGCATGTTCGGCATGCCCGCTGTTTCGCCTCCGATTCTTATGCTGTTGGGTCTATTTTCCTGGCCAGCTTTTCAATCGCTACTCTCAGGCTCTCAAGTCCTTCATTTTGATGTTGCACTGCCTCGAACAGTCTGGTGAACAAGATGCGAATATTTTCTTCGTCAACATTCGGAACTGCTTGGATAACTTGGCTGCTCGTGATGATCCGACTAGCATTGAATATCGCGCTAGCCGCCGCTGCTAAATCTGAATTTTCGGGCATAAGCGTTCCTGAATCTACGAGATAGGAAGAATTCGAACAGAGAAACCGTTTAGTCTCAGTAGTCAGTTCGAATTCAGCTATGAATATCAGTCCAGACTGAGACCGAGCGGATCGGGAAAATGACGATTCCAGGGGCCGAGTTCGCCCACGCGATACTCGCTGCTTAGGTCGGAGGCTACGTCTGTCTCGCTGCTCGATTGTAAGCGATTACGAGTGCGCCATCTACCGGTGCCCCAAATACAGTTCGTGCATCAACTGATCATCCCTAAGATTTTCGATAGGGCCTTCAGCCGCGATTTCACCGTGTTGCAGCAAATAACCGCGCCCAGCCACTGCTAATGCCAGACCTGCATTTTGCTCAACCAAGAGTACCGCTGCCGAAAACTTTGCCTGCACATCGATGATCACCGAACGAACTTCTTTGATCAGCAGTGGAGACAGACCCAATGATGGTTCATCCAGTAACAAAATCTTCGGTCGCGCCATCAGCCCTCGGGCAATAGCTAACATCTGTTGCTGTCCGCCGCTAAGTTCGCCGCCTTTTGCTGACCGCTTTGTTGCCAGCACTGCGAAGTAGGACTCCATCAACTTCAGGTCCTGTTCGATCGCATCGGTATCCCTGCGGCAATATGCCCCCAGCCGGAGATTTTCTTCTACGGTGAGATCGGGAAATATTTTCCTTCCTTCCGGCACCATCACGATTCCCAAAGTAGCGGTCCGATCAGCCGGCCATCCGGTTACATCCCGACCCTCAAAATGAACGATCCCACGTTTCGGCCGCAACAATCCACAGATCGCCCTCAATAAGGTCGATTTTCCCGCTCCATTTGGTCCCAGGATAGTAACAATCTCCCCCTGGTTTACGGTGAGCGAAACATCTCGATTAACAACGACTGCGCCGTATGCCGTTCTGAGATGCTCGATCTGAAGCAAATTCATAGTTCGTTGCCCAGGTAGACCTCTTTGACTTTCGGGTCATTCAACACCACTGCCGGTGGTCCCTCTGCGATCTTGGTCCCGAAATTGAGTACGGTGAGCCGTTCACACAGACCGCTCATCAAGAACATATCATGATCGATCAGACAAACGCCGATGCCGACCTTTGGCAGTTGGACAATCAACTCCATCAACTGAGCGACCTCGGTCTGATTTAATCCTGCCGCCGGTTCATCGAGCAGCAATAGCAACGGATTTGTGCCCAGGGCGATGGCAATCCCTAAGCGTCTAAGATTTCCGAATGGCATCGATCCCGCAGTCTGGTCACCGAGGCCGGACAGACCCACGAAATCGAGAATCTCTTCTGGAGAACTCCATCTTAGTCCGTCGTTGTCATGCGGACGACCATGCTCACAAGCAATACTAACGTTCTCTCGCACGGATAGGGTCGAAAACGACATCGCCTGTTGAAAGGTGCGGACTAGCCCGTGGCGAGCAATCACGGCGGGTGATTTGCCAGTGATATCGGTTCCGAGCCAAGATACTCGTCCCGCGCTGGGTTTATGCGCACCGACAATGACGTTAAAGAGAGTCGTTTTGCCGGATCCGTTCGGCCCGATAATTCCGGTAATTCTGGTCGGATCAACCGAGAGATCGACGCCGTTTAAGGCGACGACACCGCCGAACCTTTTTTGCAGCCCGGTGATTTCAAGCGCGGCCATTTGGTTCCCTTTTTTTGTTCAATCGCCCTAACCCTCGGCAGATGCTGAGTAGCCCAGCGCTGACACCGCCCGGGAGTAGGAGGATCACCACCAGTAAGCCAACCCCATAGGCGATTCTGGAATCGATCGGATCGAGATGCATGATCTCGGGCAGGAAAGTGACGATGACTGCTCCAATCAATGGTCCATAGAGAAGCCGCGGTCCGCCCAGCATGACCATCAGCGCAAGATACAAACTGGGGAAAGCGCCATAGAGATTCGGAGCAATATGGTGGAGGTAATATGCCTGCAGAATACCGGCCACGCCGGCGAATGCACCGCTAACCATCAACACACCGATCTTGTGAAACCCGGTCTTTATGCCTACCGCTCGCGCTAACGGCTCGTTTTCCCGGATCGCACGGAGTGTCCGGCCATAGGATGAATTCGTGATCAAGTAGTAAGCGAGAATGCAAACCAGAAGCGCGACGATCACCAGGTAGTAAGCGTTCTTTAGCCGGTCAAAGCTGAGCCCAAAAATCGGGTCGATAGAACCGACATCCAAACCGGTAGCAGCTCCAGTGAATGAACCGCCATTGGTCAGAGCGATTACCAGCAGGGCGCAAAAGCAAAACGTGATAATGATGTAGTGCTGGCCGCTAACTCGCAGGGACGGTAAACCGATCAGACCAGCAACTAACGCAGAGGTTACGGCCGACAATGGTAAGGCTAGCCAAAAACCAACACCGAGTTTTGTCGCCAGAATCGCCGCGGTGTATGCGCCGATGCCCATGACCGCGGCGTGTCCAACCGACATGATTCCGGCCTGCCCAAATTGGAGAGCAAGGCCATACAAAGCTACCGCAGTGAATGCGGTGGTAATGGAAAGAGAGAGGATCCGATAACCGGGATTAAACCAAGGGAACCCGAGCAGAAACAACGCGACGACGATCCCCGTGATGATTTCCAGACGGCTGGGCGCGTCGAACCGGCCAGGCTTTTCTTTGGCATCCGTCCTGTTAGGTGTTCGGGTGACCGGAGTTGGTGACACGGCTTGTTCCATCAGCGATTTTCCTGTGCATCGCTCCTAACCCACGTCTTCGGCTCTAACGTACTAAATCTGTGTAATCTGCGAAATCTGCGGATCATTTTATCTTCGAGATGGGGTGATTTCTCCTAGCTGGCGCGCGGACCCAATGTTCCGCCGAGCAATCCTTGCGGGCGAATGATCAAGACCGCGATCATCAGCACGAGCGAATAAGCATCCGTCCATTCTGGAGAGCCGTAACCGGCGCTGAGGCCGTCGACTAGACCGAGTAAAAGGCCTCCTACTACAGCCCCGCCGACGTTTCCTAGGCCTCCAATTAGTGAAACGGCAAATCCGCGGATGATTACGACGCTGCCAGTAAACGGAGTGATGGGAAAGAGTGCGATCATCAAAGCTCCGCCGAGGCCGGCTAACAAACTTCCATAAATAAAAACGCCGGTTACATATTTCCTGACCGGTATACCCATCAGCGCAGCCGTGTCTTGATCGGCGATGCTGGCTCTTAAAGCGATGCCATAACGGCTACGCGAAATGCCGAAATAAGTTACGGCCACCACGACCGCGGTTATCGCCACAACGATCGCCCGCATGGCGATAATGTTAACGCCTCCGACTACCCATACCTGGCCCACTGGATCCGGAATCGTCTTCTGCACCTCGTTGAATATCCGGATCACGACATGCTGCAGAATGACGCTGAGACCAATCGACATGATGAATCCGTTCATCGGCCGATCTAAAGTGAATCGGAATAATCCGCGTTCAGCGACGAAGCCTAACGCACCGACGAGGATCATGGCGCCAAAGAGCGCCACAAAAAAGTTCACCCCTGCGTTCACCAAAAACCAGGTCACCATTCCTCCAACCATCAGGAACTCGCCATGGGCGAAGTTCACGATACCGGCCAAGCCGAAGATCAGGGTAATCCCAATGCCAATGAGGATTGTGACGCTGGCAACTGATAAGCTGTTTACCAATTGCTGGATGAATGTTTCCATGGCCGTCTTCCAGTTATCGCATCGCGCTTGGGTCACGCATTACCAGATGCCGCTGTTCTTGCACGTCGTGTCGTGCTCGTGCTCGTGCTCGAAAGGTTTGTTCTCACCAAGCGTTTGGAATGACTGAAGAGTGAATTCTTGCGGACACCATGGCCAACATCACTAGTCAACGCCCAACCTTTCGAGAACGAGAACGACGACGAGGACGAGTACGATTCGTTCCACCGCGCCGACCCTCACTTCTCACCTCTCACCTCTCACTAATCACTATCCGCCCGTGTCACCAGCAGGAGGAGCGGCCGGCGGCTGCTCAACGGCGGCTTTGAATTGATCGGAGGTACCAGGTT
>DASUWQ010000436.1:0-3541 GCA_036378375.1 Chthoniobacterales bacterium
GCGATACCTCAACCCGGGTGCACGAGTTTTCTTAGCTCTCAATCCGGAAGAATATGGCCATTACACTCCCGAGCTTCGCGACTTTTTCCTGGAGCGCGGCGCTAAGATTGACCGGCACCGGATCTGGCTTAAAGGGTTGTAGGTTCTAGGTTCAAGGTTTTAAGTTCTAAGTCTAGCGCTCGGACGTCGTTAGCTTTTTTTGCTTCCGGGAGGCAGCTTCGCTAAGACCGTTTCCACACTTAGGCCGACCATGGTTCGATCGGGGCTTGTTATCACGATAACGTGATTCCCGTTAGGCGCCCAGATCGTGGGATCGGTTGGGCCAAACAGGGCAACCGTCGGAAGCCCGGTTGCAGCCGCTACGTGCGTAACGCCGCTATCGTGTCCAATAAAGAGCGTTGCCTGGCTCAACTCGCTAACCAGATCCCAGAGCGAGCGATTGGCGCACAGCCGAAGTTTGGTCGCCGGGATCAGTGGGCGTACCGCCTCCGAAATCTCGGTATCTGCCTCCCCCGAGATCAGCAAGATCTCGTCAAAGCTCGGCATTAATTCGCGCAAAAGCTTGCTCCAGTGACGTAGGGGCCAGTTTTTGTTCCGCGAACCGCTTCCAGGGTGAATTGCCAACCGATTCATAGACCGGATTGGAGGCGACGCAGTCAATCGAGGAACAGGATCAATCGAGGTAATACCTAAGATCGCAAGCGGCTGGGCAAGCTGTTCAACTGCTGGCCGGCGCTCGAGATCGAGCTTGAAAGGGCCTTGTAAAAATTTTGTGGTGTTCGATGAAGTCAGCTTCTTCTCGATCATTCTATCGGGATCCGATAAGTAGCTCAGGATCAAGTCCGCCCGAAGACATTCGCGAGCTGCATCCTGGAGACTGGCGCCAGGCTTAAATAACCCTAGCAATCTGGCCGAGTTTAGATCGAGAACCCGGTCCGTATGATAACGCGCCAGAATCGCTTGGGGATACGGCGCAACCAAGGTGACAAAACCATCGGGATAACAATCTCGCAACGCCTGCAAAATCGGCAGGGTTAAGACAATATCGCCAAGCGCGCCGCCGCGAAGAACGACGATCTGCAACACAGTAAAAGGTAACCAATAACGGAGGCTTAGTAATTGCTGTAACGGTTGCTTCCGACCCCTGGAATCGCGCCGAGTTGTCCATTACTTTCCCAACCCTGCGGTTGATTCCATGGAATCGTACTCTGCGGCTGCCCAAACTGCGGCGTCTGTGTCTCTTTCGCCGCCTCGGGGTCAGTCTGACAACCGGCCAACAACACTACCAAACCAAACAATAGGAACAGTGTTCTCATCGTACCGTAATGCTCACTGGGTCTCCAACAGATACCCGCGCAAAATTCTCCGGACCATCAGCTACAAATTGTGCGACGCAACTATTCTTATCAACCGAAACCACGCGCAATTGGCCCACCGTCTGACCGTTCTTTTCGACGGTCAAATGCATATTTGTCGTGACACCCAGATCGCTGCCAAGGCTCACCATCAGGGCTTGCGCGTCGCGATTCATCGAAAGCACGGTCCCTTCCAAAGTCACTTGCGTTTTCGATTTGCTCTTTCCAGAGGGGACAGCGTTTAGCCGCATTTGGTTTAACGCATTTTCAACATTGATTAACCGAACGGAAAGGGCCTGCCTATCATCTTCCGCCTGTTTTTTTTGGTCAAGAGTACGGCGAGCGTCGGCTAACTGGTTTGCCAGTTCCTGGTTCTCCTTATCGCGAGCAGCGATTTGATCCGTGAGCTGGGCGAGTTTGGTCTTGGTAGAGCTCAGATCGGAATTAATTGCGTCGCGTTGCTGTTCGTTTGCATGCTCCTGGCTTTCGACCTGCTGCCCCATCTGCTGCATCTTTTTTTGCAGGTCGTCCAGGCTGGCCTGCAACTGCTTAGTGTGATTGGCGGAAGAACCAAGATCTTGGGTTAACCTGGTCAGCTTATCCCGGTTATAGAAGCCCAACCCCGCCGCAGCTATGGCGCAAAACATCGCAATGATCAGGAGAAAACGAGCCATGGATCAGGAATGAGAAGATACGTGTAGCACGAAGGAAATAAAGGAGCTAGGAGCCAGAATCTAGATTCTAGCTCCTGGCTCCTTTAGAAAAGTCGTTGCTCTAGACTCTCATCCAGCCGAATAATACTGAATCCGTCAGGGGCTATGGATCGGTGACTTACAAACCCCGCCAGGGCAGGAATGCAGCAACGGTAGTATGCTCTCCGCTGCCGTAGTTCTCTGACGGAGCTTCTAAACCGTTCACAGTTCGCGGTCCGCAATTGGGATTTTGCGGTTCACGCTTGGCGCTTGCTTGCTAAGCAGTTTATTCGGACCGGTTGTCTCAGGCGTCGGCGTCCCGTTTTGGGTTTTAATCTGCGCAAATCTGCGTCCATCTGCGGTTCGCTTTCGTATTCGTGTCCATTGGCGTACATTCGCGGTTGGTTTTTTAGTATTCGTGTACATTCGCGGTCCGCATTTGTCGGGACGATAGCGGCAGTTATCTTGGGCGCATGGAAAGCGTGCTAATTACTGGCGCCAACCGAGGTATTGGTTACGCCTTAGCCAAAGCATTGGTCGCCACAGATTTCAGGGTCTTTGCAGGGTGCCGGAAAACGGAGAACACGGTCAGTCTGCAGAAATTGGGATCGGCACATGGAGATCTTCTCCAGGTTTTACCTCTCGATGTCAGCTCCGACGAAAGCGTGGCCACCGCAGCTCATGCGCTCGAAGGACGTGTCGATGTTATCGTCAACAACGCCGGAGTGATGCCGGAACGCGGTAACGAAAAAATAACCAGCATCGACTTCGATCATTTTCGAGACGCCTTCGAAATAAACGTATTGGGTTGCGCCCGAGTCATTCGTTCCTTTCTTCCGCATCTTCGCAGGAGCAACCGGCCGAGGATTCTGAATCTCTCCTCCGGCCTCGGCTCGATTTCCGAACGTGACAATTTCAGCTATTACGCTTACGCGGTTTCGAAGGCTGCTTTGAACATGCTGACTCGGTCCCTCGCATTCGAGCTCGCTCCCGAGGGTATAACGATCGTCGCCATATCGCCCGGCTGGGTACGAACCGATATGGGTGGAGACGATGCCAATATTTCGGCCGAAGAATCCGCGAACGCGCTCGTTGAAGCAATCCAGGGGATCGGCCCGAACCTGAACGGTCAATTTCTTGACCGATTCGGGCACGCGGGAAAGTACGTTTGGTAGGCGAGTGTGGAGCGACTGGGCTTGAATAGCGGTGGTGGCATAGAGACGCGTCTCCGCACCTATGAGGGGCAGCGCTCCGCTCTTGGATGGGACCTATGGGACACATGGGACTTATGGGTGGGAGTCCATTAGTTGCATGAGCCCATAGGTCCCTTCTGCTCGCAGGGTCGTATGGCCACACACACAAGGCCGTTCAGGGTTGAAATCGATCCTCGAATTCGATAGCAAGGAGCTTTGGAAATCGAGCTTGCCATCGTCTCGGGGTTGTCGCCATCGAGCCGGTCTTTCTCTGAAGAGAGCGTCACAATTGGACGTTCAA
>DASUWQ010000437.1:0-3314 GCA_036378375.1 Chthoniobacterales bacterium
GGTGGTTTTGCTGGGGCAAGCCGGCAGCCGAGAACGAAAGAATGTTTCTAACTCGCCGGAACGCCCGACTCAACTCTCGCTGAGCGAAGTAGTGGCGTCAGTTCTCGAACATAATCCGATGATTCAATCAAGTCAGGCGAAGTGGAGAGCATCGGTGCAGCGAGTACCGCAGGCCGCCGCGTGGGAGGACCCTAAACTCGGGATTAGCACCGTTTTTGGTCGATTCGTTAGCATTCCTGCAAATTCTTTCACGGACCAATCGGTGGGCATCGAACAAATGATTCCGGTGTCAGGTAAAAACCGCAGCAAAGGACGTGCTGCCGCAGCCGAAGCTCTGGAGTCCTTCGAGGAAGCTCGCCGCCAGCAGCTAGATGTCGTAGCCAAAGCCAAGTCCAGTTACTACCAGCTCGCCAGTCTCTATCAGCTCCTTGATCTGAACAAAGCGAATGAACAATCGCTTCTGCAATCGCGGGACGCTACTCAGGCGAAGTTTGAAGTTGGTACGCAAACGCAAGCGGACCTTTTGCTAGCGGATAATGAGCGCCAGAAAGTAGTCGAAGCACGCAGGGACCTCGAGCAGCAGATTTCGAATGAGCAGTCTAATTTGAACGTGTTGATGAATCGGGATCCATTCGCTCCGTTAGGTCGTCCTGGCGCCCTCCCGGAGAATTCGACGATGCCTTCGCCGGAGAAACTCCGGCAGGTCTTGCTGACGAGTCGGCCGGAAATCAGAGGAGCTCAGGCAATGCTAACCAGCGCGCACGCCAAACTGGAGCTAGCAAAACGCGAGTGGATTCCCGATCCGACGGTTAGCTTTGAAGGCCAACGCTACAATGACGCGTCCCAAGCGATCAGCCAAGTGGGCGGAGGCGTCTCGATCAGTCTGCCATGGCTTAACGGAAAAAAGTATCGTGCCGAAGAGGAAGAAGCTCGAAGCGGGGTGGATGCCGCCGAAAACGAATTGATCAGCGCGCAGACGGAAGCGCTGGGGTTGCTACGGAACCAGCTGCAGAAGATCGAGACGCTTCATCATCATATCGAGCTTTACCGCGGCAACCTGTTACCGACGGCGCGGCAGACGGTGACCTCTTACCAGGCGGACTATGAGACGGACAAAACAACTCTACTGATGCTCTTCTCCGCTCAACGAAGCTTATTTGATCTGGAGACGATGTACGCTCAGCACCTAGCCGATTATCAAACGGCGCTCGCGGAACTAGATGCGTTAGTGGGCAGCGACCAGAATGTTTCAGAACGAGGTAAATCTAACCTCTCAAGGAAGACAAAGTGAAAACCGGTTTTTTGCTGAAAATCGCAATGGCTGCACTGATCGCGGTCGTAATCAGCGCTTGTAGCAAACCCGAAAACAGCAAGCAGGCTGCGAACGACAACGTCAATTATTGGACCTGCACGATGCACCCGTCGGTCCATTCGAAAACGCCGGGCAAATGTCCAATTTGCTCCATGGATCTGGTGCCGGTTTTGAAAAAGGTCTCCAATGATAATGCCGGGGGAATGACCAAAAACGATAACACCGGTGGAGCGATGAAAAGCGGTTCCGACTCGATGGGCGGGATGCAGATGCCTTCTCCTAGTCAGGAAGCTCCTAAATCAACCGAGTTCACGGTTCCGGTTGAACGTCAACAACAGATCGGAGTCACTTATGCCACGGTGACGAAAAGACTGATCGAGCTGTCGATCCGATCCGTCGGGATCCTAGAATCGGATAGCGCAAAGATGTTTGACTATGTGGCGCGGGTTGATGGTTACGTACAGGAATTAAAAGTTAACTCACCCGGACAACAGGTCTCGCAAGGCGAGCCTCTACTCACGATTTACAGTCCCGACCTACGCAGTACTGAACAAGAGCTAGTCAATCTGCTAAACGATCGCGATCGAAACGGACGGGGATCGAATGATCAATTGATCGAAGCTTCCAAAAGGCGTCTTAAGCTTTGGAACGTGAGCGATCAGGAAATTGCTGAGTTGGAAAAGAACCGAAAACCGTCCGATCAGCTGATGCTCCGGTCGCCTTTCGATGGCGTTGTGGGCGAAGTGATGGCCAGACCGGGGATGAGCGTGAAAATGGGCGACAAACTGGCTGCCGTTCTGGACCTCTCAACTCTCTGGGTATGGGCTGAGTTTTACGAGAACGAGGTCAGCTTGCTGAAGCCAGGCCAAACGATCGATGTGAATTTGCCCGCCTTTCCTAACCAAACCTTTAAAGGTCAGATTGCAGTGATCAATCCAGTGATTGATCCCGCCAAACGGACTGCTCGGGTTCGCATCGATATACCGAATGCCAAGGGACAGTTGCGCCCGGGAATGTACGCCAATGTTGAGGTAAAGATCGATGACGGTGAAGGCTTAACGATCCCGGTGCAAGCGGCGTTACCCACTGGCGAAAGAATGCTGGTGTTTCTGGATCGGGGTCAGGGGAAATTGCTGCCGCGTTATGTGAAGGTAGGCCGCTCTTTTACTACTTTCGACGGGCAGCAAGAAGAAAGTTATTATCAAGTACTCAACGGGGTAAAGGAAGGCGATCGGATCGTCGACAGCGCTAATTTTCTGATCGATGCAGAATCTCAAGTACAGGGCGCGTTAAAAGACTGGGAAGCGGAGCAACAGCCTTCCGCAACTCCCGGGGTGAATCAAATTTCACCGCCGCAAGGCGCTGACTTCGGCTCGTTGGTTAAATCGCTGCTTGACTCCTACAAGCGAATGCAAGGGAACCTGGCCCAAAATGAATTTCCCAAGGTCTCGGCGGAAGCACAGGACCTCCAGAAACAGGTCCATCTACTGTTGGAAATCGAGCCTCCGTTTAAGCCGGACCGCTACAAGGATTTGGTCGATAAACTTCATAGCAGCGCGGACGAATTTACTCCTGACAGCATCGAACAGGCGCGGATTCACTTCGGGCAATTTAGTGCGGCTTTAATTGCCTTTCTAAGAGAATTCATGCCGCAAATGGACGATCCCCTTTACAGTATCGAATGCCCGGTGTGGAAGAAATCGCCGGCGGTATGGTTGCAGGATTCGACCCAGGTAAAGAATCCTTTCCTAGGACCTGACATGCCGTCTTGCGGCACGGTGCAAGGAGAGCTCCACGCCCAAGGGTAATTGCCATGCCCGAACCGCTGACGCCGGGAAAGCATCCGGAGACCATCATTGAACGGATCATTGGTGCCAGTGCGCGCAATCCGTTCCTCGTCGTTGTATTTGTAATAATCGCGATAGCGGGCGGGATCTACGCTTTGTACCAAACCCCGCTCGATGCGATCCCGGATCTCAGCGATGTGCAGGTCATTGTCTAC
>DASUWQ010000438.1:0-16438 GCA_036378375.1 Chthoniobacterales bacterium
TTCCAACGTTATTTCCGATATGTCTGGTTCACCTACGTCAAATCCAAATAGCGATACCGGTCTTGCCTCCCATATTGCCTCAGTTCTTGCCGCTCTGATCCCGCCAATTACCGGGATTATATTCTACTTTATTGAAAAGAAAGACTCCTTGGCCCGGCATTGGGCCGTTGAGAGCATCTTTTTTGGATGCACTGCTTTCGTCGTTTCAGTTGCAATTAATATCCTCACCGTAATTCTTTCGGTGGTTCATCTTGGGATTCTAGGGTTGCTGCTCGGCTGGCTTTGGTCGGTGTTCTGCTTCGTGCTTTGGCTTCTTGGGATATTCAATGCGTTCCAAGCCAGGAAGTGGGAGTACCCGATCATTTCACAACAGTGTAAGAAGCTCTTTCCTAAATTGGTTCCGTAGCCGGAGAAGAGTACAGCGGCGAGTGCCGGCGTCGTTTGGTATCCGCTTTTGATCCGCTAAAGATAGCTCCGCAAATAAACTTTTGACCCTATCCGAGTATGTCTTCTTCCCCTTCGTCAAACCCGAATAGCGATACCGGTCTTGCATCTCATATTGCCTCAGGTCTAGCCGCTTTAGTTCCTCCCTTTACCGGTATTATTTTCTATTTTATAGAAAAGAAAGACTCGCTGGCGCGGCACTGGGCCGTGCAGAGCATATTTTTCGGTTGTACTTGGTTTGTCCTCTGGATCGCGTATTCAATTTTAGGTGTGGTCTTCTTCCATATTCCGGTGATCAACGCGCTCTATTTTCTGCTGGCCTGGGTTTTGGAACTTGCCGGCTTCATTCTTTGGCTCATCGGGATCATCAACGCGTTCCAAGCCAAGAGGTGGGAGTACCCGATCATTTCGGAACAGTGCAAGAAGCTGTTTCCGAAACTGGTTCCGTAGCCAACTTAAAACCTTTAACCTACAACTCCGCACGGGAGCCTCGCCCCACCAGAACTTCGGGCGGCCACGGCTATCACGTTCCTTTCACGACCGAATGGACGGCATCGGCAATCGGTGTGACGAAATCAAGAAGCTTCTGGGATAGACCGGGATCGTTGCCCAGTGCTCCGATTTTGCGCACGATCGCGCTACCAACTACGACGCCGTCCGCCCAAGCGGCGACCTGAGCCGCCTGCCCAGGGCCTGAGATACCGAATCCGACCACGAGCGGAAGAGCCGTGTGTTTTCGAATCCGCCCAAGGCGTTCAGGAATCGAGGCGGCCAGCTCATCTCGTTCGCCGGTCACACCCTCTCGAGAAACGTAGTAAACGAAGCCGCTGGCGCGCCCGGCGATGGACTGGATCCGTTCTTCCGGAGTTGTGGGTGCGATCAGGCGAATCCGATGGATCCGGTGAGCTTCGGTCGAGTCTAACGCCTCTTCCGGGGGCAGATCCAACAACAGGAGACCATCAACGCCGGCTGCAAGTGCGTCTTCTTCAAACTGCGTGAACCCATATTGGAAGATTGGGTTGAGATAGCTGTACAAAACAATGGGCAAGCTGATCTTGCTCCGGATTAACGAAATCGTGTAGAGCAACTTGGGCAGCGTGGCTCCAGCTTGAAGAGCTCGTTGTGCCCCAAGTTGGTTGGCGATTCCGTCCGCCAGCGGGTCCGAGAAGGGAACGCCGATTTCCAGGATGTCAGTACCGGCTCGTTCAAGAGTAGCCGCGATCTCAATGGTCTTCTCGAGACTGGGATCGCCGCCCGTAATGTATACAATGAAGGCGCTTCGATTTTCTCCCTTGAGAGCAGCGAATTTCTCGTCAATCCGGTTCATCATCTGTGGAGAGAATAGCAGATGAAAAGCGGTAGGGCGAAAAACTCGGACGGGCCGACGCTGTGGCTAACGACTTCGGCTCATCCGCGCCGAGTTTTTCGCCCTACCGACCTCGGAATCAGCTTTGTGAACTTCTCGATTTGCTATTTGCTATCCGCTATTTGCTATTCTCACCGTGCCCTCGACGCTTCTTCCCTTCTCAGCCGCTCTCTTGGCCGGGGGACGTTCCCGGCGAATGGGACGGGACAAAAGGCTTCTGCTTGTCGATTCGCAAGGAGAACAGGTGCCGCTGTGGAAACGGCAATTTGACGTCCTGCGCGGGCTTGCGCCTGTCGAGTTACTGGTTTCAGGATTGCCCGATCTAGGATATCCGCCGGATGCTAGAATAGTGCCGGATAAGATTGAAAATGGAGGTCCGCTTGCCGGTATTCTGAGTTGCCTAGAGGTTGCTCAATCGAAGTTATTGTTGGTTTTGGCGGTCGACTTGCCCAATATGAGTTCAACGTACTTGAGCTCATTGGTCCAGCGATCGGCGCCCGGATGCGGTGTTATACCGGCAATCGAGCAGGACTTGGAACCGGTGGCCGCGGTATATCCGGTGGAAGCGGCTGCGGTTGCCTTTACCCTTTTGCAGCAGGGCCAACGCAGTCTGCAAAGGTTTGCTCGCCAACTCGAACAGAGTGGTCTCGTCAGTATCCAAAACGTTGCCCCGGACGAGGCGGCGCTGTTTCGGAACTGGAATTCCCCGGGGGACCTCGCTGACTCGCCTTAGGCTCGTCAGCGAATAGCCAATAGCCAATAGCCAAGGGCGCGTTGCGGCAGGATTATTTGCTATTTGCTATTTGCTATTGGCTATTGGCTATTCTAGCGAGCCTAAGGCGAGCTAGAGGGACTCGGACTGGGGCTTGCGTTCGCATCGCTATCGCTGTCATCATCCTTGTCAGCCGTGTCCGCGTTTTCGTCTGTACGCACGACTTGGCCGGTATCAGCGATATGCACCTCCAGGTAAGGTTGGCCATTGAGGGTGATGCTGATCTTGTAAATAACCGCCGGACCCCAGTCGTAAGTCTCGATATTAGTGACTGCTTCCTGCGGATTTTGAAGAACGTTCTTTAAACTGTCCCGAACCCGGCCCGGTAGAGAATCGACTGTGATGGGATCCGCCATCAGCGCTGTTGATAGCAAGACAGTCGCAGCGATTACAAACATCCAACGCATGGCTGGAAGCTATTGGTGAAGCGAGCCGACCGCAAGGGGAGGCGTGTCGTTCTTGGTGGGGCGAGGCTCCCGAACGGCCCTTCGATTTCGACGAAGCTGCTGACCTGTCTAGTCGTGGCATTTTGGCTACACCAATTTGCTCGCCGAGCCGTGGGATAAAGTGTGGCATGGTAAACGGCGCGGTGCGGGCAAAGCAGGCAATCATTTCTTGAAAATCTAAATGCCAGCGACGCGGCGGACCCACGGCTCGGCACGCGCATCGGCCTAGCACAGCGTTGCGACTGACCAACGTCAGTAGCTTCGTTAAAATTCTCGGGTCGTGCAGGAGCCTCGCCCCACCAAAAAATGCCCATACGCCCTTACTCCCGCACGCTTTCCCTCTTCCCCTCACGCCCGATCCGGCTACTATTCGCCGGAAATTATGCAAACTCTCCAGCGATTGGCTTCTTGTCGAAACGTCAAGTATTTGCTCTTAGCGTTGGGTGCAACCCTTTGTCCAGTCCCGATCTTTTCTGCTCCATTGACACTCGGTGAACCGATGGCGGTGCCGGGCACAAAAGGCGGGTTCGATTTTCTGCAAGTGGACCAGCAGCTCCATCGGTTATTGGCGGATCATACCGGCAATAAATCTTTGGATGTCTTCAATCTTCCGGACGGAAAATTAATCAAGATCGTTGCTACCGGTGCAGCGCAGGGTGTTGCGCTCGACCTTGTCCATGACAGTTACTATGTCACAGTCAGCGATCAGAAAAAACTTGTCGAGGTGGATCGAAGAGCGCTGGATGTGAGCGGTTCGGTCGACCTGCCCGGTCCCCCGGACGCCTTAAGCTATTTTCCGAAAACCGGCATGGTCTACGTGGACCAGGATGATGGTGAAGATTTGTGGGTGGTCGATCCAGTCGCCCGCAAAATTGTTGCCACGATTCCGATCCCGACGGCTCCCGAATACATTTTGTATGACCCGGAGTTTGACGGGCTGTTTCAGAATATCAAATCCAAGCCGGTAACGTTAGTAATTGATGCGAAGGCAAACACGGTCGCTCAGACCTGGTCGACGTTACCGGCTGAAAAACCGCATGGACTAGCAATCGATCCGAAGACTCGTCGGTTATTCTCGGCCGGTGGAAACGGGAAGCTGGTGGTAATGGATTGCACCACCGGAATCTGTCTGAAGTCAGTTGATATTGCTCCCGGTGTCGATCAAATCGCGTTCGATCCAGGGAACCAACGGATTTACTGCGCCAGTGGTCAAGGTAAGCTGTCCGTTTTGCAAGAGACGGTCGAAGGCGCCAAATCTTTGGGTGAAATCGAGACACCGAAGGGAGCGCATACCCTGGCAGTTGACCCGGACACTCATTCGGTCTGGATCGCGTTCGCGAAGGACGGCGCGGCGTACATCGCGGAGCTGAAAGCACTCTGAGCGGGTAGGGGTAGCCGCCGGTCAGTGACGCATGACAGAGGGGCGTCGCATTCCGTGTCCCAGCTGTGACGGATGTCGACGCCAGGACTCGGTTTTGGCCGTTGCGTTCGATAAGGTGCGACGCCCTGGGGGCGAGGGCATGTTCGACGCGCCGGCACTGGAGAACTCCTGATCGTGCCACGCGTACAGGAGCCCACACGTTTTCCAGCGAAGCGCGACATAAACTTTTCCAAATCAGGAGGTTGGAATTTGCTCCAATGCGGCTTGCCCGACGTAGCCTCTAGGAGTCTAGACGACTAGGGAGGTCCGGCGCGCCTCCGATCTGATAGTGCGCACTATCTTAGATGTCGAAACAAAGAGTTACCGTCCGTCGCCCTTGAATTACAGAACTGTAATCAACGTGAAGAAGTTTTAACGATTGGGAGATTTGCGGGTAGTTCCTCCTTTTTAGGATCGCGGGCGTGAAAAACACGCCGGCGCTACACCTTGCGTCTGCTAAGAATCACTTAGCACCGCTACGCTCTGATTGTTTCTCCGCCGTTTCAGGGAGGATACTATTTTGGTCGTTATTTCTTGGTCCCAGCTTGCCGATGCTGGGCCAAGATGCGAGCAACCCGAGTGCTTCCCCATCTCCGGGGAACCAACTGCAACAGATGGTCGTTACGGGAGTGGCCCCAGTCACTACCCAGGAACGCGCCATCCAGGATCAACGTCTCGCGCCGAATGTCGAGAACGTTCAATCTGCGGAACAGATCTCCAAATATCCAGATGTTAACTTGGCCGACGCTATAAAACGAATGCCTGGAGCTGGTGTCCAGAACGATACTGGAGAAGGCCGTTACATCACGATTCGCGGACTGGATTCGAATTTGGTGGGGGTAACTTGGGGTAATGTACGTATTCCCTCTAATGACTCCTCCGGACGGCACGTGGCTTTCGATCAGATCCCGTCCGGACTAGTCAGCCAGATCATTATTACCAAAGCGAACACGGCCGACATGGATGCCGAGGCGCTAGGAGGCACGATCGAACTATCGCCTCGAAGTGCTTTCGACTTGGACCGACCGTTTCTCGAGGGACATGTGGGATCGGGCTGGGAGCCGCTCCGGCACCAATACGGAATCATCGACGATGCCGTCGTCGGTGGGTTCACCTTCGGGGTAGGGCCTGGTGGTAATCCATTCGCACCAGCGCCGGCGCCTGCGGTCGTACCTACTCCCGATGGGAAATCGGTCGAAGCAAAGGATGTGGGCAGCGGAGAGGGAATGGCAACACCCTACCGGCCATTTGGCATCCTCGGCGAATTTAGTTTTTACGAAGATCACCGCGGGGTCGACGACTTCGAACCAGCATACTCGGATTCGAACCCGCCCGCCGGCTCCGACAAGGTTCTGAGCTCAATCGATTTTCGCCGTTACACCTATAATCGGACTTTGCACGGGTATGGTGGCACGTTCGATTTCCGGCCCGATCCTAACAACAGCTTTTACATCAGCTTTGTTAACGCCGGTTATTCGGAACAAGTTCATCGCCAAATCTTTAACCTGAGCGGTCTAGATGACGCCAACACTGGGGGGCCGCTCCTCGGCCCGACTCCGAGTCCCGACGGGTCTTTCACCGCATCAAACGTCGTTATGAGCGAGGACCTGAGGTTTAACTTAGAACATTTCGAGAACTGGATTGTTCAAGGTGGCGGCCGCGACATCGTGGGGCCCTTCATCGTCGATTATAAGGGATCGTTTGCCCAGGCTTGGGACGATAACCCGCACGACTTCAACCCGAGTTTTTCGACAGACGCTAGCGAGACGGTAACGTATAATAACTCCGGTCTCTCCAACCGGCCGAGTTTCCAATACAGCAATCCCACTAATTCCGCGCTAAACGTAAACCGGTTCGATCCGACTCAGTATCTTTTCAGCGGCCTCACGATCGATAACAACCATACGCTCGATACGGAGATCGCCGGTAGCCTTAACCTGACGTTCCCATTCGATGTCGATGGTAACCCCAGCAATTTGAAATTCGGCACGAACCTGCGTTTTCGAAGCAAAAACTTTTCGGATCACCCGGCGACCTACTCGGCCTATGTCGATCCGGCGACCGGCACCAACGACTTTACCCTGGCTCAGGCCATGGCCGGTCATCTCAACACTTTGTGCGACGGTTACTGGCAGATTGGCTATTCTCCTGACCCCGGGAGATTCAACGCCTTTACCAGCTCTCATCCTGGTTTTGTCCGCAACGCCACTGCGGACGCGGTGACTGCATTGCAGGCGTACTACAATGATACCGAGAACGTGTTTGCCGGTTATGGGCAATACGACATCACCGTGTTTGGCCGATTAAACTTGTTGGTCGGTTTACGCGCAGAGGTGACGAATGCAGTGTACGGCGCTAATACGAACACGCCCGGCTCGGATCCGACCCTACCCAGTTCCTATCACTTCGTAAATCGGCCGGTAAATTACACGGACTTTTTCCCGACCGCGCAGATTCGTTACGAGATTATTCCAAATATTCTGCAAACCCGTCTCGCGTATTCCACTGCTATCGGCCGCCCGGCGTTCAACCAGGTAACGGCCGCCACCGTAGTCGATCAAGCTAACCTGAGCATCACCACCGGTAATCCAAATTTAAAGCCAACTACTGCGAATAATTTCGATTTCACGCTCGAGTACAATCCGACCAAGGATTCGGTGTTCGAGGTCGATCTATTCGACAAAGAATTCGATAACTACATCTTCACGCGAACGGTCCGGACGGTAATCAATAACCAGATCTTCGACGAAAACACGTTCCTGAACAGTGGAACCGCTTACGCCCGCGGTATTGAACTCGCTTTCGAGGAGCATTTGCGGTTTCTCCTAGGTCCGCTCGGTGGACTCGGGTTTGCCGCCAACTATACCTACGTTGACTCCGAGGGTAGGACGCGGCCAACGGATCATACCAAGCTGCCGTTTACTTCACCGAACCTGTATAATGTTGCGGTCTTTTATGAGAAGTACGGGTTTACCATCTCACTGTCGGGACAATACACCGATCACAACCTGTCCTCGGTAGGTACCACCTATCGGTTAGACCAGTACTTCGATAGTCGTTTCACACTGGACTTGGCTGCGAGTTATATGACCCGCTACGGAGTGGGTGTGTATTTCAATGCCAAGAACCTCACCAATGCCCCTTGGCGTATTTACGAAGGTCAGGCCAATCGCCCGATCCAGCGCGAGTTCTATGACATTACCTACGAGTTTGGAATGAAGTTTAAGTTCTAAACACAAAAACCAGAGGCCGCTCCTACGGAGCCGCGGCTTTCTTTTTGTTGCCGCGCAGCTATAAAGATGGTGCTCCAAAGGAGCGGCGACTGCGGTCCGAAATCAAATTCACATTTCATGAAACAGACTCGGCGAAACTTCCTGCAATGGTTGTTCGGTCTAGTTCCGTTGTTTACCGGTTTATTCAGCCAGTTCAGAGCGCGAGGAGCAGCGAGCTCGAACGTTCCAATTGCGTCTGAGCCTAACCGGTCCCAACTGACATTCTTATCTTCGGTGACTGGGGCCGGGGAGGGGGATTTCATCAAAGCGATGTCGCCCACCAAATGGGGTTGGCGGCGGCGAAGCTCGGTTGTCGGTTTATTGTTTCGGTCGGCGACAATTTTTATGAGAAAGGCGTGCAGAGTGTCGTTGATCCTCAATGGAAGAGCTCATTTGAGAACGTTTATACCGCGTCTTCACTAGTCGTTCCTTGGTATGCGATTCTCGGTAATCACGACTACAAAGGCCGTCCTCAAGCCCAGCTCGACTATGCCAAGACGCGTCCAAATTGGAAAATGCCCGCGCGTTATTTCTCGGTAATCGAGCCGATCGATGACAAAGAGAAAGTGGAATTCTTCTTCATCGACACGAGCCCTTTTGTTGAGGAGTACCGCAACAAAGTGGATATGCGGGACGAGATTATTTCTCAAGATACCTCCGCTCAGGTCGGATGGTTGGATCATGCGTTATCCAATTCGATGGCTGCCTGGAAGATCGTGATCGGTCATCATCCGATTTTTTCCGGAGGGACTGAACATGGCGATCAGCCGGAATTAATTCGCGACATTAATCCGCTGCTAGAGAAGCATCGTGTGCCCGCCTATTTCAACGGGCATGACCATGATCTCCAGCATATCGTCCGTGGATCCGTAGAATATTTCAACACGGGGGCCGGTTCTAAAGTCCGAGAACCAGGTCCCACCGAAGGGAGCCGCTTCTACCGAGGTACGCCCGGCTTTATGGCCGTGACTGTAACAGCCAAAGAGATGCAGGTTGAGGTGATCGATTATATGGGAGAGTCGTTGTATCAGACCCGGGTGCAAAACCGCGCGGCGACGGCGGAGGCGTGATTGGTGATTAGGGCGATTGGCGGTCAAATCGGGGCGTTGCATTTCGCGTTGATAAGGCGCGTTAAAGCGGCAACGCACGGCAGACCAATCACCAATCATTTCACGAAATCGGCGGTGTAGCTACCAAGCCGCCGGTCCCCGGTAAGCTCTGGCCCCTGAAGACGGCCTTCACCGTGTCACGGCTTAAAACGATCAGGGAAAAGATCCCCAACACGATCCCTGGGATACCACCGATCACCAAAGTAACGATCGCTAAAATAAAACAGAACCAGTAGCCCCCCTGATGTTTCCGATACTTCCCACCCGCCATCAGGGTCAGAATCCCGTAAACGACGACGACCAAGAAGAGAACGATACCGGCACCGATCATAATCCCGCCAACAGCGCCGGCCGCCCCGCTGTCTTCAGATGAAGCTGAGGTCGGGGGATTGTTCATCAGAATGATGCCAATAACCACAAAGTATCCTCCGATCAAGATCCCGCCTATAAGAGATAGGCCGCCCCAAATATAGTGGAAAATGCCAAGTAGCTTCAGGTGTTCGAGGTCTTTTTCCATGCCCCGGTTCTCTCAGATTTGAAAGATTTGGTCAATGTCTTGGGTTAGAAGAATTAGGAAGTGAACTTTTATGTGCTAAGGAAGAGAGAATAGCGGACCAACCACTTGCAAATAACTTGCACTAAGGTTTCTGCTCTCCTATCCTCGGGTCCGGTGATTAGACGCGCGACGAGATTAAGGATGCTCGGTCCGCTGATCCAAACGGGTCAGCGCTGGACTGGTGCCGTTTTAGTCGTCGCAATATTCTGGGCGTTAACCCTTACCGTTTCACCGCAACTCCATGAGTTGATTCATCCGGACGCCAATCATGAGGACCATGATTGTGCTGTCACTCTCTTTCTTGGGGGCGGGCTAGTCCACTCTCCATTGCCGCCCAGCTTGGTTGCCGGGCCTTTAGTTCTCTTTCTCAGGCATATTCCCAGTCCGCCACCGGAAATTTTTGCGGTACTGTTTGCCGGGCAACGCATCTCTGAGCGCGGACCTCCCGTCATCTCGGTCAGTTTCAACCAAAGCTAGTTCGCGCCGTTCGGTATAGACGAGCCCGGTCTTCATTGGCTCGCCTAAGAAGCTTCGGCAACCGACGCCGGTCCCGACCCCAAAAGGTTCGCCAGAATCGCATGAGCTTGTTCGAGACGCGGGAACCGATTCTTCGCCAGGAGCTTCGCTACCGCCTGTCGTGCCCTGAGGCAGATGGGTCATGCCCGAACCGGCCAATAACCATTCACCGCAATGATTTACCAACTACCTCAATGCAGATCATTTCTACATTTTGTTCACGTCAACTCTTTGTTAGTGCCTGCCTACTTTGGTTTGGGTTCAGCGTAGTCGCCTCAGCGCAGCAACCCACAGCTCCGAGTCCTTCTCCTTCGCCGAGTGAGCAAAGCGGCGTTCCTTCAAACCTCGCATTGGACACCGTCAACGTGATCGGCCAGCTCAATGAAGCGCGCGATCAAATAGTCCCAGATCTCGGCGCCACGAAATATTCAATCGGACAAACCCAGATCCAGACCGAAGCGCAAGGTGATAACGCCTCCTTCAACCAAGTGATTCTGCGCGCGCCCGGGGTTGCCCAGGATTCATATGGCCAACTCCATGTGCGCGATGAACATGCCAATCTTCAATATCGAATCGATGACGTCTTAATTCCGGAAGGGATTGCCGGTTTCGGCCAAGAGATAGATACCCGGCTGGTCCAGAACGTCGATTTAATTACCGGTTCGTTACCGGCGCAGTTTGGTTTTTACACGACCGGGATTATCGATATCCAGACAAAGGAAGGGCCGGATCTGAACGGTGGCCAGGTATCCATGTACGGCGGTTCCCATAATACGATAAACCCCAGCTTCGAGTCAGGTGGGTCGTCCGGAAAATTTAACTACTTCGTCTCGGGGAGCTACGATTCCAATGATCTCGGGATTGAAAATACGACTGGTTCTCCCTACGCGATTCACGATCGTACGAGCCAGTATAAACTGTTTGGGGATTTCTCGTATATCATTGATGACACGAGCCGGATCACGTTGCTGCTCAGCGGCACCTATTCGGATTTTCAGATCCCGAATAATCCTAACCAAACACCGCTATTTACTTTGGCGAATGCGGCACCCGACAAGTACAACTCGATTAACCTCAATGAGAATCAGCACGAGCAAAACCATTATGCAGTGCTGGCCTACCAAAAGACCATCGGTGACCTGACCTTTCAACTGGCTGCGTTCAGCCGGTTCAGCCAGACACTATTTACACCCGATAATCAAGGCGATCTGATCTTCAACGGGGTCGCTAGCCGGGTCGATGATAATATTTTTTCTAATGGCGTTCAATTTGATGCGGCTTGGCAATTGAATGACCAGCACACTATCCGAGGAGGATTTCTCGTGACCGTGGAGAAGGCGGTCGCGGATAGCAACAATCTGGTTTTTCCCGGAGGCCCCGGATTTCAAGCCTCGAATGTTCCGATCAATATCACCGATGACAGCAGTAAGACCGGGCTCTATTACGGGTTCTACTTACAAGATGAATGGCAGGTGTTTAAGTCTTTGACCATTAACTTTGGCGGCCGGTTTGACGTGTTGGATGAATACGCCCACGCAAATCAGCTAAGTCCACGGGTCAATATCGTCTTTAAACCAACCAGTACCACAACGCTGCATGCCGGGTATGCTAAGTACTTCACCCCCCCGCCGCTCGAGCTGGTGGCTAATCGAGATCTGGCGAAGTTCATCGGTACCAGCAATCAAGCGACAGTTAATCAGAGTTCGCCGGTTCAGCCGGAGAAAGCCGACTATTTTGACGCAGGCATAACCCAGCAGTTCAGCAGCGCTTTTTCTATCGGCGTGGATACCTACTATAAAGAAGCTCACGACTTGTTAGATGAAGGTCAGTTCGGCGCCGCTCTGATTTTTGCCCCGTTCAACTATGTGCAAGGTAACCAATACGGCACGGAAGTAACCGCCAACTATTCGGAGAAAGGTTTCAATGCCTATCTTAATTTCGGCTTCGAGAGGGGCACCGGAAAAACTCTCGGGTCCGGGCAATTTCTGTTTGGATCGGACGAACTTGCCTTCATACAGAATCACTGGGTTTTTCTGGACCACGATCAGCGGTACACCGCTTCAGCCGGCGTCTCCTACTCGTTTATGAACACAACGGTCTACAGCGATATGCTCTATGGGAACGGCCTGAGAAGCGGGTTTGCTAACACGGACGAGGTGCCGGCGTATTGGGTGTTTAACGTAGGCCTAAGCCATACCTTCAATTTGCCGCAGTACGGAAAGATCCAAGTGCGATTTGATATCACCAATCTCTTCAATAACGCCTATCAGCTGAGGACCGGTTCCGGTATCGGAGTGTTTGCGCCTCAGTATGGGCCGCGGCGTGGCTTCTTCGGCGGCGTATCTTGGATATTCTAAACAGGTTGCATGCTGGTTCCGACAGTTGTACACAAATGAGCGATGGACGGGAAACGCTTGGCTACCGCGATCGCATTCATGATTGCGCCGATTTCATTCCTGGCAGCTCAGGAAAAAGGAGGCCCAACCACGCAAGGCGACCTCGAAGCCATCAAAGCTGAATTGAGATCACAGGATGATCGCATCAACCGGTTATCTGGTGAAGTCACGCGCTTAGTGGAAGCGTTGAAAGATAAAGGGATCGTAATCGACAAAAGCACTGCGGCGGCTCCAAAAGCCTCTCTAGCGCCAAAGGCGGCTCCAGCAAGTCCGAGCCCGACGGTTCCGGGCACGGTTGGTGTCGATAACCCGTCACCGACCGCCGTGGGCGGCGTCCGCAACCATGTTGTAGCCAAAGGAGAGACGTTGATCCAGATCGCTAAAGAATACGGCGTCACGGTGGAAGATATTGAGCAGCTTAATAAAATAACCGACGCGAAAAAGCTGCAGATCGGCCAGACATTGAAAATCCCCGGATCCGGAAGCAGTGCTTCGCCATCGCCGAGCGAGCAAGAGTGATCAGGACTCGCTAGATGCTCGTCCCGAATAGTCTATAGCCGATAGCAAATAGCCGATAAACTATGGCTTCCCGAAACGAGCACGCGATCTGCTATGGGCTATTGGCTATTGGCGATTCAGAGGCGTAGCATCTGGCGAGTCTCTGGGTTGCTTTCCAATTTGTAACTTAGTACAATACGTATATGCCCGAGAGGACGCAAAAACCACCAGCACCGGCACCTTGGGAACCTAAGCAAGGAGATGGAGATGGGCCGCGGAGTCCTGATGTCTCCAAGCCGGATACAAAAGATTTGTTGAAGCGGATGCGAAAGGTCGATCCGAACCAGTCGAAGCGCTACCGGCAGCGGACTGGCCAGTAAAATGGGGTTACTTGAATCGAATTCCGCGGAAGCGGGCGATTTCGTGACTTTGCTCCGGCGCTCTGGTGCCTTAGAAGATAAGCAGCTTCAGGGACACCTGCCGGCTGTAGGCGGACGCCAGCCGGTTGTAGAAACGCAGGCCACCACCGTTCTTGCCTTCAAATTCTCTGACGGAGTCCTAATCGCAGGGGACCGTCGAGCCACCGCAGGCAACGTGGTGATGTACGATCGAGCGGATAAGGTATTGGAGATCGACCGGCACTCCGTCATGGCGATCGCCGGATCACCCGCTACGGCCTGGGAAATGGCTCGGGTGCTGGAACATTCATTCCAGTTTTATCGCCGTAGCCAGCTACAAGAGATGAGCGTTGAAGGGAAGGTCCGTGCGCTCTCCAAGCTGCTGCGCGACAACCTGGGCATGGTGTTACAAGGCGTCGGCGTTGTGGTGCCGTTATTTGCTACTTATGATAATAGCGCGGACGATCCGGCTAAAGTGTATTTTTATGATGCGATGGGCGCTCAGTTCGAAGCTACCGATTTTGCCGCAAGCGGTTCCGGCGGGCCTTCTGTCCGGAGCATATTGTATTACGAAAACGCCTGGGGAAAGACGCGGCTGCGCGAGCTAGATGAGAAGGGTGCGATTATCATCGCCTTACGCGCGCTCGACACTGCGGCAGAGGCTGATACCGCAACCGGCGGTATCGATCGGCAAGGAAAGATCTTCCCGATTGTTAAGATCGTGAACCAGGACGGGATCACCACCGTGCCGTCCGACGTGCTATCTTCATCGTTTCAGGCGGCGCTTTAACCATCATGATAGATGAACCGTATCGTTGGGTCGAGGCGATCGCGAATCGGCGAGAATACATCGAAAGCGAGCTCGCGCCCGGTAGCCCGACCATTGCATTGAGTTGCCAGGAAGGAGTCTTACTTCTGACCTTCGGCAAGGACCGTAAGAAAATCTTCGAGGTCTACGATCAGATCGCTCTTGGCGGAATTGGCCACCCTGGAGACATCGAACGTCTTCGCATGATGGCCATTGAACTGGCTAGCACCGAAGGGTTTGCCCGGTCAGTGAGCGACGTCTCGTTGCGTCGCATGACGACCTATAGCTTTAGCCCCGCGCTGAAACAGGCTTTTGAACAGATTTACGGTGCCCCGTACCTAGCCCGGCTACTGTTTGCCGAAGTCGGGGCTACCCCGACCGACGATCTATTTGTTGCGCTCGATTACGATGGCTCGATGACAGCCAACTCGATGAGCTCAGGGAAGGGGAGAGACCATTTTTCGGTGATCTCCGGAACGCGACGTTCCGCCGAGCAGATCTCGTCGTTCCTTCGGAATGAGCAAGTTGGTCCCCTAAGTAGTTCGTTAGCCGTGGCGGTCAGAGCGTGGGGAGTCGGGCTTTACACCATGGATGAGGACCACGCCGAGATTCCCTCGCCGGATGAGTTGAAGAATTTCCTTAAGACTCACTTGAAAGAGTATTCAGCTGAGGCGGCCATTCTCGAGCGGAAGCCGAGGACCCGGATGGCTTTTGCCGAGTTAGGCGAAGACAAGCTCGCAAGCGTTCTGGAAGAATATAAAGAGTAGGCGCCGGGAAAGGTCTATCCCGAAGGGATGAAAGAACTAAGCCGTGCCGGGACAAAGACGCGACGCCATCTATATTGAGACGGCGCTCTTGATGATCCGCCCGCCGCCCATGCCTCTGCCAAACGATTGGTTGCACGTTCTCCGTCGAGTCGGGGTCCAGCTCCTGGCCTGGGTTGGGCTCCTGCTGGTCATCCGCTGCGCCCTTATTCTCCTGCATTTATCGGGTAAATAGGGGACGCCTGGGTTGCTCAACGAAGGGGTGCAATTCTGACGCAGAGCAGGCTTCCGTCACTCCAACCCCCGCGCGCTGGATTCAAGGACGACGAGGAGGACGAAGCCGACGAAACTCTGACTCGCTTATGAAACCAAATTCAGTAATGTGCGTCAGTACGGCTACAGCATTTGAAATTCCTACTGTCTCGCGATGAAGACTTTCTTTCTTATTCTCGGGCTTGCCGTCCTGTCGGTTAGTGCCTGGGGCGACGAGCTGACCAAATCGGTCCAACAAAAATTAAAAGACCAAGGGTTCTTTTACGGGGAAGCGACTGGTCAACCGGGCTCCGAAACGGATGCAGCGATTCGCCGCTATCAAATACGCTACGGCCTGAAGGTAACCGGCGGCTTGAATGATGAGACCATGCATTCTCTAGGATTAAAAATGGGGGACTATCCGCCTCCGCAGAATGCGGCTCGGCATGGCAACGAAACTGCGCCTACTACTCCAAGTAGCACACCGCGGCCGCAGAACTCGGCACCACAAGCAATGCCTCCTCGAGTGCTCGCGTCTCCGACTCCTCGGCCTCACCTAGCAACACCGCGGCCCACGCCTTCGGAGCAGGCTCGGCCGAAAGTGCAGCCTCAAACCCCGACCTATCGGGCGCCTGAAGAGGAAGAGCAGGGGCCGAACGAAGAGACACCAGAAAACGAACCGCCGCACCAAGGATATAATCGAGGACCTTCCGGTGGAGGGAACTACGGAAATCCCTATGGAGGACCATCTTATGGAGGAGGAGGACCGTCTTATGGAGGAGGAGGACCGTCTTATAGGCAAGGTCATGGGGGAGGACCCCGCCCACGCGTAGTGGCCAGGGTCCAGATGGAGCTCGCTCGCCGGGGTTATTATCGCGGACCGGTGGACGGGGAGCTAGGTGAAAACACCGTTGACGCGATCGGCAGATTTCAAGCGTCGACTGGTTTGCGTCCGACCGGGCACATTGATGGTCGAACGTTGGCCGCTTTACACGTAGTCCGAAGAGTTCGCGTGTACGGTCCGTACGGACCCAGACCGTACGGACCTTACGGTCCCGTTCCGTACGGGCCATACGGACCTTACGGCCCCTATGGGCCATATGGACCGTACGCCCGAAATTATTGGTAGAGGGCAGAGCTCGCCTTAGGCTCGCTCCGCATAGCCAATAGCCGATAGCCCATAGCCGAGCGTGAGGTGGAGATAAAGGCGTTTGGCTAAGGGCTATTGGCGATCGGCTATGCGGAGCGAGCATTGAGCGAGTTTCCGCTTGCGCGGGGGGGCGAGGTGTTCTTGGGTAGGCTTCCTCATGCTATGGTCGATTGAGTCGTTGGGAGAGGCGCAATATTTATCTCCCTTGCGTCATGGGCATTCGGAGCGATTCAAAGGCGAAAGCCATCGAGTCCTCTACGACGACAGGCTG
>DASUWQ010000439.1:0-2531 GCA_036378375.1 Chthoniobacterales bacterium
GTGCCTTAGGCAAGAACCTGGTTTTGAAACTGACATCATCAAGACTGGTTAATGCATTGGAGGTTGCATAGCGCCTCAGGTCCTGACCGTTTAACATCAGGACATCAACCTGTTCGCCGGCAGCTTGGGCGGCTGTATACAACGCAACGAATTTTTCCTCCGGATATTGTACCAATTTAACTTGGATTCCCGGATGCGCCTTTTGGTAAGCGTCCAAGAGTTTAGGTAAGGCTTTATCCGGCGAAGCGCCCGTCTGAGTAATTAGAACCAGGTTACCGTTGTACGGTTGACCGGTATCGGCTCGGCTGAGTCGGGTGAGGAAGGACGATGATGTCAATAGGCTGGCGGCCAGTCCGGCGCCACCGGTTTGGCGCAAGAAAGCGCGCCGACTGATCAAGGAATCGGGCCTGGGGGGAACAGATTCTTTCATGGGCTGGGATCGTTTTTTTTGGTTCGAGGGCTGACTAGGGAAGAAGAAGTGGATTGGCGCACAATCAGTGGCAGATCGAAATGAATGACGCGGCCTGAACTTTCTGGATCGTTGATCTGGTGAAAGACTGCTTCCATTGCGCTTTTACCCATCTGGTAGGTCGGCTGCGAAATCGTGGTGATAGGGGGATCGATTAGTTCCGACATCAGGATATTGTCGTAACCGGCGATGGAAACATCGTCCGGTACCCGTTTTCCCATGCGTTTCAACGCGGTGATCGCGCCGATTGCGACCAGATCGTTAGCTGCTACCACAGCGGTTGGAGGAGTAGGCAACGCCATCAGCCGTTCAATTCCTTTCGTGCCATCCGTGATATCAAATCCACCAGGGACCAGATATTCGTTCTTGGTCGCGATTCGCGCCTTCTTCAACGCACGCAAATATCCGCGGGTACGTAGCAGATTAACATGTCCGCGGTCGGGAGGTTGAATCATCCCGATCCGGCGATGACCGAGCTCAATCAGATGGGAGGTAATCCGGAAGCTGCCTTCTTCGTTATCCGTATCCAGGACCGAGATCCTTTTATGAGCCTGGCGTGAACCAAAAGTGACAACGGGCGTGTGCCGGAGCGCGAGTTGAACAAGAATCTTTTCGACCTCCAGGTTGTTCAGATCGTAAGCAACGATATATCCGGCTACATTATGCCGGCGAAGCAGCTGGAGATATTCGGTCTCCTTGCTCTGATGCTGATCCGAGTTGCAAAGAAAGATCGAGTATCGATTTAAGTGAGCGACGTCTTCAATGCCGCGCACAAAATCCGGGAAGAACGGGTTGGTGATAGAGGGGATCAAGACACCGATAGTCAGACTGCGTTGAGCCCGGAGACTGCTGGCGAGACCGTTGGGCTCAAAGTGTAACCGTTCAATGATCTGGCGGACTCTCTGCCGAGTCGGCTCAGAAATACCCGGTTTATTGTGAAACACCGCGGATACGGTCTGGATCGAAACCTGAGCTGCGCGAGCAACATCGGTGATCGTGGCGCGTCGAGTTAAGGGGGGCATAACCAGGCAAGCCGAAAACCGGCCAGAGAAACGCTACATGAAGCTTCACATGAAGCTTCATGTTGTCCAGAAAAAAGAAACCGGAACCGCGAATTAACGCGAATAGAGGAGGTGAGAGGTGATTGGTGATTTGTGATTGGTAAAAGGTGAAAAGGCTGCAGCCTGGTATAGCCGCGTAGCGGCGGCGTATTTGTAGCCCAGGGCGAGCCTGCGAGCCCCGGGGTTGCGTTAAAAATGCGTCCAGCGCTGTAAGCGCGCGGCAGAATCTCGGTTACGACCAGAATCTATCTGCGTCCATTCGCGGTTCGTCTGCATTCGTGTCCATTCACGGTTTAGATCCGTTCTCGCCCGCAATTTCGAACTGTCTAGGTGAAAAAGATCTTGCCGTGTTTCGCCATGAGCGCGCTGATTCTGATACCTATGATCGGGCGGGCCGATGATGATGATTCGCCCGGTCAGAAAGCCAAAGACGTAATCAAAGGGATCGGCCAGGGAGTCAGAGAGGCGATACATGACCGCAAAGAGTCGCCTGCGATCGATGTCTCTCTGGGAAGGACCCACCTGGACATGCCCACCAACGTCGATGCCGGTGAAATCACCTTTAAGGTAACTAACATTGGCACCGACCAACGGGCCTTCAAAATCTCCGGCCCAGGTCTTGAACGTTATTTCACTCAACCGTTGCCGCCCGGCGAGAGCCAAAGGATGACCGTCTATCTCGACCCCGGTGTCTATAAAGTCGAAGCACCAGCCGTAGGCGTTGCCACAAATGATCTCACCGTTCAGATTACTGCAGTAGCAAGAGAGAACGACTAGGCCTCGTGGAGCGCTGCCTTCCCGCGGTCGCGGGAAGGCAGCGCTCCACGGGCCGACCCTATCTGCGTTCATCCGCCTCCGCAGAGCCTAGGGCGCGACAGGTTCTGCGGTTGGACCGGTTCGTGTCCATTCGCGGTTCCTCCGGACTCGCGTTCATTCGTGGTTGGGTTCGGCCGTGGGCGAAGCGATTGATGAACGGCCAATTGACTGCACACTGAGTTTCG
>DASUWQ010000440.1:0-5633 GCA_036378375.1 Chthoniobacterales bacterium
TAGGATCTCATCGTGCCGGCAATACAGTGGAGCATCAAATCAACAATACGGAAAGTCACAAAGGCTTCGACCTGAGCTCAGCCGAACGGACACGAAGACAGAAGACAAACACGAATCTTAAACAGGAGGAAAGGGAGATCGCAGAGGTAAGAGATTTACAGCGCTGGCATGGAATAATGTAAGATTTTCCTCCGCGTCCTCTGCGAGCTCCTGTTCAAAAGTTCTGTCTTAGTGTCCTTTGTGGCCTTCTGTGAAAAGCGATTTGCGTCGCGGCTTTTATGAAACTGCATCTCGATACAGATCTCGGGGGTGACATCGACGACCTCTGCGCGCTGGCCATGCTCTGCAAATGGCCCGGGGCCGAGCTTTCCGCGATCACCACAAACCAAGACGATCGCGGGACCCGGGCCGGCTATGTTCGTTACGCCCTTAATTTGGCCGGCAGACCCTCGATTCCCGTGGCGGCTGGAGCCGATGCTTCCCTCGATTGCTACCGATTTTTCCCTCGATTACCGGATGAGACCCTTTATTGGCCGGAACCGATACCGGCTACCCCAGGCCCGATCGATGCAGCGTTGGATTTACTTCAGGAAAGCATCACTAACGGCGACCTAATCCTTGGGATCGGGGCCTACACAAACCTAGCGCTATTAGAGAAGCGTAACCCCGGTTCTTTAGCGAAAGCGAACCTCTGTCTGATGGGAGGGTTGGTATTTCCGGTTCCTGACGGATTCCCTCAATGGGATTACATCATGGATTGGAACATGCAGATTGACGCTCAATCGGCGTTACTGGTGCTTGAGCGGGCAAACCCGTTTCTAGTGCCGATGACGGTCACCATGCAGACTTGGCTAAGAAGAGCAGATCTCCCAGCGCTTCGCCAAGCGGGGCCGCTTGAACAACTCATCGCCACACAAGCCGAAGCCTGGGCAGAGGATCACCGCATGGAAACCAGATTCGGTCAGACCTGCAGTGGCTTACCAGACGACACGATTAACTTCCAACATGACCCTCTCGCTTGCGCCATCGCGCTCGGCTGGAACGACGGCATCGAAATCGAGGAAATTCCCGTGATCTCGGAGATCCGCGAAACCTGGCTTCGCCAGCGGTTGGATCCGGCCGGAAAGCCGACGAGAGTGGTCACTAAAGTAGACGGCGTCAAGTTCGCAGATTTTTGGCTTCAGCTGGTGACGGGTTAACTCGGGCTCGTACTCGTCGTCCCGCCTCCGCAAGGCCTAGCCCGCTCCCACCGCCGAATCAACTTTTCCCCACAGATGAAGGCCTATTAATTTACGGGATTCTTTCCTACGATGACTTTACTTGATTGAATCAACAATGGCGTTTCGAAGTCCGTCATTGCTTGGTTGCCGGTGATGTTGTAACTGCTGGGTATGTGGCTAGGTGCCTGAAGAGTCGGATCGTAACCGGTGTTGGTTAGAGTGTTACCTTCCACTAATCCCCGCTGGGCGTTCATGATCCATATACCGGTGCGCGGTGTGTTGACGATCTTGTTGTTAGTGATGATAACGTCTGGGCAGACGGGAGAGCTAACAGGCTCATCTTGCAAATTGGTGACCACCAATTGAATGGCTGCCAGTTCTGACAGGCCAAGCCCTGGCCCGGTGCCTGAGTCCGCGGCGATTAGCACGTTACGATCAATTTTTAGATTCGACACAGGTCCAAAGGTCCAGTTGCCTCCGTCGAGGTGAGGGTCGGTCCCGTAGTCGGTCGCGCAGAGGATGCCGGCTTCCTCTGTTGAAACGATCCGGTTATGGCTGATGGTCACTCCGGTCTGTCCGCTCAATGCTATTCCTCTAGCCAGGGTATTATATGAGATGCTGTTGGAATCGATGAGCAAGCCCTTGCCGCGTGTCCCCGGCTCGACGTTGTACATCATGGCAAAAGCAGGTAATGCCGGTAAGCCCCGCTTCATGGTGACCATCAGGCCCGTACCCGAGGGAACCACGGAGACGACGGTGCGGATGACTAATTCATCGGACTTCGATTCGCGAATGGGCATCACGGTACTTGGGTCAACAAAGTAGACGTTGATTCCTGGTATCACCAAGGAACTCATCGGCTGGGCAAGAGTAACGGCCGTCGCGCCGGCCGGAACCGCATCTTGAGAGTAACCAAGGGCAGCGGAATATCCTGAAATCGAGTCGTCCTGAGTTCCCACGATCGTGCAGTTGACGATCGTGTTGTTTGCCGCCGTCTGATTGACCGCAATACCTCCGGCATTCGTGCTGACCAATCGATTTGTACCCGGTCTCGGAACTATGGACACGTTCTGGATGGAAACGCCTGGCGAATAATTGGTGATGATACCGACGCCTCCACTGGAGTAGATAGCGATATTCTTGAGGGAAATATTCGAACTGGTGTCCACGGAAATCGCTGGTCCGCCTCCCCGCGCCTCAACCTCGAATACGTCCCCAACCTGAATCAAACTAGTGTCACCCTGCTGCAAGGTGAGCGTATTACTCGGACCGGTTTGTAATTGGATCGTCAAGCGACCGGAGGTATATTGAGGCCGCCCATTGCGAAAGTCGAAGCCGTAGAGCGCGGCCCGCGCTTGCGTCTGCGAGAGCTGGTAAACATCAACCCAGGGAGTCTGCGACGGCGCCACTGACTCGGGGGTTACGGTGATCTGGTTGGAGTTTACGATTCCCAGGACGACCAGTTGCGTGAAAGGAAGAGTCGCATAATCAATTGAGAAGCTTTCCAGAGTAAGGTTCCGACAACCGTTGATCATAAATGCTTCATCCTCGGCCTGGCTGAAGAATAAGTCCGAACCATCGAGATCGATTGTTACATATTTGAGCCGATCATTTCCGGTTTCAGGCTGTACTACCACGAAGACGTCGCGGCCTCCAACCTTGGTAGTAGATAAGAAATAGTAGACGCCCCTCTTAGCCTTGATCGTTGTGTAAGGAGTATCGGGATTTTCCCTATTATAATGGGATACCCACCGGATGGCGTCATTTAGCAGAGGAGCAGAATCTTGAGCCGAGTTCGGGATCATATTTGAGGCTTTATAGTCACCGGGAAGCCGATCGAGATCAGTGGAGACATTCAGAATCGGAGGTTGAGGAAGACCTGCTCGAGCGACCTCAATGGGATTATGTGTACACAAACCAACAGCCAAAACGGCCGCCATTTTTTTCCAAAGAAGCGTTTTCATGATGCGACTCCGAAGATTGGAGGTTGATTAAAAAAGATCCTGTCTGGGACGAGAGACCTATCATGCAGTGACAATAAAGACCAGAATTATTAGAATTAACTTGGCAGAACGGTCTCTCTGCTGAGGGCTACCCTGCCAGCCAACGCAAAAGCTCCGCGAGCGGGATCTCGCCTTGCTGGTGCTGGAGAACTTTACGAGTAAGCTCCACATTAATGACTGCACCCGCTTTAGAAGCAGCTGTCCCGGTTTGGAAAAGCAGCTTGCGATATTCCCGGCGTGCCTTTTGCCACCTGCTCTCTCTACCTAGGCCCCATGCCTCCTTCAGCCCGAGTTTGGCTTGGGTCGAGTTCTTGGCGATCGCTTCAGCATAGCCGCAATAACGGTAGTCTTTCGGATCTTCGAGTTCGGTCACGATTTCATGCCACTGGCCTCCTATATCATGACCTTGATCGGACCGCAGAGGGGCTGTTCTTTGGGGATTTAAAACCCGGTTCCATCAGTCAAAAATCGGGGCGGAATCAGAATTGCAGATGGAGAGTTTTTAGACTATCAGAAACGCCGGTGTACGACTTAGGCACAAACGGTTAAAGTAGAACTTTGGCTTCCATGAGGATGCCGTCAGTCATAAGTTGTCCATAATAAGGCGTCCCCGTAGTTCAACGGATAGAACGGAGGTTTCCTAAACCTTAAATGTGGGTTCGATTCCCGCCGGGGACAATGCTCGTAGATCAAGTTCTAGAGCTGTCAGAATGGGAAATAGCGTTTCATCAGGAAACATCTCTAGCCATCACCAACCCGCAGGAACCCGCACTCAAAAGCACACACAAGACACACACGATTTTTCCCACGGTCAGAAGCGTTCACACTTAAGCTCTTCCCAGTAAGCCCATATCCGTTGTCTCCTGCGAAAGTAATCACGGAGCGTTCTTCCTCTGACACCTCGAAGCGCGCCACTTGTTGTCAATATGCTTTCGATCGTCTTCTGGTCTACTGGTCTACTGCCAGAAATGCGCGACAATTTGCACAGCTACGACGATCGCGAGCCCCCAAAGCATATGAAATTTTGTCTCAGCGATTTCCGATTTCAGCTCCGCTATCGCGGCGTTCAGATCAGATTTTGTGACGTAATCGGTTCGGGCCTCCCGGAGCGCTTCCGCGAATAGCTCCGATTGATGCGCGCTCATCCCTGCGCGTTGCAATCTTTTGGCCAATTTCAGTGTATCGATCACGCCTTGCTCTTTCTATCCCGGTGTATGCCGCCGGGCGCAAGTTTATGTTAGCTTAACACAATGATCATCGTGGATAGTGAATCACATGCACTTATGACCATTGTGCAAAGCCTCATTTAGAGAGCGGGCTGAATGAAAGAAACCTTTGAGGTAATCGAGTGGATGAAGCGGGACGGCATAATCGAAGAATACGCGATCGCTGGTGCTGTTGGAGCGCTCTTCTATGTAGAACCTGTCAGCACAGAGGACGTGGATATTCTCGTGAATTTAAATCCTACTCAGAATAGCTTTTTGGTGTCATTCGAACCGATTTTTTCCTATTTACATGAAAAGGGGTACAACAACCTCACGCAAGAGGGAGTGGAAATCGCGGGATGGCCTGTACAGTTCCTGCCAGTATCGGATTCTCTGACGAGTGAAGCCCTTGCTGAGGCTCAGTATCTGCCATATGACGATGAGTTGAGCGTCCGCGTTGTTCGGCCTGAATACTTGGCTGCTGAGGCCACGAAGCTTGGTCGGCTGAAAGACATTCAACGAATAGGCTCTCTTCTTGAAATCGACGAATTCGATAATGATCGATTTCGGCAGATAATCCAAAAGCACGACCTGGCGGAACGTTGGAATAGGGTGCAGGATATGATCGACCCTGAATCGGAAGACCCAAGAGGCCCTACAATCAGGCTGTGACAATGGCTACCGACGGTACTCCTTCCGCGATATTGCGGACGCAACTTGCTGCCAAAAAGAGAAGGCGTAAGACGCGAGCCGCGTTACCAATGCCGGAGAAAGTCAAATTGCTCGAGAAACTCCGCGCCCGGAATCGCGCTTTCCGGGCGATCCGAGAGCGTCGCACGGCTAAGGGGCTTGCTAACACAAATCAAAAGTCTTTAAGCCGGCCTATCTGACCGAGCCGGGGCTTTCGCGGAATTCCTGTGGACCAATTTAGAGAGTGGATAAGGCGGCCTTTGGATTAGAAGCGCAGTGGAGCATTTGGTTCCTCGTTCGGGAAAGCTTAGCTGATTAAATTTGGGAAATCAGGGCAGAGTTGTGAGCGAGTTGGTGTATCTGGAAGAATCTGGCAGTAGAACTCTAGTTTTCCGTTCTCTTTGCAGATCCAGACCTCTTTAGCGCCTGCGCCAAAATAAAGTGCTCGTTTCTCTTCTATCGCACTAGGGGTGTTGCTAGGGGAAAGGACTTCGACACAGATCTCGGGAGCTTTG
>DASUWQ010000441.1:0-3852 GCA_036378375.1 Chthoniobacterales bacterium
CGGTCTATCGCCCATCGCTTGAAAAGACGTGTCCGGCCGCGGCTCCCTTTAGGTGTGGCAGGGGTTATCGTTCCTTAGTTCCCAACCTGCTGCATATCCGTCCCATCCCAGGGCGTCGCGTCTATCGGAGCGCCATACCTAAAAAGATTCGTCGGCGTCGACACCCGTGCGAGCTCTAACACCGAATGCAACGCCCCTCCGTCCGTTGTCCTCTAAACCGCCCTTGGGATGCCGTACCTGGCTGGCTCCTACCTCTTAGGTTGACGCCCATGCGCGACCGCGGGAAGGCAGGCGCTCCACGGGTCGGTCGAGGAAATTATTCGACGTCTGATCCAGAGGAGGAAAAAGGCGGACTGGCGAGCAAACGGGATGCGCCCAGTCTCTGCAGGATTATACGCGCGCTTTATTCCCGGCCGGCCCGTACGCAGGAGCATCAAGGCCTCTTGGTAAGGCATTTCGTGCGCGCGAAAAGCCACCACTTCTCACCTCTCACTTTTCACTTTTCACTTTTCACGATCGTGTCACCCGGATACGGCACCTCCCCCTTTAGGCCTTTCCAGATGATTCGGTTGAAGGCGTCGGGGTCGCCGAGATTGTCTTCTTTAGAGAAATCGAACTGGGCGGTTGCAGCCGCCCAGTAGGCAGCATCATGGGTTGGGTGCATGGCACCGGTTTTATCAGCGAGCGGTAACCCGGTATCCTTGAGATAGCTCGAAGGCTCCGCCTTGAATTTCCAGGCTTCCTGTTTCAGATCGAATACCTGCGTCATGGGTCGCGCAGTAGCCGTATGAATATTGAGATGTTCGGTGCCCAAAATGTCTTCGATGGTACGTAGAACGTTCACCGTCGTATAAAATTGGGAAACGACCTGGCCCTGTTTAACAAAAGGTCCAACTACGTAGGCAGTCGACCGATGAGAATCAACGTGATCAGCGCCGTTCTGAGCATCGTCCTCAATCACAAAAATGAGGGTGTTATCCTTGAAAAGACTAGCCGCTACTTTTTCGACTAATCTGCCCACGGCATAATCGTTGTCGGCTTGCTGGCGTTCGGGCGTGTTGATGCCGTCGATGGCTTTTTTGAACGAACCCATATGATCCTCCATAAAACGCACCAGGCACAGATCAGGCATTTGACCTTCTCGAACAAACTGATCGAATTCTCGTTCCCATTCGACTTCCCGCCAATAGTCGGGAAAAGCAGTGTCGAAGCTACGAAAGTAGGGGTCAGTGCGCTCTATCAATGCCGCCTTTGTGGGAAAGGCTACTTGTAGTTTCTTCTCGAAGGGATGGCGTTCGAGTGGGATCTCGTCGGGAGGTGGTTCTCCATACCGGCTTAAATCGCAAAAGAAACCGTAGTTGCGGACGCTCTTGCCGGCTCGCAAAGCCACATTCCAAAGGTATCCCATCCCTTCGTCCGCACTGTCAGGTCCGTCTGGTGCCGCGACATCGGCGGTACCGGGCAACACATCGGGATCCTCCGGAGTCAAAGGGTTTGCCGCTACCCGATCGGCTAAAGACGGCAGCCCGATATTAATGTCCCGATTGGTTCCCTCGAAGTCGTAGGTCATCCCTCGTTTGGCATAACCGAGAACGACCGATTTAACGCCGAAATCGCTCTCCCTCCCCGCGGTGCTCCAGGGCCAACCATTGGCGCTGACATCCCCAGGATCGTAGAAATTATCCAGACAAACAAATTGTTGGGCCAGGTGGTGGAAATTGGGGGTTATGGCCGATCCGAACTGGGTCAATGAATGATCGCCATTGCCTCGATCTAAGTCGCCCAGGATTTGATCGTAGGTCCGGTTTTCCTTCACGATGTAGATCACGTGCTTGATCTGCCGCCGGAGATAGCTCATCAGCGAATGATCGGAGTCAGGCGGCTTAGCTGAAAACTGATTGTTCTCAGCGACAACCTTCGTGGTATCGGCAAGTTGTTCCTGGTTGGGGATCAGGACCGTTAAGAGGGAGGAGCGCAACAGCTCTAACACATATTGGTTAGGGTTCTTGCGCTCGAAAAAGCCGGGGTTTGGGCCGGTCAGGCTCTTTCCATTCACAACAAAGAGCCGCTGGCCATCTCCGCTCACCGCCACAGAGTTTGGGTAGAAGGTCGTCGGTATTAGACCAAGCACCTTGGGCCGTAGAGTTCCTTCCCCCTTCGCTAAAGCTTCGGAGGACAAGTCTCCCTTCGCCGAGATTTCCTCCTTCGCCAAGGCTACGGAGGACAAGTCGGAGAACAAATCGATTACGGCTACGCAATTGATTCCTCCTTCTGTGACATAAAGGGTGCGCTCGTCTGGGGAGAGTGCAAGGCTGTTAGGAGAAAGGCCCCGATAATGGACAAGCCGATCGGGCAATACCTCTGTGGGGCCGGCAACCTTTATCGTTTTCACCACCTGGTTCGATTGGGTATCAATAACGTCAACGGTGTCGCTGTTATCTTCGGCGACAAACAAGTGACGGCCGGCGCGGTCGAGTAGCATGCGATTGGGATTACCGGTCACTTTGATCCGCGCCAACACGACTGCAGCAGACGTCGCTGCTGGAGCGTCCGGCTTCGGGGCACTGTTTGCGGATAGGACTTTGGGATGAGCTTCGTCGGATGAGTCGTCGGACAAGTGATCAGCGGGTGGCTTGAGACTGACCACCACAACTTCGCGATCGCGCAGGCTCGATACGTAGGCGATCTCGTTTCCCTTGATGGTTATCCAGAATGGGTATTCGCCACCGGGCTCTCCCTGATGATGAGAATCAATTTTTCCGGGCCGGAGATCCAACTCTTGTTTTACGATCTTCGTTGAAAGATCGATGATGGAAACGGAATCGTTCTGAATGTTAGCGACTACTAAGGTTTCACCATCCGCGGTTAGTGCTAAACCGGCTGTGACCGGGACCGTTTCCTTGCGGACCAGCCCGTTGCCCCCGTTGTGGGCTAAGGAAATGGCCGGAGCTTCTTCCTGCCAGGAACCGTCCTTTAACAAGTAAACATGGATGTTATCATCCTTCCCTCCACCGACGTAGAATTTCTGTCCGGATGGGTCGAAACAAATTCCAGCAAAAGTATTGGGGACACGAATCAGCTGTTTTTGTTGGGGTTGATCCCCGGACACATCGAACACAAAAATGTATTGATCCGAGTCCAGTGACTTTTTGTCACCGGCTGTCACACTCACCAGATTATGGCCGCTGGTCAGCGCCAGCAGGGTCTTCTGGTCGGGACTAAGTACCGCGGTAATACCGCCTCCGGCGACAAAATCCGGTAAACCTGCCAAACCCGGATTCAGATCTACGATTTTCGCGCCGGGTGCACTCAGTGGTGAAATGTTCTGCCCAGTCGGCAGCACCTGGGGCCCAGAGGTGATCTTAGGCTCTTCCTTCGCGGATGCGGGGCATAATGATAAGAATAACCCGCCAGCTAACGTCAGACTCAATACCCATTGTTTGGTCTTCATCGCGCAGCTGGAATAGCCGCAAAAAAGCGCAGAAAACGCAAAACAAAAGCGGTACGAGGGTAATTCTGGAGGGGAGCCGGAGCCCAGGGAGAGCTCGGTGTGGTGACCGCCTGGAGCGGGAGCCGCCTCCAAAACCCAGGGCCACCTAGCAAACGCGGGGATTAGGAATGCGCGTGCAAACGAGGTCCGGGTAAAAGCGGCTCCCCTCCAGGGGCGCTGGCCAGCTCTAAATGGCATCAAGAAATGCACCGTTCCCGTCGCCCCACCGCCCTACCCTCAGTTTCCTACTTGGGCCTTTTCCGCTGCCAAATGCTGCTGGAATTTCCTCACCTTGGGGTTGACCACCAGCTGGCAGTATCCTTGGGTCGGATTCTTGGCGAAATAGTCTTGGTGATAATCCT
>DASUWQ010000442.1:0-11987 GCA_036378375.1 Chthoniobacterales bacterium
AGATTCTACTTGGGGCTCTTCCCACCATCGCTCCGTATTTCCTTCCAGAAATTATTCGGCTCTTTCGGGAGAAATATCCCGGAGCCGAGCTAATCCTCCACGAGCAAACCACTGACCAACTTGTCCGTAAGCTCGAGGAGAACGAAATCGATTTGGCCCTGATCAGTGATGTTGAAAACAATGCGGACATTCAAATCGAACCGCTTTTTAGCGAAGAGCTTCTTCTCTGCCTTCCGGTCGACCATCCGCTGGTCCACCAAAAATCAGTGGTGGCTGCGGACTTACATCAAGAGAAATTCATTCTGATGCATGACAGCCACTGTTTGGGAGCGCAGGCGCAGCAGTTTTGTCATTCGAAAGGCTTTAAGCCGAGAATCAGTTGCCGCAGCGCGCAAGTCGGGACGGTTTTGGCGATGGTCAAAGCCGGGTTGGGTATCTCGCTAATCCCGGAAATGGCGCGCGAACATGGACTGGAAGAGGGAATTGTTTACCGCTCCCTTGACGGCACCCGGCCCAAACGCGCGATTGCGCTGGCGGTTTCGAGCCAACGGAAACCGTCTCGTGGAATTGTGGAGCTTTCAAAATTCATACGGGATTCTTGCGTTCCAGGGCCACAGAAAAAGGATGCAACTCCGCCGTCATCACCCCAGCAAACACCGCGAGCTCGTCGTTCATAAACAATCTGGCGGGATCAACTGTACAGTCTCGCGTCCGTTTGAGGGTCGTAATTGTCCGGCTGGGAGCAAGTTGGTTTCCGCACGCGGAAAGTGATGAAACTGGCTACAGCCAGGACCCAGACACCTACACCGCCGTACAGCATCATCAGACCGAAGCCGTGCACGAGCGCCGCGTGAGCCGTTCCTTCTGATGCCCCAGGGAAAGTATGATCTAATAACACGACGTCTCCGGCTGCGATCTTTTCCGCCAACGAATGCAGTTGGGGATGGAGCGATCCGGCAATAGCTCCTTTTAAGTAGGCAAGTATCCCGCTAACCAGAACAAAGCCCATCATAGCGATATTGACCGCCAGAGAGATCAGTCTAGCGCTCATGTCTATTCCGGAGGCCATACCCGAACGTGTGCTAGGGACTGAGCCGGTCGTAGTGTTGGTAACAGGCGTGTTGGTCAGGCCTAGACCGATGCCGGCGAGCAAGCAGCCTGGCAACATCGTCAACCAACTGGCTTGATCAACGCTGCTGCCAAGTTTCATAAAAAAGAAGCCCAGGCCAATGGTGAACAGACCAAACGGAATCGCAACCCGAGGTCTATACCGAGCCGCGAGACGCTCACCCAACGGCGGAATCACCAGCGTGGGAAGCGTGTAAGCCAACAGAGACAAGCCCGCTGTGACACTATTATAGCCGAGCCCTTTTTGGAAATAGATCGGTAGATAAATCATGAACGGCCAGAAACTGAAGTTCATGCCGACAGAACCAAACAATGCTCCCGAAAAGTCGCGAATTCTGAATATAGAAAAGTCGAATGACGGGTGCGGGTTACGTCGCTCCACCAGGATGAAGCCGATGAAACTTAAGACGGACACTCCCAGGATACTGATGGCGGCGCCATTGCCAAGGCCGAGTTCCGGACCTTGAGTGATATAGTACGCGACACAGAAAACAGCTATCGCCAGCGTAGCGATACCCAGGATGTCCAGTCTCTTAGCATGAGGGTCGCTCGATTCCTGCACACCGATAACAGCAAGAGACCAGGTGATGACAGAGATCAGAACGTGCACCAGGAAAACCCACTGCCAGTTCGAGACGGAGACGATTGCGCCACCAATAATGGGCCCAAAGCCTAAGCCGATACCGAAAATAATCCCCCACATGCCGAAAGCTCTGCTGCGCTTCTCTCCTTCTCGGAACTGGTGCGAAAGAACGGCGACTTGAGAGACCAACATGCCTCCCCCCGTGACTCCTTGAAGAAATCGGCCGACAATCAGGATTTCTGCGTTTTGCGCAAGACCGCAAAGCAGAGAGGTGATTCCAAACAATAAGATCGCAATACAGAAAACGCGCTTTCGGCCAAAACGGTCTGCTAAGGTTCCGGTCGCCATTAAGACGGTTGTACAGGCGATGGTGTAGGCATTCATGATCCATTGGATCTGCCTAAAATTGCCGTTCAATACGGTTTCGAGCGTCGGCAAGATCACAGGCACGCTGGAGATTTCCAGGCCGAACATTAACGAGGACAAACATACGGCGGCCAAAGCAGTACGATCGTTCCAGGTCTGAGAAAGCGTCATGATGCTTACCACTAGAGGGGCAAGCCTCATGACGGAAATGAATCTATTTTGTATGATTCATCATAAATCGTCATATATATGCCCTTATGGACTTCGATCCGGTGCTCTTGCGTGCTTTCGTGGCCGTTAAGGAAGCTGGGGGTTTTACCCGGGCAGCCCAAAGGCTGCACCTGACCCAATCCGCGGTTAGCCACCAGATTCGGCGTCTCGAAGAACAAGTTGGCCGGCCACTACTATGTCGTACGACACGTACCTTAACCTTGACCGAGGATGGCAATGATTTCCTGCGCCACGCCGAGCAGATTCTAGCCTCGCTCGACGAACTGAACCATCGATTTCGGCCTTCGGCGATTTCGGGAGTGGTGCGCTTCGGGGTACCAGAGACGTTTATGGGCGAGCGTTTGCCATTACTCTTATCTCAATTCGCCCGCGAGTTTCCTGCAGTGCGACTTGACGTGAGTGTGAATACTTACCCCGACCTCCGAGCAATGATCGCCGGCGACGAACTGGATCTTGCGGTGGTCGTTTCGCAGTCAGATAACTCAGAAGAAACGGTCTTGCGGCAAGCTCGGTTTGTGTGGGTTGCGGCTGAAACCTTCGAGCCGCCGGAGGCTCCATCGTTGCCGCTGCTTTTTTCTCCAGAGCCTTGTGTCAATCGACAGATCGGCGTTGCCGCGCTGGAAAGCATTTCTCGTCAATGGCACGTCGTCTTCACGTCGCCCAGTCAACAAGGCATCCGGGCGGCGGTGCGCGCCGGACTAGGCGTCTCGGTGCTGACGGTGGACGAGTTGGAGCCGGGAATGAAGATTATTGATGGCAAATACGGTTTGCGACCGTTGCCAAACGCAAATTTCATATTGATCTGGAGCGCTGTCGGTAAAACGCCGGCAGCCATTGAGTTCGGAAAATTGATCGAGGACCTGTCCCGGTCTCAAACGGTTCGGCAGAGATGAGAAAACGCGCCGCATTGAATGGCCGCCGCACACCAAACGACAAAATGAAAGAAAAATTGTCGCCATCAATAATAACATATCTATTGCACGTTATTATAACATATATAGAATAAGTTCTAATAATGTGAACTCCATCGATTCTTCCATCGTTTCCACACTCAAAAGCGTCTTTGGCTTTGACCAATTTCGGGACGGACAAGCCAAGATCATTGCGAAAATCCTCGAAGGGAAATCCGCTTTAGCGGTCTTCCCGACCGGCAGCGGTAAAAGCCTTTGTTACCAACTCAGCGCGCTTCATCTGCCAGGTTTGACCCTCGTTATTTCGCCGCTCATCGCCCTGATGAAGGACCAAATCGACTTTCTGAGGGCTCGAAAGATCCCAGCAGCCAGATTGGATTCCAGCATCGATTTGGAGGAAATCCGGCGCACCGATGCCGAACTAAGAGCTGGCCGATTGAAGTTACTTTACGTGGCGCCGGAACGCTTCTCGAACGAGCGATTCATCCAGAAGCTGCGACAACTGGAGATTTCTTTAGTGGTGATCGACGAAGCCCATTGCATCTCCGAATGGGGCCATAATTTCCGGCCGGATTATCTAAAGCTTGCGCGAGCGGCAAAAAATCTGGAAATCGGTCGGGTGCTGACGCTCACTGCAACCGCGACACCAGCAGTGGCCAATGACATTCGTCGCGGGTTTGAGATCGACGACGACGCCTTCGTGCACACCGGATTTTATCGACCGAACCTGACGCTACGAATCACCTTTTGCAGCGGGGGAGGAAAGACAGAGCTCATATTGGACCGGCTAAAAAGTCGGCCACCAGGTCCGGCAATAATCTACGTCACACTGCAGCGGACGGCAGAGATGGTAGCTGCCTCTCTGAGCAAGAGAGGGGTAGCGGCTCGCCATTATCATGCCGGATTAGGCGGAGACGAAAGAGCTCAGGTACAGGACTGGTTTATGAAGTCTTCCAACGCCGTCGTGGTCGCGACGATCGCCTTCGGCATGGGTATCGATAAATCCAATATCCGCTACGTCTATCATTATAACCTGCCCAAAAGCCTGGAGAACTACTCGCAAGAAATCGGCCGGGCAGGCCGTGACGGGCAAGATTCAACCTGTGAAATGTTAGCCTCGATCGACGATGTCACGGTGCTGGAGAATTTCACTTATGGCGACACGCCCGACAAAGACAGGATGGGGGCGATCATCGACTGGATTTTGGCGAAGGAGAACCAATTCAATGTTTCAGTATCTGGCTTGTCCCGGACCTACGATGTGCGCCCTTTGGTGATTGAGACGTTGCTCACGTATTTGGAGCTAGAGGATGTGGTCGAAGCCACTGAGCCGTTCTACAACGAGTACCAATTTGTGCTCCTCAAATCGGCAAAAGAGATCTTGAGCCGGTTCGATGCCGAGCGAGCGAATTTTGTTCGCGGCATCTTTGCTAACGCTACTAGACACAGCCGGTGGTCGTCGATCGACCTGGATCAAACGGAGGGCCAGCTTTCGACGACCCGGGCACGCATTATCAAGGCACTGATGTATCTCGAAGAGCGGGGTGACCTGCAGCTAAAAGTAACGGGGCTTCGGCAAGGTTACCGGAGAAAGCCTGGGCCTGTGGACGCGTCAGAACTGAAAGCCAAAATGGTTGAGCGTTTCGAGGTAAGGGAACGAAACGATGTGAACCGGGTCAGGGAAGTGGCCCACCTGGCAGAACATCCCGGATGCATTGTACGTTATCTCCTCCAGTATTTCGGCGAAGAGCTCGGGCGGGATTGCGGACACTGTGAGAGTTGCCTTGGTAATTCCCAAAGAACTTTCCTGACCCAACGGACGATGAGCATACCGAAGCTGGACCATCAGTTCCGCGTCCTTCGGCATGACTACCCCGACGCTCTTTCTTCTCCGAGGCAGATCGCTCGTTTCTTATGTGGACTGAGCTCGCCTTTGCTGACGCAAACCAAGCTCAATCGGCACGCAGATTTTGGAATCCTGGCGGAAATCCCTTTCCAGAATGTGATTCAGGCGGCCGAGGAGCTGGTATCAAATGGTTCCGCACTTAGTTCCGTAGGAGCGAAATCTTTATAGCCTCGATTAAACAAAACGCGTTTAGCTCCGTTAGGAGCGGCATCTGGTCTTGAGCCGGACTAGGGCAAACGAACATCTTATCTATATGCCGCTCCTAACGGAGCCAGGCGTGTTTTGTTTGGGCATTAAATCTATAAAGATTTCGCTCCTACGGAGCTAGGTCGGGCTTGAACGCGGTGAGGTTCACAAATAATCCCGCTTGCGCGACGCCCCTGGACCAAACGCCCTCACATGAGCGCAGCCGAGACGGTCACAACCTCGCTCCGCCACGAATCAGCAGGAGCTGGTCCCTCCCGGGGTTCAGACTTGCAAAAAATAGCAAACCAGTAGAATACAGGTCGAAATTTTCTCTTATGACAAAATCCCGCCTGCGTGCCCTCTTTCTGGGAACTGCCTCGGTTATGGCTCTTTTGACTGGCTGTTCCACTGTCGAAACCGTCACAAACACCGGGACTTTCCCTGGCACCTATAATTCCGTGGCCTACAAGGCGAAGGATCCGAGTGCGGTCCGGGTTAAAGTTTCGTTGGAAGACAGGATGGTCTACGTGATGGAAGGCACGCGGCCGTTGTTGGTCACACCAATAACGATCGGGACCAGCGGCAAAGGGACGCCACTTGGCTCTTATCGTGTCACTAACAAAGAATTGAACAAGCGCTCCGGTTCCTACGGGTTCTGGGTCAAGGGTAACGAAGTTGTTGCCGGTGAAAGCGGGAGAGCCCCGGGCGGTGGCTACCATTATGTGGGGTATCCGATGCCATACTGGGTCCAATTCAAACCGGAGTACGGATTCCACGCCGGCGCTGTCTGGCCGACTGCCCACAGCCATGGTTGCATTCGAATTCATCCGAACGTGGCTCCTAAGTTCTTCGCTTTGGTTCACGAGGGTACGCCGGTTACGATCGCGACATCTCTTCCAGAGGACGCGACCATCGGCAAGAGTGTTGCTCGGCCGAACGACTACGCATGGAAGGATAAATCAGCCTCAGCGCTGATCACGGGTCCTTCGAGCCATGCGTTTTCCACTCCGCAAGAGCCACTTTTAGTCACCCAATAGCCACTTTTTTTAGTGGCTGCGAAACCGGGCAGACTCGGCTAGGTTTTTTAGATGTCCACACCCGAAAGTACTGCTCCTGCAAAAGCGAGGAAGATCAACCTGCGTACGCCAGACGTTATGGCGAAAGTGCAGGAGCAGGTGGAATCCCATTATCGTAGCACCGTTGTTGAGAGGATTCGGGCCAACGGTGGGGTTCTCCAGGTCGGGGACACGACCGTTCTGCTGGCAAAGCAATTCGGCTTCTGCTACGGCGTGGAACGGGCGATCGATCTGGCCTACGCCGCACACAAGGTCTTCAAAGACAAGCGATTGTTCATTCTGGGCGAGATTATTCATAATCCGCTGGTAAACGACCAAATCGCGGCCATGGGCATTAAGAACCTCATCGGTAAGAACCGTGAGGCCGAGATTGAGGATTTGACGGCTGAGGATGTCGTGATCGTGCCGGCCTTTGGCACTGATCTGGACACCTTGGAGAAGATTCACGAGCGTGGTTGCCAAATTGTAGACACGACGTGCGGGGATGTTATGAGCGTCTGGAAGCGAGTGAGACAAAACGCTGCTGAAAACGTGACTTCCATTATTCATGGAAAAGCCGAGCATGAAGAGACAAAGGCAACGGCATCCCGGGCGCTGGGTCACGGCCACGGTCATTATCTCGTCGTTTTGACCTTAGCTGACACTGATTACGTGTGCGATTACATCCGCCATGGCGGGGACAAGGAGGCTTTACTTGAGCGCTTTAAAGATGCGTGCTCGCCAGGGTTTGATCCCGATATCCATCTGAAGGCGGTCGGAGTGGCCAACCAGACGACCATGTTGCGGGGCGAGACGGAAGACGTGCAACGACGGGTTCGAGCGGCCATCATAGACAGGGACGGACCCGAGCAAGGAGCTAAAAACTTCCGTTTCTTCGACACCATCTGCGGAGCCACGCAGGAACGGCAAGACGCGTTGCGAGTGCTCCTAAAAGACAAGATGGATCTGCTTTTAGTGGTGGGTGGGTACAACAGCTCGAACACTTCCCATCTGGCGGAGATGGGCGAGGCAGAACTTCCGACCTACTTTGTTCGAGGAGCCAACAAACTCGAAAGCGCCAAGCGGATCACTCACTTCAATCTTCACCAGAAGTCCGAGACTACAACGGACGATTGGTTACCAACCGGCCCCGCGGTCATCGGAATCACTGCTGGTGCTTCCTGCCCGAATAACCTCATTGAGGAAACCATTTTACGCGTTTACGAACTGCGCGGGATCGCAGCCGAACAGATTTTGGGAAAGTAGTCAGGCGGTAGGGCGAAAATCTCGGCGCGCTTTCGTCCTCGTACTCGTCCTCGAAAATTAAACGTCGCCACAATGCAGCGCATCCGAATCGCGTTCGGGCATGGTACGCAGTTCAGCTCAATCGAGCGGCAGCACACACGATCGACGACGAGGACGAAAATATGCACAGGTTAAGTCGCGCCGGATTTGAGCCGCGTTGTTAGGGATGCATTGCTCAGCGCGCGCCTGGAAATATCGACGTTCCAGGTTCAGGCGAATCACCGAAAATGCCCCGCGCGACACGTTTCAAAAGCGCGATTGATGTCGTTGGCATGCCAGTATTAATACCGCGCCGAGGTTTTCGCCCTACCCAGCTTTTCGTCTGTCTTCGACCATCGACACCGGGTAATTTCCACCTGTGTCCGAGCATTTCCTAATTGTCGACGGCCATAGTATCATCTTTTCGTGGCCGGAACTGCTCGCATTGCATCAGCGCAACACGGCGGTCGCACGGGACAGCTTAGTCAAGACATTGACCGCCTATCAGGATGTATCCGGGACTCATGTAGTGGTCGTTTTTGACGGGAAAGGCGCCATGGTAAACAAGATAGAGGAACCGGGCGGAATTCAGATCTTTTATTCAAATGCCGGACGAACCGCTGATGAGATCGTCGAGCGTCTGGTTGCTAAATACGCCAAAAAGTTCTCGATCATTGTAGCGACAGCCGATTTGCTAGAGCAGCAAACAGTGACCTCGTTCGGAGCTCAACCAATCGGATCTGAGGGGTTGCGCCGAATGATTCAGGACGCTCAGGTGGAGTTTGCGGCAGAGCTGAAGAGGCTCAAGAAGAAGAGCTAGGGGGTGGCGTGGAAGCATAGCGAGAGCTTAGGGACGCCTACACCCGTGCGGCGCTGTTCACGGGATAGGACATATAGGACCTAGCCGACCTATAGGATTGTGGGAGCAGCGTGGCCCGGGGTCATATAGGTCCTATTCGCGCTGCCTCCCCACGACGTGCCATCGTCGCCGACCTTCCTCACCTACTAGGCCCGAGCACCTAGCTATTTCGCCTGATAGATCCGGAGCTGAGAGTCGAGCTCGCGATCGAGGAGTTCACAGAGCTCACGCGGAGACTCCAGCGCTACGAAGGCTCCCGCCTTATCCAGGACTACGAGGTTAGATTGTCGAACGACTTCCCGGAGGCGGTAACCCACGTGGACTGGCGGAAACTTTGCTTGCTCTCCCCAAACCAGGGTAACCGGCTGGGTCAGTTCGGCTAAATGCCGCTCCAGATCAACGTTGAGTCTACCCCGAACCGAATACAGAGCGGCGCGATTCGCGCCAAATTGGCGGGAGTAAGTCCAGAGAACGTCGACGATTTCGTCATCGATCTTTTCCGGGTCAGCAAAGCAAGCAGTGGCCAGCCAAAACCGGATGCGAGCTTTGGTAGCCAGATACCGATAGTAATAGGCTTGCCGGGCGAGCGGAAGTGCAGCTAACCAACGGCTATAATCAAAAAAAATTCGGCGACCTTGATTCCCAGCGGAGGCGACAGGCATAACCAGAACCAATCGTTGGACCAACTCCGGGTGACGTTCGGCCAATAAAACTGCGAAAGCTGCACCTAACCCGCTAGCGACCAGGACTGAGCGCGACTGCCCGGCCTTTGCGCGAAGAAAATCCGCTAAAATCTCCGTGTGTTCCGACGGACTAAAGGGTCGGTTCGGCCGGGATGATTCGCCAAAACCGAGGAGATCCGGTGCCAGTACCTGGAACCGGTCCGCAAAATGGGGATAGACCCGAGACCACTCGAACGAGGACGCCCCCGGATAGACGCCATGGATGAAAACGAGCGGCTCGCCATTCCCGGATTCGTGATAAACCAGCTGGCCTCGCCCGGTGTAAAAAATTCGGGTCGCAAAAATCGCCGGAGCAACGGTGTCCGGGATTTTAGCCGCTTTGGGCGTCTTGAATGCGTACCGAACCGCCAACAAAACGGCCCCGAGCAAGCCGGCACCTAGGCCGACTCCCCAAAACCGGTACTTGGAAAAAAATCTCAAGTGAGTAGCACCCTACCCGACCCCGGCGTGATTTGTCCAATCACCTTTGATCCGGTCTTGGCAGCTACTTCTTCCGCATGATGCCGGGCGACAACCAAGACCATGCCAATGCCCATATTAAAAACTTCAAACATCTCCTCGATGGAAATGTTTCCCCCGCGTTGAATCAGTCGAAAAATCGGCGGCACTTTCCACGATGTCGAATCGATTAACGCATCACACGTTGGAGGCAAGATTCGTGGAATATTATCAATCAAACCTCCACCGGTGATGTGAGCGGCGGCTTTAACCCGCCCTGCAGGTACAGCAGCTAGGAGCGGCTGATAATTCTTATGGATCCGCAACAACTCTTCTCCCACGGACCGCGTCAGACCCTCGGCTTTAGCGCCAAGATCGAGGCGCATTTGTTGAAGTAAAACTTTGCGAGCCAAGCTGTACCCGTTCGTATGCAGCCCATTGGAAGGAATCCCTAACAAAAGGTCGGACGGGACAATGCGTGCACCGTCTAAGATCTTGGTGCGATCAACCACCCCGACAATACAACCGGCAAGGTCATACTCGTGATGGTGATAGAGATCCGGTAACTGCGCTGTCTCTCCGCCGATTAAAGCGCAATTCCCTGCTTTACAGGCCCTGGTAAAACCCGAGATCAGTTGATCAAAAACTCCCGGATCCAGTCGTTCGGCTCCGATATAATCCAAAAAGAACAGGGGGCGTGCGCCGGTGACCGCGATGTCATTGATACAATGGTTCACCAAGTCCTGAGCAACCGATTCGTGGCTATTTAGCGCGACGGCGATCTTTAGCTTAGTGCCAACGCCGTCGATGCTGGAAACCAACACCGGCTCTTTCATTTGACCAAACTCAGCCCGAAACAGCCCTCCAAAACCCCCAATGCGGCCCAGAACCTCTGGACCGTAGGTCCGCTGGACTTTTTCCTGCAGGCCTTGCTTTACCTGATTGCCGAGTGCGATATCGACGCCGGCCGCCGCGTAGGCCTTCTTCTTTGAGACTGGTCTCATTTAGAAGGAACGAACAATCGAGGCTGGGTAATATCTTCCTGCAAAAGGTTCGATCGCCCTTTGCGACGTTCCATGATGAATTTGTCCAAGATGCCATCAAAAGGGACCGGATATTCCCCATCGAAACATGCCAGGCAAAAGTGGTCCCTAGGCAAGCCGGTTGCCCGGACCATGCCGTCGATGTCCAGGTAGCCGACGGAATCGACGCCCAGGTACTTCTGAATCTCCCCAGGGCTACATTGATTGGCCAAGAGATTCTTAGGGTCAGGAAAGTCGATACCGTAGTAGCAAGCAAACCGATGCGGAGGACAGCTGATCCGCAGGTGGACTTCTTTCGCGCCGGCTTCCCTCAGATTAACCACGCGAGCCCGGGCGGTTGTCCCTCGCACAACCGAATCATCCACAACCACTACTCGCTTACCTACTACTAGCTCCTTAATGAGATTCAGCTTCACTCGCACATTGAAGTCGCGAATGAGTTGAGTTGGCTGAAGAAAGGTTCGCCCAATGTAGTGGTTTCGAACGAAAGCATGCTCGTACGGAATCCCCAGCTCATGACTGAATCCCAGCGCTGCATAGTTACCAGAATCGGGTACCGGCACTACTATGTCGGCTTCCACGGGATGCAGGCGAGCCAGTTCCCGTCCCATCGCGACCCGAACTTTGCTGACGTTGCGGTTCTGGATCATGCTGTCCGGGCGAGCGAAGTAAACGAACTCGAACATACAAAACGCTTGCCGCTCTTCCTTGAACGGCCATTCGGAGTGGATGCCGTCGTCGTTGATGATGACGACCTCGCCGGGCTCTACTTCGCGGACAAATTCAGCATGAATGAGGTCAAATGCGCAGGTCTCAGACGCCAAGATAAAAGCATCTTCTAATCTCCCCAGAACCAAGGGTCGAAAACCAAAGGGATCGCGAACTCCAATAATTTCTTTCTCGCCCATGACCACGAAGGAGAAGGCGCCATGGAGTTGACGAAGCGAAGTCAGCACGTTTCGATGGCCGCTAGGCTGAGCGAGCAGGTGCAAAACGATCTCGCTATCGACGGTGGTTTGAAAAATCGAGCCGCGGTTTTCCAGTTCATCCCGCAAAGGCGCAGCATTAATTAAGTTCCCGTTGTGAGCGATCGCTAACTGGCCACGAGCACAATCCACAACAAAGGGTTGGGCGTTTTTGAGGGTGCTCGAACCACTGGTGGAGTATCGAACATGGCCAATCGCTCGAGAACCTCCTAAGGTCTGTAGTTCCTTTTCGCCAAAGACCTGGGACACCAAGCCCATTCCCCGATGA
>DASUWQ010000443.1:0-4224 GCA_036378375.1 Chthoniobacterales bacterium
ACCGGTCGCCGCAGACTGGCTAGATAACCGGCTAAACCACCGGCAAAAGTGTCACCGGCTCCTGTCGGATCAAAGAGCTTTTCGATCGGAAAGGCGCCGCAGCTGAAAAACTGGTCTCGGGAAAGCAAGAGGCAACCGTGCTCACCTTTCTTTACCGCCACATACTTCGGACCAAGATCCAAGATTTTGCGGGCGGCTCGCACCAGGTTGTCATCCTCGGTCAATTGCCGGGCTTCGCCGTCGTTCAGAACCAGAAGATCGATCCGTTTAAGTAGTTTCAATAGTTCTGGGCGCGTCGTCGTGATCCACAAGTCCATGGTATCGGCGACCACAAATTCGCGATGCTCAACCTGGTCCAGTACATGGTTTTGCAGGTTTGGGCCGATGTTGCCGAGCAAGATGATCGAGGTCGCCCGGTAAGCCGGAGGCAAACTCGGCGTAAACGTCTCAAATACGTTCAACTCGGTATACAACGTTTGCCGCTTGTTCATGTCGGCTTCATACTCGCCGCCCCAACGGAACGTTTTGCCGTCTACGATTTGTAGACCGGTGAGATCGATCCGGCGCTGACGAAAAAGGTCCAGGTGGGCTTTAGGAAAATCGGACCCGACGATGCCCACCAGGTTGACCTGATCAAAAAAGCTGGCGGCGACCGATGCGTAAGAAGCCGAACCACCCAACAGGTCGAGTCGTTTCTCAGTCTGAGTTTTTATGTCGTCCAGAGCTATAGAACCAACGATTAAGACTGGCATAAGGGTCAATTAGTGGAGCAGGAGCGACAGCAATGCTAGCGGTTTTTCTGGAGGGGAAGCGCCAGGGCCGGACAACGGATAGGACTTATAGGACCAATGGACCTATATATTGGTCGTCCTATTGGTCATATAGGTCCTATAAGTCCCATCCGTTCCCGGAGCCCATGGTGAGACAGACCTTTAATCGTTCCCGGCTCTATAGCCCCTCTCAAAGATCCGCTTTGATGGCTCTTACCTTGGCGTACGGATCGGGGGCGGTCAGGAGATCGGATACGACACAGACGCGTTCGGCTCCGGCGTCGGTCACTTTGCGCAGATTGCTTTCTTTTATCCCGCCGATACAGAAAATCGGAATCCGGACTTGAGCGTGAACTTTACGCAGGCTGGATAACCCGATGGCGGCTGCATCCGGCTTGGTGGGGGTGGGGAAAAGAGGTCCATAACCGATGTAGTCAGCGCCTTCTTTTTCAGCGGCGACTGCTTGCTCGATAGAATGAGTCGATCGGCCAACAACGACTTGTCGCCCGGCTACCCGACGCGCGTCCGCGATACTACCATCGCCTTGGCCAAGATGGCAGCCTTCCGCGGGCACATCCGCTAGTAGCTGAGGATAATCATTCAGAATAAATGGAACACCGGCAGGCTGGGTAATGGCCACCATTAGTTGGGCGATCCGGCGGACTTCATCCAAAGGAAACTCCTTGGCACGTAGCTGCAGCAGGTCAATGCCACCCCGAACCAATTTCTTTGTCATCTCGGTGACTGCCTCTGGTTTGACGTACCCAAGGTCGAGAATCCCGTATACGAAACAATGTTCTAATGCGTTCACTACTGATGAATCTACCTAACCAGACGGGTATTCACCACAGAGACACAGAGAGCACGAAGCTAAGACAAAATTGTAGAGAGGGATCGATAAAAGTCCGTCTCCGTGAACTCTGTGTCTCTGTGGTAAAATTTTGGCTTTCTACTTCGATATATCCAGGTGCTTCATGCCGACAAGCCTCTCCACAAAACTGGTGTCGAACTCGCCGCGGAGAAAAGCTGCGTCCTGCATGATTTTCACATGAAACGGAATGGTGGTCTTAATGCCGGTGATCAGGTACTCACTCAAAGCTCGGGCCATCCGGCGAACCGTTGAGTATCGCGTCGAGCCGACACAGATCAGCTTCGCGATCATAGAATCGTAATAAGGCGGGACCGTATATTTCGAGTAAACGTGTGAATCGATCCGAACACCCCGGCCGCCGGGAGCATAGTAAAGATCAATGATCCCAGGCGAGGGCTGAAAATTATTATCCGGATCTTCCGCATTGATCCGGCACTCAATCGCGTGGCTGCGCGGCCGAGCCTCGGCCACGTGCTGGGAGAGATGCTCACCAGCAGCAATCTGGATTTGTTCGCGAACCAAGTCGCATCCGTAAACTTCTTCGGTCACCGGATGTTCTACCTGGATTCGCGTGTTCATTTCCATGAAGTAAAAATTACCGCGCTTGTCGACCAGGTATTCTATGGTACCAGCATTTTCATAGCCGACTGAGCTTGCCAGCTCGACCGAACATTGACCCATCCGCTTCCGGAGATCGGCGTCCAACAGCTGGGAAGGACACTCTTCTACGATCTTCTGGTTCCGCCGCTGGATCGAGCAATCGCGTTCCCCAAGGTGCACCAGACGGCCATGGCTATCGCCGATGACCTGAAACTCAATATGGTGCGGATGCTCGATCAATTTCTCGATATAAACGTCACCATTGCCGAAAGCCTTCTCAGCCTCCGTCCTGGCTGCGTGAAAGGCTTGGATCAAGCTGCCGTCGTTGTGTGCCGGGCGCATGCCGCGACCGCCGCCTCCAGCCACGGCTTTGAGCATCACCGGATAGCCGATTTTTTTCGCAATCTGTAGCGCACTCTTTTCTGAATGGACGATGTCGTCACTACCTGGACAAACCGGAACGCCGGCTTTCCGAGCCTGTTCGCGAGCGGCATTCTTATCTCCCATGGTGCGGATAGCCCCCGGCGAAGGCCCGATAAACTTAATGTTACAACTCGCGCAAACTTCAGCGAAATGGGCGTTCTCGGCCAGGAACCCATATCCGGGATGAATCGCATCGACATCAGTGATCTCGGCCGCACTGATGATCCGATCGATCTTCAGATAGCTTTCCGCGCTTTGGGCCGGACCAATACACACGGCTTCGTCGGCCAATTGCACGTGTAACGAATCGACGTCGGCCTCGGAATAGATGGCGACGGTAGCGACGCCGAGTTCTTTGCAGGCGCGAATAATGCGGAGCGCGATCTCGCCCCGGTTAGCGATAAGGACTTTGCTAAACACGCTACTTAACGCGGATCAACGGTTGGCCAAATTGTACCGGAGTGCCATTCTCGACCAAAATCTCGACAATGACGCCTTTGATCTCGGCTTTTATCTCATTCATGACCTTCATGGCTTCGATGATACAGACCAGTGATTCTTCGTTGATCTCTTGCCCGACTTCCACATACGGGGCAGAATCGGGCGACGACGCCCGATAGAAGGTCCCGACCATAGGCGACACGATCTCCTTAAACTGTGTCGACCCACTCGTTGCCGCAGGGTTTTCAGTCACATTCGCTGGCAGAGGACCGGCATGTGGCAGCGGTCCACTGGCGGCGATGCTATGCGGTAGAACGATGGCAGGGGAAGGTGATCGATGAGCTTCCAGCTCGATCTTGAACCCGTCACGCTCCAGCTTAAAAACAGCCAGATCGTTCTTTTTCATCAAATCGATGATGGCTTTGATATCGTCGAGCTCCAAAATGATATTCTCCTCGTTGTGGGCTGCATGTTCCGCCTTCGCTAAGCTTGGTCGTAACCGTGTGCCGCGTTCGTTAGGCTACGGCGCGACCATGTTATGCACCGGCCGGAAGATCGCGCAAGCAGCTTTGCAATCCCGGCGCATATCGTCACACTGTTTGAATATCGCCGCAAATCTGGATTAATGGCAGCCATAACTAATCGTTTGAATCGACATGTAGCCGCACTACGGACCTGTCACCGGTGTCCGAACATGGTTTCCGGACCAGTCAGCGGTGGAGCGGTGATTAGCCGAGTCATACTGGTAGGTCAAGCGCCCGGAGTAAAAGAACCGATCTTGGGGAAGCCTTTCGCGTGGACGGCAGGCAAGACCATGTTCAAATGGTTCACTGAGAGTCTCAATGTCGACGAGGAGTGTTTCCGGTCGACTGTCTACATGGCAGCAGTATGCCGTTGTTTCCCTGGCAAAACCGAGGCAGGCGGTGATCGGGTGCCGTCCAAGGAAGAGGTAGCCAACTGCAGCGAATGGTTAGCTGCAGAAATTAGGCTCTTGTTGCCTGAACTGATCATTCCAGTTGGGAAACTGGCCATCGGACAGTTCATCCAACCGGTGCCTCCCTTAACGGATCTGATCGGAACCAAACGGACCCTGGAAAAATTCGGTCACAGGTTCGATAT
>DASUWQ010000444.1:0-2896 GCA_036378375.1 Chthoniobacterales bacterium
GGTCGCTTTTCCCCGTAAAGTTTGGCCCGTTAACCGTTCCCATTCATCCCGGAAATCCGGTAGGGCTGGATCAAAGTCCTCGGCTTGATGATCTGCCGTCGCCACGCCAAATAGAAGCTTCGGTAATTTCAAAGGAGTTCAGGAGTTCAAGGAGTTACAGGAGTTCAGGAGATCATTATCGAAAGCGCTGGGCAACTCTTACGTGCGGCCATCGATAACCTTGTTTTTTCTTGCAATTCCGCTGGGCGCGCCACCCTCGAACTCCCGACTTCGCTACTTACAGAACTCGCATCTGACATATGCAAAGCTACGTCGGACAAGCCTCGAATCTGCGATTGCTATTCCGTCCGCTATGGCGGAGGAGAAGGCATGAATCCTCTGTTGTCACAGATTCGTGGACAACTACCAAATGAGACGGTTCCATTTGGATTGTTGTTTAAAGCCAAGATTATCGAAGGCAAAAGAGCAGCGTTTATCGACGCCGCGCGAGCGGCTCAAGAAGCGACGCAGAAAGAACCTGGCAATATTTTCTATCGATTCTTCTGGGATCCGCAGGATCCTTTGCAATACGTTTTACTTGAGGCCTGGCAAGACTTTGGGGCCCTGACATCGCATTTTGAAAGCAGTCATTTCAGTCGATTCGGCGAAGAAATCCAATCGTTAAGGGAGGGATCCCCGACGATTGAAGTGTTGTTGGATCTTTGAAGACGAGCGCCTGCTCGTTCACAGAGGAGTCAGGAGCCAGAATCCAGGAGTCAGGAGGTCTTGCGTATTACAACGGTTCCCGGCAAAGGAGCCGTTTTGTAGCTAAACAGCACCGGACCCCCGCTCGATGGACCTAAAGGAGAGAAAAGGCTACCCGCGAACAATCTGGTGATTGGTTTCAATGACGCGTATGTAGGCCTCAAGCATTCTTGAGACTTCTTCGAGTTTTGGCAGCAAAACCGCGGTGTTCGCATAGTCCAAGTCCTCGGCCAGAATTAAGTAATACCTGGATTCCTCTAGCGAGCCCTGAGATATGTTTAAGATCCGGATCTTCTCCCGTGGCGTTCTTTTCTTGAACCCCTCGGCGATATTCGCGGGGATAGAGACGGCCGCTCGGCGCATCTGAGCAGTAAGCCCAAAGATCTCACTCTTTGGAAACTGCTTGGTGATTCGATAGATTTCCAGCACGTAAGCGTGCGCTTTCTTCCAGACTAAAAGATCTTCAAACGTTTTCGCTTTCATGCTCAGTGTTAAATACTGGTTATAATAACGTTATGTAAATACGTTATTATAATTAAGGACTTCTTTAGGATTCTTGAGATCGGTATCACCAATCAGGACGCCTAGATGCCCCAGACCTCCTGACTCCTGGATTCTGACTCCTGGCTCCTCCAAGGACCGAGCAGGCGCTCGTCCTCAAGCTGCTTCACCCACCGGCACTTCTTGCTGCCCGCCTAATGCGCCCCGGACTCGCCCACCGAACCACAGCCCAATGATAGCCCAGCCGAGGTAAATCCAGCCGACCAGACCGAATCCGAGTAGCTGATGGTTAGAGCCGTCACGGATGATCAAACCGGCCCCCGCCGCGGCAACCGCACTGCTGAACTGAGCCACAGACGAGTTGATGCTCATAAACCCGCCGCGATGCGCCGGGGTAACACTGCTGGTGATCATCGTGATCGCTGGCACAAACCGGCCCGTCATACAAACCATGAAAAGCGTTGAAACCGCAACCGCAACGGCTGCCGGGACCACCGGCAAATGGGTGATGAGAAGTGCCGCTACCATTGAACACACCATCATGATGCCGAATAATCTCATCCGGCCGAACCGATCGGCTAACCTGCCGACCCCGTTCATGGTGAACAGAGTGGCAAAACCACCAACAAGATAGACCCACCGGAGTTCCGCGGCGCTAAGCCCCACGTTGTTCACCAAGTAATTTGCAAGATCGGGAATGATCATGAATCCACCGATGGTGATGACTGCCATCAAAGCCAGGGCCCGTAGATGATCACCGTTAAACAAAATAGCGGCAAACCGGTGAACCGCTGTTTCCGAGCGGCTTAGCGCCAGATGTGCACGAACTTTTGGCAACTGGATGAACGCGCAAACCCAAACCACGGCACTCAATCCAGCCAAGGCGACAAACGGAACATGCCAACTCAGCGTATCCGCGAGATAAAGCCCCAAAGGGATACCGGCTACTTGAGCAACAGAGAAGGCCGACATAACGGTCCCCATGGCCGAAGCTCGGCGGGCTTCCGGAACCAGGTCTCCGACTATCGCCAGGCTGATTCCCCCAACAATCCCTCCAAAACATCCAGCCAATGCCCGCGCAAAGACTAAAGTTCCGTAAGTGGGTGCTAGCCCACAAAACAATGTGCCGATCGTGAACCCGCCATAGATCGTCAAAAGGGCCATTTTCCGATCGAATCGGTCCAGGAAAAGCGCAGCGCAGATCCCTGCCACTCCCGCGGCGCCGGCATAAGCCGCAACCGCTAGATTGAATGCAGGAGTATTGATGTCGAAGATCCGCATCAGCTGCGGACCGAGCGGCATCATGATGACAAAATCGACGGCAACCGTGAATTGGAGCGCCGCTAGCATCAGTAACAGGAACCATTCTGAGAGCGGCCTGCGCAGGACATCCTCCTGCGATCGAAGTTCTGGAGCCTTGATCAAGATCGTGATTCTCGATGAGGCGGCGAGTTCTGTCAAAAGAGCGAGACTTGGTAGGGCGAGGCTCCTAGAGCGGCCTTCGAAGTTCAGCAGCGGAAATGCCGCCGCTAAACCCAACGTGTGCAACGACTAAAAGCTGCCGAACCGTAGTGCACGGCTCGGCGCGCTTTAAGGACTAACAAAATCTAGCGGCGTCGAGAGAGCCCTGTCCCTTGGTCAAACCATACGG
>DASUWQ010000445.1:0-4098 GCA_036378375.1 Chthoniobacterales bacterium
TCCGCGCCAGGTTGTGCTTCGCGGTAATCCTAGAAATCAGCGAGCATTTGAATCGCCGATTTTTGATTCGCTGTGATTCCTGCCAATGACGCCGGATTATAGCTCATTGTCTTTGGTGGAGCCTTCATTGGCGGTATAAGCCTTTAAAAATGAGTAAGTTAAAGCGGGAGGTGCCAAGATTTGGGGTTCCCAACTACCTTGGAAGCGGAGGGGCACATGGTGGTAACTATTTTCATCATTCGACCTTGCAAGGACTCTGACCATCAGCTGGGACAGGGCCTGGTTCGCCTATCGTCGTATAAAGCACCTATTATCATAGGGTTGAGCAGATATCTGTCGGAGGGCGCCCACTCCCCCAGAGCCGCCGTCTGGCAGGGCGATTGCGACAACCCTACGCTATGGACATCCCAAGTAACGCTGACCGGTGGTATGCCCTTCAAGTGCGGACCCGCTGGGAGGACTCTACCGCTACTTTGCTGGCTGGCAAGGGATATCGGACCTTTCTGCCGTCGATTAAGACGAAAGAGCGGCGGAGCGGCAGGTCCAAGGAAATAGCCAAGCCACTTTTTTCAGGATACGTTTTCTGTCAATTCGACGCTGTCAATCGACTTCCCATTCTCGTCACGCCTGGCGTCATCGCGGTCGTCGGAAGGGGCCGCACTCCTATAGCGATCGAAGATTCCGAGATTTCGGCCATCCAAAGGGTAGTTTCCTGCGGATTCCAGCCTGAGCCTTGGCCGTATCTGGAAGTCGGTCAAAGTATCCGGATCGAGGACGGAGCCCTGAGTGGTCTGGAAGGGATTCTGGTTAGTTTCAAGGGAAGCAGGCGGATAGTGGTATCGGTATCCCTGCTCAAGCGGTCCGTGGCCCTAGAGATCGATCGGTCCAGCGTCGGCCCAGTTCAGGCGTCGCGATCGAGCGATTTTGGCTCACTCGTGACGCCGGGATTGCTGCAAGGCGCACTCGCCTAGCCCAAGATTGCTGGTGCTCTTCAGAGTCGCACTTGGCTCCTGGCTGATCTTGCTTACAAAATCTTTTGAGCTGGGATTTGAGGGACATGGGAAATAACGACACCAGAATCGCAGCGGCGGCAGATCCAGGTTCATTCCATTCAAGACCTCGTAAAACCCCATTCAGTTTAAGCTCCACTAGCGAGAAGGGGGCGGCGTTTTTCGAAGAGGAAGCTTTTCACGACATGTTGCTGCTGGAGCGTCGCCGGTCGGAGCGCTCTCGTAAGCCGTTCGTCCTCATGCTGCTGGATGCCACGGCACTCCCGGAAGCCACAATCGCGAAGAAAGTGATGGGGTCGGTCACGTCGGTGATTTTGAAGTCGACCCGGCAAACCGATCTTGTCGGCTGGTACGAAGACGGAGTTATTCTAGGTGTGATCTTCACCGAAATCAGCCTCGGATGTGGAAGTCCCATCACCGAGGTCCTGCGCTCTAAAGTCATAAAGGCACTGCGTGCTGAGTTGAGCGGCGAGTGGACATCGAGATTGGCCATTACCGCCCATCTCTTTCCAGAGAGCCACGGTGGAAACGGAACTGATCCTGTGGCGGACTTCAAACTCTACCCGGAGCTCTCACCGAGCCGATCAAAAAAGCGAACCTCCCAAACGGCAAAAAGACTTATCGATATTACGGGCAGTGCGTCGCTACTGATCCTGCTCAGTCCTTTGTTCGCGGCGATCGCTCTTCTAGTCAAATTAACATCCAAAGGCCCCACGATTTTTCGACAGGAGCGACTTGGACAACTCGGACGGCGCTTCCCATTTCTGAAGTTTCGAACGATGTATACAAATAATGACCCCAAGATTCACAAGGATTACATTCAGCGCTACATATCGGGGCAAGCGCACAGAATCGATGCCGGGGAAGCTCAGACAGTCGTCTACAAGATTAAGGAAGATCCGCGTGTGACACCCGTCGGCAGACTTCTCAGAAAGACCAGTCTCGACGAACTTCCACAACTTTGGAATGTCTTGATAGGAGAGATGTCCCTCGTTGGACCACGCCCTCCCCTGCCATACGAATTTGAAATCTATGATATCTGGCATCGCCGAAGAGTCCTGGAAGTCAGGCCCGGGGTTACTGGGCTATGGCAGGTCAGCGGCAGAAGCCGTACGTGTTTCGATGACATGGTTCGACTGGACTTGCGATACACGCAATCGTGGTCACTTTGGCTCGATTTGAAGATTCTGATGGCGACTCCGCGTGCGGTCCTCAGTGGCGAAGGCGCTTTTTGAATTAGGCCACCGCTCCCGGTTTTACTCTGCCCGACAACGAAGATCCCATGTGTTCGTCGCGTTTTACCGCCGCCTAGGCAGAAACTCAATCGCGTAAAACTTGCAACGATCGGCTCCGTGCCGTTAGAGCGATTTGCATGAGCAGATGCCACTATGCCAAGCAGGGCGGACACAACCCTCGGCTCGGAGTTCGTATCCAAAACGATCATGCCCAGTGAAATTGGGGACATTGTGTTCACACTGAGCCAGTCATTCGGTTAATAGAGCGAAGCAGGGCAGGTGAGCCGAGCGGGCGTTGACACTATGCTATGCAGGGCAACGAGTCTGCGCCGGCAGGGCGGAGCATCACGGTGAGGCGTAGAGGGTTGTTACGGAAGGTTTCTGGTGGCTGAATGATGTAATACGATGAAATTCGACAAGGCTAAAGCCGGTTCCAGGGTTACCACACCTTCCACGGTCGTTTGCCCGAAGTCCAAAGGTCTTCCAAGAGCATCTTGTCGCGGAGGGTGTCCATACTTTGCCAAAAACCCCGATGGCGAAATGCGCGAAGCTTTCCCTCTTGCGCCAACATTTCCATCGGCTCGCGCTCCCAGACCGTTGAATCGCCGTCGATATAATCGATTGCCTCGGGTTCAAGAACGAAGAAGCCGCCGTTGATCCAGCCAGAGCCTCCCTCCGGTTTTTCCTTGAAACTGGAAATCACGCACTGCTCATGATCCAAGCTGAATGCACCAAATCTCCCCGCGGGTTGCACGGCGGTCAAAGTAGCCAGCCCGCCCTGCTCGCGGTGAAAGGTTACCAGGCTTCGGAGGTCTAGATCACTGACGCCATCCCCATAAGTAAAGCAAAATGTCTCGTTGCCAATGTGTTGGCGCACACGCTTCAGTCGTCCGCCGGTCATCGTGGTTTCACCGGTGTCGATGAGCGTGACCTTCCAAGGTTCCACGCCATTGCTTAGGAACTCCATCTTATTGCTTCTAAGCTCCAAAGTGAGATCACACATATGAAGGAAATAGCTGGTGAAGTATTCTTTGATTAAATATCCCTTGTATCCGCAGCAGATAATAAAGTCGTTGATTCCGTGGAAGGAATACAACTTCATGATGTGCCAAAGGATCGGCTTGCCGCCAATCTCGACCATTGGCTTGGGCTTGACAAGAGTTTCTTCACTTAACCTGGAGCCGAAGCCTCCTGCCAAAATCACCGCTTTCATAGCGAAACGTCCTCCCAGGACTTCCAAGACCCTGCTGTCGATCGGCAGGTAATTGCACGGGACAGGGGAGCAAATTGGTGACCGAGCAACGCCTGCCGGCGGATGGCACCCAACCGGGACGATGCGCGCTCTGATTGTAAGTACATTATTGTCAGTACTTTATGGGTGGCACGAGGCGGCCGCAAACGAGGTGAATTGCTTCAAGGGCAGATTGCCGCGACAAGGCTCCGCGACCGGGAAAATTCTTTCCACAGTTCAGACTACCCCTTCTTCCCCAGGGTCTGCCGGGCACGATTGGGCGGTAATGTTACCTCCTCGAGGGCAGCTGATGCCGCGGAATCGAAAGTCGACGAGGACGCAGCGTCATCACCGTTCGTCGCTGTCAGGCAATAAAGCTGCCGTCGCTCGGCGTTAGTTCGGGAGCAGCCCGAACACGGTTAAGGAGAATTGCGTTCCGACGTAAACCCTGCCGTTCGCCACCGTTGGCACGGTAAACTTTATGGCAGGACCGGCAGCGCCCGCGCCGTTAGCCGGACTGCTGAACAGCAACGTTCCAACGTTGGCGGCATCGTAAGCGTCTAAGACGGCGGGAGTATTACTTTGCCAGCCGATGTAATCGATGATCCAGACGATGCCTCCC
>DASUWQ010000446.1:0-7558 GCA_036378375.1 Chthoniobacterales bacterium
TGGCCATCCCTCCGTCCCAAACCTGGAATATCTCCAGTGGATGAAGGATCATCTGAGGCCGATAAAACAGAACGTAACCGAGTCGTCCCCCGACCAGAACGCCGAAAACGGCGGCGAAAAAGACAAAGTCGGCTACTTGAGCCTCGCGGAGAGGCCCGTAGCCTTTCCGAGCGAGCAATTTCAAGAGAAAAAAAGCAGCGACGAAGCCCGCCAGATACGCAGTGCCATACCAACGGATACCGATATCTCCATAGAAACGCACCAGAAATGGGTCGAGGTGATGAACGTAGAACGCGAGCCACATAGGCGGCACGAAGGTAGCGGGGCGGCTCAGGAGTTCAAGGAGTTCAAGGAGTTCAGGAGTTCAGGAGTTCAGGAGTTCAGGAGTTCAGGGTGGGTGACGCAAAAAATTGCAAGCTTGGAGGCTCCTATGCCACCGAGAGTCGAGATAACCCAGCGGTCCTCGATAGCCGGCTCCTGAACTCCTGCAACTCCTTGAACTTCTGAACTCCTTCTCTTTATTTTCCTTGGATGCAGGATATTGGCAGAATCGTGATGATCGTCGGGATCATCCTAGCGATCGGAGGCGCGCTCTTATGGAGGTTCCCCGGCTGGTTTGGTTGGGTGGGGCGTCTCCCGGGAGATATCTCGGTCCAAAAAGGGAACTTTTCGTTCTATTTCCCCCTAGTGACCTGTATCCTGATCAGCGTCATCCTCACTTTATTAAGCTGGCTGTTCAGACGTTGAGAATGACAAATGACAAATAACAGATGACAAATTTCCCTTCGGCATTACCGGAGGGCCTCGCCAGATCTGTCATTTGTCATTTTGTCATTTGTTATGCAGGAACGTTAACGTTCCTGCCGAATGCCCTCCGGCGAAACCCTGATATTGGGGCACGCATCGATCCAGCGTGGCCGATCCGGCGTAGCCCAGCCAATGCCGTTTCTGATCACTTGCAAGACCTCCGGCTGCCGGTAGGTCGGAAATGTCTCGTGGCCCGGCCGGAAATAGAAGATTTTCCCGGCGCCGCGCCGCCAACAACAACCCGATCGAAAGACCTCGCCGCCTTGGAACCAGGAAATAAAGACTAACTCGTCCGGATTAGGGATACCAAACGGTTCCGAGTACATCTCTTCATGTGGGATCTCAAAGTACGCCGGAAGATCCCTCGCAATAGGGTGCCCTGGCTGGCAAACCCAGACCCGCTCTTTTTCGCCGGCTTCGCGCCAGCCAAGTGAACAAGTGGTTCCGAGCAATCGCTGAAAGATTTTGGAGTAGTGCCCCGAATGGAGCACGACAAGTCCCATCCCTTCCAAAACCCGCTTTTTGACCCGCTCCACGATCTCATCTTCAACCTGTTTGTGAGCGAGGTGCCCCCACCAGACCAGGACGTCGGTGGCGTCTAATCGGTCAACCGAGAGACCGTGCTCTTTTTCCTCCAAAGTCGCAGTTTCGCAGATCAGCTGGGAATCATGAGCAAAGGCAGCCGCTAACTCCGAATGGATTCCTTTCGGATAGACGGAAGCGACAGCCGGGTCCTTTTTTTCGTGAATGTATTCGTTCCAAAAGATAACGCGCGTGGGATTCACCCCATCTGCAAACCACAGTTTCTTGAGAATGACAAATGACAGATGACAGAGAAATGGAATAGCCAATAGCCAATAGCCAATAGCCAAGGGATCTACTATTATTGGGTATCGGCTATTGGCTATCGGCTATTTTGTCTTTCCATGCGCTCTTACCAGCAACCGTACGAAGACTACGAACGCATCATTGAGATCGATTTTCTGAGAGCGACTGAGGCCGCCGCTTTAAATACGCTGCCGTGGATAGGACGAGGCGAAAAGGAGAAGGCCGACGCAGCGGCCTGCGACGCCATCCGGGGGATGTTCGACCTCATGAACATTTGCGGAGAAGTGGTGATTGGGGAAGGGATCAAGGATAATGCCCCTGGGATCTTTAAGGGAGAGCACCTGGGGACCTGGTCGCCCGGCAGTCACAAGTTCGATCTGGCGCTGGATCCGATTGATGGCACCACCAACGTTTCAAAAGGGTTACCGGGTTCTATTTGCTGTATAGCGGCAGCTTCTCCTGAGCACGATATCGGGCTTTCGATGAAAGACGTTCCGACGTTCTATATGATGAAGCTGGCCTACGGTTTGAGGGTAGTGCGCTACATGCAACGGACTGGGATCGAGACCGTCTCAATTTTGAATCCGATCGAAGAGATCATTCCGCTGGTCGCTAAGGCCCTTCGCAAACGGGTTCAGGATCTGGCGGTCGTAATCTTGGATCGGCCCCGTCATCAGAAACTGGTCGAAGCCGTTCGCTCCACTGGCGCCATGGTGCGTATGATTTCGGATGGTGACATCACTGCCGCCATCGCACCCTCGATCGCAGACAGCGGGGTGGATCTTTACGTCGGGATTGGTGGCGCCCCAGAAGCGGTACTGGCCGCAGCCGCCATTCGCTGTCTAGGCGGTGACCTGCAGACCGTTATGTGGCCCCGAGACACCGAGGAAGAGGAAGCGGTGATAAAAGCCGGGTATCGTAACGAATTAGGCAAGGTGTTTTATGCGAATGACCTCGCCCAAGGGGATAATATTATCTTCTGCGCCACAGGGATTAGTGATAATCCTTTGTTGCGCGGGGTCCAGGTGCATGGTCATACCGCGGTCACGCATTCCATTCTGATGCGTGCTCGGAGCCGCACGGTGCGTATGATCGAGGCTTACCACGATCTCGCTCACAAAACGATTCGTCTGCGCTCAACCAAAGGCGAAACACCGATTTAGTAGACAGAATCCACCACAAAGACACGAAGGCCACAAAGAACAAAACCGAAAAACCTTGTGTTAGATTCTTCTTTGTGGCCTTCGTGTCTTTGTGGTGAATTCTGTCTTCAGCGATGAGATCCACCAAAATAGCTGTCAGTCTGGCCTGCTTGGCAGCCGCTGGGATCGGCATCGGTATCTCTTTGGGTATTGTTTGGCTTTGCCTTAGTCAAAGCGCGGACCAGTGGGCGCTATTCAAGCCAGAAATGCTGAAAATCTGGATAGGGTCTGTTGCGGTGACCGCTGCAGCGATCGTTCTACCAGTCTGGATCATTAGCCGCCGGATCAATCGCTCCGTCGAACAACTCGCCTCCTCCTTGGCGGAACGGCGAGTATCAAGCGCAGGATTTCCGGAGGTAGCCTCTGTGAACCGTGATCGCGAGTATCAAATGCTGGTTGCCGAAATTAATGATCTGCTCAGAATCTTTAGAGACAACCGGACTCGTTTGGATCAGTACTCCGCCCGGGTCGCTCATGAACTGCGGGGTCCCCTCACTCTGCTTCAGCTACAGCTCGACTATGAGGCCAAGCGACTCGATCCACAGTTTCTCGAGGTGATGACGGCGCAGATCCGTCGGCTGACGGAATACGTCGAAACCGCCCTTTACCTAGCGAAAGTGGCGGGCCACAGAATTAAGCCTGTCAAAACAAGACATAACATTGCCGCGTTAGTGCAAGAAATCTCGACTCATTATCACCTTCTGGCCGTGAGGCAACAGCGCGAGCTTTCCATTGATCTGTCAACAGAGTTAGAAGCCGAGCTGGATGAGAAGCTTTTCGGATTGATCCTCCACAATTTGTTCTCAAACGCGATTTCCCACGGGCTAGGTGAGATCCGGCTGCGATCGCACGCGAGCAACGGTGCAGTAACTTTGATTGTTCTAAATCAGATACGAGCCAAGGCCCATGACGAAACGGGAAACGGGATGGGTTTGCGAACGGTCGGAACCCTAGCCCAAGCGCACAACCTGATGTTCCGTAGCCGGCCCGTCTTCAACTTCTACGCGGCGGCGTTGCGGATACCCACACTAACTTCGACCGAGGCGCCGGTCACAAAGATAAGCGCCTCGCGGGCCCCGGAGGAAAAAAGGTAGCGGTTCCGGCTGAGTTCGCGGAAGTATTGATAAGGGAGCTCTTTGGGGGCCGAAAATCATCCGAGGACCGCAACGGAGCGGGTGTTAACCGAAAGAAAGTGCTATATTTTCCACAATTATTCGTGGAAAATAGATCTGACAAATTTCTTGAAATTATGGAACCTACGGTCGAATCCGATTGCGGCGAAAATTCGGGTAAGCCACTCATCCTAGTAGCCGACGACGAACTGTCTATTCTGCAGTACATCGAACATGTCCTGCAGGTGGCGAACTATCGAGTCATTACCGCAACCACCGTGGAGGAAGCCTGGAAGATCGTGCAACGGCACCAAACCGAGATCGAGCTCGTACTCACTGATATCGTCATGCCCGGATCCATAGACGGACAAGACCTGGCAAAGAGGATTCAGCAGCTCGACCCCGCTCTGCCTGTCGTGTTTATCACCGGTGCATTGTCAGAGACAGATGATCGTGCAGCGATGATGGCCGAGAAACAGCTGCTGCTGCGAAAGCCATTCTTACCACAGCAATTGATCGATTTTGTCGGTGCGCAGCTCCACAGGGAATCGCCATCCGGCGTCGCGCGATAGGGCTTTATCGTGCTCGGGCTCGTCCTCGTGCTCAACAGATCTCGGCGGCACACGAACGGGATCCGCCTTAGCAAAGGCTTCGACGCGAGAAGGTTATGTCTTGGTAGATCTCATGATTTCCATCTCTTTCCCCCTTTTTGCTGTCCCGCACCGAGTACGAGTACGAGCACGAGGACGATTTTGGTGGACGCCCTTATCCCGCCCCTGACGGTCTGATTCCCTCTACCCGAAGCTGAATTTGGATCTGGTCCCGGAAAACTGCTGGCTCCAGATAAAACGCGATATCCCAGGGTGGCGCCGGGAGCGGCGCACTGAAATTAAACTCGATGGCGCGCAACAGACGGCCACCGTGCCGCAGCCCGAAGACCCGATGTTTTTCTTTCAAGATCTTGAGTTCCCCGGTTGGTTCCGCGCGTTGCAGCAGCAACAGCGGTTGCCAATTTCCGAGCCCAAAAGGTTGAAGTAGTTCATGGGCAACGAGAAAATCGTAGTTGAGCTCATTCCCCGTAATCAGCGCGTCAATTCGCAGCTTTGGTGACAGCTGTTCCCGGCTAAGCGTCTTCTTAGCAAATGCTCTGAACGCACCGGCAAATACTGGAAGTTGTTCGGAGGGCAAGGAAAATCCGGCTGCCATTTCGTGGCCGCCATATTGGGTCAGCGCATGGCAACAACCGTCCAGAGCTTGGACCAACGAAAAGCCTGGGATGCTGCGGCCGCTACCCTTGCCGATCCCACCTTCATCAAACCCGATAACCAGAGCCGGCCGGTAGTACTGGCGAACTAGACGCGCTGCTACGATTCCCACCACGCCTGGATGCCAGCCGGTTTCACCCACCACGATTGCACAATGAGACGCGAAATCGGGATCTTGTTCTAGAGCCCGGCAAGCAGCCTCGAACGTTTGCTGTTCCACCTGCTGGCGAGCCCGATTCTGTTGATCAAGCTCTGCGGCCAGACTGCTAGCAACCGCGTCGTCGGAGGTCATCAGCAAGTTCAGCGCGGCCTCCGCCAAGCCAATCCGCCCGGCAGCATTGAGCCGGGGCCCAAGCCGGAAACCCACATCATCCGGCCGGACCGGGGGATTGATTCCGGCGACGCGCATCAGAGCTTTGACACCAATCCATTGGGTGGTCTCTAGCTGTTTGAGTCCGTGGTAAACGAGTGCCCGATTTTCGGCGACCAACGGAACGAGATCGGCAATGGTGCCAATGGCAACCAGATCGAGGTACTGCTTTAAATCCAAATCCGCTAGGCGTCGCTCCTTAAGTAAGGCGTGGCATAACTTGAATACCAAACCGACCGTACAGAAATATCTGTGGTCAGCCCCAGTCTTCGGATTAATGAAAGCCCGGCACCGAGGGATGGAGTGTTGAACCTCATGATGGTCGATTACCAGCACATCGACGCCCGCTGCTTCAATCTCGGCGATGCGTTCAGCCGAAGAGGTGCCGCAATCCAACGCGATCAGTAATTGAGGTTGATGCGTTTGGAGACACCGGGCAACGCCGTCCGCGGTCAAACCATACCCTTCCTCGACGCGCATGGGCAGAAACAGGGCCGGCGCGGTACCATAGGCCCTCAACACACGGGCGAGAAGTGTTATCGACGTAATGCCGTCGACGTCGTAATCTCCGTAAAGAACAATCCGTTCGTGCCGATCCACCGCCCGAAAAATCCGTTCGACAGCCGGCCTCACACCGGCCAGGAGGAAGGGATCAGACAGCTCGCGGAGCCGCGGCCAGAGAAAACTGCTGATTGCAGCAGTGTCTTGAAACCCTCTGCGCTCCAGCAGCCGAACAATCGAAACCGGTAGCCGAAGCTCACCCGCGCGCGTGACGAGGTCGCTGTTTTGCAGGGCCGGCGAAAGTTCCCAAATAGCGGAGTTCACAAAATCCAAAGGAGTCAGGAGTCAGAATCCAGAAGCCAGGAGAAGCTGGGCAAGCTGGCGTCCTGCCGGAGGACAACGTCTTGTTAAAGTAGCCAATAAATCTGTAATCATTGTACCTCGATACCGTCCCTGATTGTCTCGTAAACATATCTGCTCGGAATCACGACTCGTCGTCTACCCCAGGCCTCCTGGCTCCTGGATTCTGACTCCTGGCTACTTCCCTCAAACCCGCACATGAATTCCGTGATCCGAAAGAAACCGTTTGGCATCCGCTACCGAATATTCGCCAAAATGGAATATGCTGGCGGCCAATACGGCGTCTGCGTGGCCTTCGCGAAGGACTCTTTCCAAATGCTCCAAACGCCCGGCTCCTCCGCTAGCAATAACGGGGATCGTAACCGCTGTGCTGACTGCTGCGGTGAGCTGCAGGTCGTAACCATCTTTGGTTCCGTCTGCATCCATACTGGTAAGTAATATTTCTCCGGCGCCAAGGCGGGCCGCGGTTGAGGCCCATTCGACCGCGTCGAGCTCGGTCGGTTTGCGTCCTCCATGGGTATAGACCCGCCAGCCGCCAGCCGGCTCCCTCTTGGCGTCGATGGCCACCACGATGCATTGGACGCCAAATGCTTCGGCCGCTTCAGCGATCAGTTCGGGGCGTTGGATCGCCGCGGTGTTCATGCTCACTTTGTCCGCTCCTGCCAACAACATATCGCGGACGTCGCCCAGGCTTCGAATGCCGCCTCCAACCGTCAGCGGCATAAAACATTGTTCGGCGGCGCGCTCTACCATATCGATCATCGTTTTTCGATGATCAGAGCTGGCAGTGATATCGAGAAAGACCAGCTCGTCCGCACCCTGCCGATTGTACTCTTTCGCACATTCTACTGGGTCACCTGCATCCCGGAGTTGAACAAATTTTGTGCCCTTTACGACGCGGCCCTCGGTTACATCGAGGCAAGGAATGATTCGTTTAGCTAACATGGCCCAGGGGACAATCCACAAGGAGTTCAAGGAGTTCAAGGAGTTCAGGAGTTCAAGGAGTTCAGGAGTTCAGGAGTTCAGGAGTTCAGGAGTTCAGGAGTTCAGGAGTTCAGGAGTTCAGGAGTTCAGGAGTTCAGGAGTTCAGGAGTTCAGGAGTTCAGGAGTTAA
>DASUWQ010000447.1:0-3539 GCA_036378375.1 Chthoniobacterales bacterium
GCGCTTATGGGGACCGCTAGGCAGAGGTGAAGTCTTCTTTTGGGTGTGGACCTCTCTTTTGGTAGGGCGAGGCTCCCTGTATGACCCGATCATGTTAACGAAGCCGCGGGTGTTACCCGATCCCAACGTTTTCGCTATGCCAAAAACCGTGCCGAGCCGCGGGTATTCAGCGCGGCTGCGGATAATCACTCGACCGCCTGATCCATCCCGCCACTTCTCGTGCCAAAACCAAATGGTGTTGCAATGCTAATACCCACGGCTCGGCGCGTCGATCGGCCTAACAATATCAGGAGGCGTCATCACAGTGGTTTCTTCGTAAACACGATAGAACGTTCGGGAGCCTCGCCCTACCAAAGAAGGCCTCGCAAGAGAGGTAGCGATCCGCGCTCCGCCGCTCGCCGAGTCTTTCGTCCTAGGCCCCCTGGAAATCCCACCCGTTCATCGACCTGTCCCCAGCACCTAGCGTTTTACTTGCTTAGCAGGTCAGAATTGGGCAAAAATGGGACCGTGTGGTAAGGTAATCTATTGGACGTATCCTGATGACTGGATAACAGGTTTAATCTACCGGGCACTTCTTATTTGTGATTCAAAATTTGTTGAAAATCGCCCGCGAGAGTCATTGCACTGACGTCCGCGCCTGCGAAGAGATCCTGCACGGAGCCGCCGAGGATCAGAGGTCTTTGATCCGCGCTATTCTCGATGCCCGGGTCGTAGATGAGGCGAAATTCCTGCGAGCAGTGAGCGGCTGGCTCGGAATTCCTTGGTGGGAAGAGGCAATCAATTCCGTGGCTGCGCCCCTGCGCGAAAAAATACCTGCTCGGGTGGCGCTGCGGCACCAGATCGTGCCTCTGAGACTCGAGAACAACACGGTTTGGGTTGGTCTATATGATCCGTTTGATCTGGTGGCACGTCAGGCCTTAGCGGCCGCCTTGGATCAGAAGATCGTTTACAACATGCTGACCAGGACCCAGATCTTGCAGGCGCTAAGACAAGGCTATGGAATCGGCGCGGAAACCTTTGAGGCGCTCATTGAAGGCCGGGCAAACGACGCTGATGGCCCGGACCTGCGTCAGGAGACTAACGTTATCGATATGGACGATTCGGAAGCGTCCGTCGTGAAATTTGTGAACCAGATTTTGCGCGAGGCGTTAGAGCAACGGGCAACGGATATTCATTGGGAGCCGGTCGCGGACGATCTCCGGATTCGCTACCGGATTGATGGTGTTCTACACGAGGTACCGGTTCCGGCGAATATCCGCGTACTGCAAGCTTCCGTTATTTCGCGCCTAAAAGTGATGGCCCGTCTGGACATTGCCGAGCGCAGGTTGCCGCAGGATGGACGTATCAATCTTGAATTGGATGGGCAACCGATCGACGTCCGCGTAGCCACGATTCCGTCGGTAACCGGCGAAAGCGTTAGTCTCCGGCTTTTAGGTCAAGAACGGTTTACCTTCGATCGTTTAGGTCTCGATCCCGATTCTCGCCGCAAGATAGAACATCTCTTGTCGCTACCCAATGGCATCGTGCTAGTGACTGGGCCAACCGGTTGCGGTAAGTCGACTTCGCTTTACACGTTTCTCTCCAGCTTAAACACCAAGGAACGGCGCATCGTGACCGTGGAGGACCCGGTGGAATATCAGCTTCCCGGGGTGATACAAATCGCGGTTAAACCTGAAATAGATCTGACGTTCGCCAATGGACTGCGCAGCATTCTTCGAGGTGATCCCAACGTGATTATGGTGGGAGAAATGCGCGATCGGGAAACGGCTGAGATCGCCATTCGCGGCGCGCTTACCGGGCACTTGGTATTTAGCACGTTGCACACGAACGATGCGATCGGAGGTATCACCCGTTTGCTGGATATGGGGATCGAACCGTTTTTGGTGGCAAGTTCAGTTCGCGCATTTATCGCTCAACGACTGGTGCGCGTCCTTTGTACGCGGTGCAAACAGCCGGGTGAGTACTCCTTTGAATACTTTCGAAAAGTCGGTTTCGCTCCCGATAGGGACCATGTCCCCTACGCTGCGGTCGGATGCCATGCTTGCCGCAACACGGGCTACCAAGGCAGAGCTGCTATTTACGAAATTTGTATGGTCTCGCCGCAAATTCAGGACATGATCGTCGCGGGTAAAGCCGCTTCTGCCTTGCGCGCTGCGTCTGTCGAGGAAGGAATGGTGCCGCTGCGACAGTATGGTTGGACCAAGGTGTATGAAGGTGTTACTACGATTGAAGAAGTGGCCCGAGTGACTGCCTCTGATCTCGAGATGGCCGAGGAGTGAGCGGAGGAGGGTGAAAGCTGATTGGTGATTTGTGATTGGTGAAAGTCCGGAACCGCGCCTTTGGAGGTGATACCGCTTCTTGAACGTCATATGAGTCTGATCAGAAGGATGTATTTGTTTAGCCTGACCGGCTCTGGCGTATTGCACCAATCACCGATCACCGATTACCAATCACGGAGTGAGCGGTGATAGGGAGCTAAGTATGCCTACATTTGTCTTTGAGGCAGTGAACCGAGGAGGTAAACGCGTTCGCGGAGAACTGACGGCTCAAAGCCGGGCGGAAGTCTTCAAAAAACTCGACGTCGATCGGCTTCAACCAATCAGGATCGAGGAGAAAGACGGTGTAAACGGTCGCAAACAGGCAGTAGCGGAACGCGCCGCTGTAACCACCAAATTCCGTCTTTCCCGGGTACAGATCATTCGTTTTACCGAAGAACTGAGTGATCTTTTGGATGCCGGGCTGCAGATTGACCCCGCCCTGCATGTGATGGAGAAGCGCAAAGAGCTTTCCGCTTTAAAGAATGTAGCGGGTTCGCTTCGTTCCCATGTTCGTGACGGCAGCAGCCTTTCCTCGGCCATGCGTGCTGTCTGCCCGAGTTTCGGCGACTTGTACTGCAATTTGGTGTCCGCCGGGGAAATAAGCGGATCTTTACCTCAGCTGCTCCGCAGGCAAGCGCAGTTTCTGGTTACTATGAACGATCTGCAAGCCAAGGTGTTTGCTGCGTTGACTTATCCGGCAATGATTTTTGTCGTCGGTATTGGATTGATCTTCATTTTCATGACCTATCTGGTCCCGCAGATCACGGTGCTTTTTGAAAAAACCGGCAAAGAGATTCCGTTATTGACCCGGTTACTGATCCAAACCAGCGGGTTTATGGCGAATTACTGGTGGGCGATCCTGGGAGCTGTCGTGCTGCTCGTTGTCGGGTTTTGGCAATTAATCCGTACGCCAGGAGGCCGCCGATGGTGGCATCAAACCCAGATCGGACTCCCGGTAGTCGGGGGGGTGCTTCGCGGACGTTTCTACGCTCAATTCGCTCAAACGTTGGCGAACCTGGTTCAAAATGGACTTCCGTTACTGAACAGCCTGCAGCTGGTGAGAGGGGGGACAGGCAACGAACACTGGCAGACGCTCATTCAAAAGGTAACCGACTACGTGGGAGAAGGCGGATCTTTTTCGAGAGGATTAGAGAAGCTGACCGATTTTCCACCGATGTTTATCGATATGGTCGCCGTTGGCGAGCAGACGGGTGATCTGGC
>DASUWQ010000448.1:0-7174 GCA_036378375.1 Chthoniobacterales bacterium
CAATCATCTCCAGATACACCGACTCCAATTTCTCGATCTGCGTCTTTGAGTTGAACTCCCGACCGATGGTTTCGGCGGCGTGTCGACCAAGTTCCGCCGCAAGGGACCATTCGTCGGCCAGCCGGTTCATCCAATGATAGACACCCTCGAGGTCGCGTTCCTCTACAAGAACTCCATTCTGTAAATGCTCGATGGCTTCCGGAATACCGCCGTGCCGGGTGGCGATGCAGCAAAGTCCGGTTGCCATCGCTTCTAAAAGGCTGTTCGGAATCCCTTCATTGTCACCGGCAGAAGTCGTCTCGCTCGGATGGATAAAGGCATGGCTCTCGTAATAAACTGCTACGAGCTGTTCCTTGGTCAGAAACCCGGTAAACGCCACTTTGCCGCCGATGCCCAACTGCTGCGCAAATTGCTCCAACGGCTCACGTAATGGCCCGTCGCCGGCGATCACCAATCTCGAGTTTGGCCATCGTTCGAGGAATTTCGCGTAAGCTCCAAGGGTGACTTCGACCCCCTTTTTCTCGATCAGTCGGCAAGCTTGCAGAAACTGAAACCGGCCTTCGTGCGGAACATTTCGAGGCCGGTACTCGAAATCTGAACCGGGTACCCCGGTTCTCTGTATCCGAATCTTATCCGGGCTACATCCCGCTGCGATCATCGACTGTCGAATCGAATGCGATCTGGCCAATAATAGGTCCGCAGCCTCGAAAACTTGCTTCAAGCGCCGTTGACCGGAGGGGGTATTGAAGCCGACGGCGACATCAGCGCCATGAAAGGAGACGATTATCGGGATTGTCCGCTTGCGAAACAACGGCAGCCAAAAAACGCCGTTATTGCCGAAGTAAATGTGCAGAAGGCTGATGTTGTTGGCGCGAATTGATTTGGATAGCGCCGAGCACTCGGAGGGTAACGCCAGCTGTGGACTATGCAGGATCTGTTTTTGCCAGATTCGGCGAGCCCATCGGAGTTTTGAGCGACCCAATAGATGGATATTCGAGTAAGGAAACCGGTCCGAATTCTCACGTTTGAACGCAAAGGCATGAACTCTTACCCTTTTGGGCCCGATCACTTGCCGATAGACATGCCACATCTCCGGTTTCAAGAAAGTCGGGCAGAAGATGCCAATGTTCGGGATGTCCAATTGCACGCGGGTTGCTTGGTGGACGCTATCAGGCGAGCCCGCCGGTTGCATCCTGAAAACTCGAGATGAAAAAAGGCCGGTTGGAACCGGCCTTTCTGTAATTCAAATCAACGAGTTTTTCGCTTAGAACGTGAACGAAAGGAACTTTAAAACGCTTGGTTGTTCTCTCTTGTTATTTCCCCTGTTATAACGATTGAGAGCGTCCAAAGGATCGGACAAAACAACCTGTTGGCCGCTACCATAGCTTTCGGGAGCGCCGGGGTTTATTAGCTGATACTTTCTAGGGGCTGTAAATACCTTGTGCAAAACGCTTGAGTTTGAACCCTCCTCAGTCGCCGGCCTTGGTGGGATAGGTTGGGGTTTAACTTTCGGCGTCGCTGTAAATTCCTGAGCAAACGCCCCGCCAGCCGAAAGACAAACGAGAACTAACCCCAGGAGAAATCCTTTTTTCATATTCGCCTCTCTTCTTATTTCTACGGATATGTCGCAGTGTTCTCTAAAAAGTAGCCCTTATTTGGCGATTTACTAGCGGAATGCATGGAGTTTACGCTTGGTCGGTTGCTACCTTCGTTGGACGGTGAATCGGTTGCGTTCTGCAATGTCTACCGATCGCCGACCGATTTATGCCGATCGGCCTCACCGTCGCTTCGCCCAATCCGGCATCGTATACCCCCGGTGGATCAGATCGAAAACGGTGAATGACTCGACCTTAGGGGTTTCACGGATCTTTCGGGTTGGGCCGAAAAAGAAGTCGTAGGTTTCTTTTTGGCTGGGATCGTCTCGATCTAACGGACCGGCGCTCTGTTGGACCAGGGTCCCATTGTCTACGTAGTAATATTCCAAGTCGCTCAATAGATTCGACTGATCGCGATCTTTATTATCCAGCTCCAGGCTATAACCCTGGACAAGGCCTTGCCGCTGGAGATCGGGAATCTCGCCCACATAGATATTGTCGAAATCGATCAAAACATCCGAATCCGCCGGCGTGATCCGTCGGTACCCGGCGCCATCCTTTTCATAACCGACCCAGAGCCATGTGTTCGGACCCGATTTGCGATACCACGTACCAACAAAAATGTCCGCCTTACCGTCTCCTTGGATGTCCACCTCGACCTTTTTGATGACCCAAAGGCCACCGGTATTCTGGACCCTGTCAGGGACCGTCATGGCGAGGTAATCCGCTATCGGGTCCCTTATGTCCTGAGCGGTGGCGATCCCGCACAGCCACACGTTTAGATAGGTCAAGAGCGCGAGAGGCCCATGGACCAAACGCCAGAGGAGTTGCCGGTAAGACATCCTGTCCATAATAAGGGCAACCTTAGCGTCTGGCGGTGTGCTTGGAGTTCCTCTTGTTACCGTCCGTAGCAGTCAGGATCTCGGAAACGCGCGTCCGATTTGAGGAATCGCGAACCACCAGCTTTGGTTCGGTCAAAATTGATTTTGGACGCAATCGCTTCTTGTCCATCGACGCCAGGAGCAGCTCGGCTGCCAAATGGCCGATTTGCGAGCGTTGCTGATCCACGGTACTCAGCGGCACTCTTAAAAACCGTCCATACCGGTGATTTCCGACTCCGATCAACCCGAAATCGTCCGGCAGACTGAGATCGGCTTCCAACGCCGCCTGCAGTACCCCGATCGCAATCGGATCGCTGGCAGCGAACACGGCATCCGGTGGTGACGCTAGCTTCAAGAGGCGTTGCATGGCTTCGTATCCTCCGGACTCCTCGTGATAGTGCGACTCGATCACCAGATCGTCGTTTAGCGGAAGTTTTAGGGTGGCCAAGGCGCGGCGATATCCACTCAGCCTTCCAACTGCGGTGGTCACGGTGCGAGGCCCGGCGATGTGCGCGATCCTCCGGTATCCCTGGGAATACAGATGCCGGGTGGCTTCAAAGCCGATCCCGCTATCATCGCCTCCTACAAAGTTGAGGCCGGGTAAACGACGATCGATCAAAACCAGGGGGACTGACAATCCCAGCAAGACCTTACGCCAAGCGCTGTTGCTTGGTTCGTGGGCCGAAGCGAGCAGGACGCCGTCGACCTGGTTGGAGAGCAGCATCCGGAGCATCTCTTCTTCGCGGGCAGCGTTTTCCTCAGTATTGCATACTAACAAATTGTATCCGCCGGTACTGGTGACGGAATCGATCCCTTTCAGGACTTCAGCAAAGAAAGATCGCGACAAGTCTGGGACTATGACGCCCAAGACATTGGTCTTTCTGGTGACCAGACTGCGGGCCAACGAATTAGGGTGGTAGCCGAACTTTTTTACTGCCGCAAAAACTCTGAGCCGGGTCGCTTCGCTGATATCGTCTCGATTTTGCAGGGCGGCGCTGATGGTCGATACCGACAGGTTGAGATGGTGAGCAAGATCCTTCAGGCGGATAGCCATGGTGTCCGAGTTCCGGAGTAAAGTCGCCGGAACAGCGGAGAAGTGTGCCGCAAAACGGGAGGGAAAAAAAGCGAAATAGTGGAGTTCGGGACGAAAATTGGCGAAATAGCGGCCTACTATAACGTTCTAGCTTGACAGTGGCTAGAACCTTATAGTAAAAAGGACAAGGTAGACTATTATTAGTCTCAACTTTAGGTTAAGCCTCAGGACTTTCTGAAGACCCTCCCTGAGTTGATCAAGAAGAACATGGCTTCCGGTGACTACGCGAGCCAATAAGTGACCGTAGAAGACCTGCCACGCCGACTTTGTCCGGTGTCGTTCTGGGAAGAAGGGAGGGGACGAGAGCAGGAGGCATGGCGAAGGCGGAGTCTGTCGAGCCCTTCCAATCCTAACAAGATGAGAGAATACCTAGTTAAGACCAACAATGCGGTAGAGGCTGTGATCCAAGGTCTCCAGGCCACCAGCCCGTTTCCGATCGAACGCGTCGGGTCTCACTTCGGCGTTACTTATCGTGGTAACTCAGCGCGCAAAGCAAAGCTGCTCACCGGAGGCGGTAGCGGGCACGAGCCGCTATTCCTAGGTGCTGTCGGACCCGGAATGGCAGATGGCGCTATCGCCGGAGAGATCTTCGCGGCGCCGAATCCCGATTCAATTCTCGCCGTAACCGAAGCTCTCCAACCGTGCGAAGGGATGATTTACCTCTATGGTAACTACTCAGGTGATGTGTTGAATTTTGGCTTCGCTGCCGAGGAAGCTCGCGCCAAAGGGATTAAGGTGGAGGAGATCCGCGTCCATGACGATGTCGCCTCTGCGGCGTCCGACGCTGCCACCGAGCGCCGCGGAATAGCCGGGGACATCTTTGTTCTCAAATGCGTCGCGGCAGCTGCGGACCGAGGAGACAGCTTCTCCGACGTGCTTGGCCTGGGAGAAAAAGCGTCGGCTTGGACACGGTCTTTAGGGGTTGCTCTGAGGGCCGCGGCTTCGATCGACACCGGTCAACCAATGTTTGAGTTGCCGGTTGGTGAGATCGAGATTGGTATGGGCCTGCACGGGGAAATGGGTGTTCAGCGTTCCACCTTCGAGCCGGTGGAGACGCTAGTCCCACGAATGCTAGATTTGATCCTCGCTGACTTTGAAAGTACTGGGCTCAGCTTGGATCGCGCCGCAGTAATGGTGAACGGGCTAGGTAGTACAACGGTACTAGAACTGCTCGCGGTTGCTGGTCACACCAAAATCACTCTCGAGAAGAATGGCATCCAAAGGCCGTTGTTCAGGACTGGCCAGTTTGCGACCTCGTTGGACATGGCTGGGTTTTCGATCACGCTGACCAAACTGGACGATGAGCTAGAAAACCTGCTGAATGCCGACGCTCATTCCTTCGCCTATTCAACGCTTCGGCCGTAAATCTGACAGCCGATTAGGATTTGAAGTTAATCATGGAAAAGAATCTAGAGTCACTGAATCCCTCCCAGGTTAAAGACTTGTTGGCAAAGACGCTTTCAAGCTGGATCGCTGAGCGTGACCGCTTGAACGAGCTGGATCGAGCTCTGGGGGATGGCGACCACGGCACCACTATCTCGCGTGGGGCCCAAGCGGCGATCGATTCTTTGCAAACCGGGAACTTCTCTTCGGTGAACCAGGTGTTTGCTGCGGTTGGCCGTGCCATGATGACTTCGATGGGTGGCGCGTCCGGGATGCTTTTCGGCCTCTTTTTTCGCTCGGCCGAGAAAATACCGGTCAGCGAGGTACTCGATCTGGGAACCCTCAACGCCTTGTTTGATCGCGGACTTGAGGATTTGCGAGCCCGGACGAAGGCCCAACCTGGCGACAAAACGATGTTCGACGCTTTGATACCAGCACTAACATCGCTCCGGGAAAGCCAAGGTGATCTCATCGCCGCACTCGATCAGGCGGCGAGTTCGGCCACGGAGGGAGCACAAAAAAGTGCTGAGCTGATACCAAAATTTGGGCGAGCGAAAACGCTCGGTGAACGCGCCAGAGGTACACCTGATCCGGGAGCTACCTCCGTGGCTATTTTCTTCACGGGGTTAGCGGCAAACGCGAAAGCGCTGTCGCCACAAAGCTGATGCTTGATTTCTGCGGCACAGAGGGTGGCCAGGGAAAGGCAATCGCACGCGCAAGACTAACTCGTCGCTGAGAATTTCAACGATGCAAGCCGTGTTTGGAACAAACTGGAAGATGCGTAACGTCGATCAACGCGAGGCGCAGCAATATTTAATTACCTTAGCCGACGGCCTCGGGGGTTTGTTAGAAGATGGGGTGCAGGTCTGTGTCCTACCACCGGCAACGCTTCTTCCAGCGATGTCCGAGCTAGCGAGAAAAACATCCATCCGGCTCGGAGCGCAAAATTTCCACTGGGAAGAGGAAGGCGAGTTTACCGGAGAACTATCGACTGAACTCTTAAAAGACGCCGGGGCGACCGTTCTCATGGTCGGGCACGTCGAACGCCGGGTCTTGTTCAATGAGAACGACGAGGTGATCAATCGGAAGCTGCTCCGCGCACTTGAAGAAGGTTTTCAGGCAATTTTGTGTATTGGAGAAGCGGATCGATTGACACCTGAAGCGCGTCTGAAAGAGGAATTGTCAGCTCAATTGGTAAGTGCGCTTCGCGGTGTAAATAAGGCCGATCTAAACCGTCTTATCGTTGCTTATGAACCCCATTGGGCAATTGGAAGGCGAGTTGATGCTGCGGCCCCGGTTACCCGAGTTAAGCAATCGGCGGAAGCAATCCGAGAAGCATTAAAGACGATTGTCGGAACCGAAAATTCGGTCCGGTTAATTTACGGAGGTAATGTCAATCTGAGCAATTGCCGCGAGATTGCCTCTGTTCACGGAATTGATGGTCTATTTGTTGGTGGAGCGGCCGTTGACCCGGCGGGATTTGTCTCGGTTATCGGACGCGCTCTCGACGGTGCACCAGGCTAGGGAGATTTCACTCGCTAGCCAAAGCGAGCTATAGTGAATCAATCGAGAAAAGGAAGGTGAGTAAAGAGCAAGACATGAAACCAATTGCCATCGGCGCGGATGACGCCGCAGTGGAGTTGAAGGCAGAGATCGTTAAACACCTGGAGAGCAAAGGCATTCCAGTTCACGATTATGGAGTTTTTTCCGGCGATCCCATGCTTTACCCCGATATCGCCTTCGAGGTGGCGCAGGCGGTTGCTGAGGAAAAACATGAAAGAGGGATCTTAATGTGCGGTACCGGAATCGGAGTTTGCATTACGGCGAACAAAGTTCCGGGGATTCGAGCCGCAGTTTGTCATGACCTTTATTCGGCAGAGCGGTCACGAATGAGCAATGATTGCCAGATCATGACTCTTGGGGCGCGGGTTGTTGCGCCGGAGTTGGCCAAGTCCTTAGTTGATGTCTGGTTGCGATCTGAGTTTCAAGCCAGCCGTTCTGGACCAAAAGTCGAACGGATCAAAGAGATCGAGAAATCGTTAGCCATTAAATAACGCTGAATAGCCGTTACCCTATCTGCCTAAATCCGCGTCCATCTACCTTAGCTGCGCTACGGCGCGACCGGTCTGCGGTGGTCCCGTTCGGTTGCAGATGATTTGGTTCTGCGTCTGGTGCAGTCTGGTATTCAACCCGATCCGCACGACCGCCCAAGCGCAGAATGC
>DASUWQ010000449.1:0-7835 GCA_036378375.1 Chthoniobacterales bacterium
CCAAGGTTATGGATTTGGAGTTAGGCGGTGAAGGGAACAACCGGATCGAGGTAACACTCAATGATGAAACCAGTACGGTGTCCGCTCGCTGGGTCGTTGACGCAACGGGCCGCAACGCGGTGATCGCAAGAAAGCTAAAGCTTTTTCGACCCCTGGATACTCATCCAATCAGTGCGATTTGGGCTCGGTTTCGTAAAACCACAGATTTGGATGGTCCGGAAATCTGGGAGACGGCTCCCGGTTTTGCTGAGCCCTGTTGGGCGATGCGGCAATGGGCCACCAATCATCTAATGGGCTACGGCTGGTGGGGCTGGTTAATTCCCCTAAGGGGCGGCGATTGCAGTGTCGGGTTGGTCTATGATCAGCGCCTCTTCGAGCTCCCTCCGGGACCAAGCCTTGGCGAGAGGCTCAAGAGCCATTTGATGACCCATCCTATGGGCAAGAAGGCGCTCTGCGACGCGGAGTGCATTGAAAAAGATGTGCACGCCCGATCGAACCTTGCCTACTATTCCACCCAAACCATGGGCGACGGTTGGGCCTTAGTCGGTGATGCCGCCGGCTTCCTTGACCCTCTCTACAGCCAGGGATTCGATTTCATTTCTTATACCTGTTACTCCGCCTTTGAAATTCTAAGTGACCGGTTCGCCGGCAAAGATATTTCCGAAGACCGAGATCGGTATAACCGTTTGTATCAAGAACAGTTCAACACCTGGTTCGAGAGCGTCTACAAAGACAAATACTACTATCTTGGCGATGCCGAGCTCATGACCGTGGCGTTCTACCTGGATGTCGGCGCCTACTTTATCGGCCCGGTGGGACAAGCTTACAGCAACCGCCCACATCGTTATTCTGCGTTGCCGTATGCGGGACCGATTGGTGGAGTGTTTGGCAAGGTTATGCGCTGCTATAACGCGCGCCTGACTGCCATCGCTAAACGCCGGGTCGCTGCGGGCACCTACGGTCTGCACAATTGTGATTCGCGCCTCTTCCTGCCGGGGTTTAGTCCAGGTCCCGCGTCGTTCAAGTACTTGTTGACTGGCCTTCGCAAATGGCTCGAGGTCGAGTGCAAAGCCCGGTTTTCTCGCTCCCGCTCCGATTCTCTCCCCAGCATTGACCAAGCGACGCCGCTTCCGGGGGCGTAGAAGCTTGCGGTTGGGAGTTAGCTGCTGACGATTCTTGGCTTGCCCGGGCGTCCACCCTGCGCGGATGCTTTGCCGCTAAAACCCACAGGTCCCGTCAGTCTTATAAGACCGATTACAAACTGGCAACGCCGCCCCACTTTCCCGCTTTACTTCCCTACGGGAACGAGAGATAAGCTGTCCGTAAGCCGATTCCGGAGCGCGGAAGTAGTGCCGCTTACACGCATGACTCGGATCCCCTAACCGGCAATCCGGCCGAAAGGGTCAGCAATGAAATTACCAAACGTTTTCGAAAAGGATGCCGTACCGCTCAACCTAGCGGCGGGCCAAGTCGTCTTTGAGCACGGCGAAGCCCGCGACTTTATGTATGTCGTGAAGAAGGGAGAGGTCGATATCGTGGTCCGCGACACAGTGGTGGAGACCGTCGGCGAAGACGGCTTCTTCGGAGAGATGGCCCTCATCGATCACGCTCCCCGAAGCGCAACCGCTATCGCAAAGACCGATTGTACTCTGATCAAGATCGACGAAAGGCAGTTCCTCTTCTTAGTCCAAGAGACCCCTTTCTTTGCCATAATCATGATGCGAACGATGGCGGGACGTATCCGTCGCCGGAACGCGTACACGTAGATCCTAGTGCCCAACTCAGGAAACCGCCGCTCCGGCGGTCTTCAGAAATCGCCGAAGACCTTGCCGGAGCAGTTCATCACGCACTGAATCAAACGGCCGGCTTTCTCGAACGACCTTAGGATAGAGAAACACAGGACCAATCCGATATTGGTCCGGCTCTGTTATCCGGCGGGGGAAAATATGCGCGTGCAGCGCCGGTTCACTATTACCCGAGATCTCATAGTTTACCCGGTATGCATCCGTCGCCGCCAGAAGCGCGTCACCGATCGCGGTCATATCCAAAAGAAATTGGGACCGTTGATCCATGGCCAAATCGTTAAGCGAGGGAACCACCGGATCCGGCAAGAGCAAACTGTAGCCAGCTATAAACTGCGAATCTCCCAAAACTGCCCAACCTGACCTTAGTCGGCAAATCACTTGGGAGCTATGTCCCTGCTGAGCCAGTTCGACTCGTTCGTGGATGAGCGTGCTCACAGTTCCGAGCCAGCAGGTCGCCTCTCCGCTAACGCTCTGTACCGCTCCATGGCGGCCGCATCCACGACCTCAGAAACCTCCGAAATTATATACGCAGGCATTGTGTTTCTTCTTAGCACCGGCTGCGCAGCGCGAATAGCGAATAAAAGATAGGAGTGCCGGGGTCCAACACCAATCACCACCACTGATTATTGATTACTGATTGCTGACTAACGATAGAAACTCTTCCAACGCCGGCGAACGGATCATATCCCTGCGCATAATAAACACCGTCTCAACCCGGGCGTCGTCCGGTGCCAAGCGATGAATCGCGACCTCTCCGCGTTTAACCTGCCGTTCCACGACAGAGAACGGCATCATCGTAATTCCGAGCCCGGCGCTGACGCACCCGATAATCCCTTCTAATGTGCCCATCTCGAGCTGGTTAACCAAATTAAGGCCGCGACCAGCCAAGAACCGTTCCAACTTCTGGCGATATGAACAGCCCACTCGAAAGACGAACATTTTAGGGATTTTGCCCTGCTCCAATGCATCGGTTATCGATTTGTGCTCCGGCGAGCTGACCAGAACTAGCTCCTCCACAAAGCTGCGTGTCTGCTCCAGCTCATCCAACTCAACCGGCCCAGCCACAAAAGCTCCGTCTAACCGATATTCCAATACCGCTTGGGTCAGGGCTCGGGTAGTTCCAGTCTCGATAGCCACGTCCACGTTTCGATGGGCCGGTACATACCTCCTCAATAACGCGGGCAATCGCGCCGCGGCAGTGGTCTCCATAGATCCCAATCGCAGCGACCCTGGAGTCGCGCCATCCGCTGAGACTGCACATTTCGCCTTCTGCAGGAGCACCTCCAGCTGGTGAGCGTACGGCAGCAACTCATGTCCTGACCGCGTCAACGTCACTCCGTGGTGATGCCGCTGAAACAGCGACACACCCAACTCTTCCTCTAGCAACCTGAGCCGGGTCGTTACGTTGGACTGCACCGTATTCAATCTGCGCGCCGCTTTTGTGATACTGCCGTGCCTGGCCACAGCCGCAAAGAGATTCAGATCGGACACGTTCATACCGATCAATAAATCAGATGGATGATATTTCAAAGAATCATTTTAAAGGATGGATCAGTGAGCTTTATTCTTTCCCTATGGTGGACACAACCGACCGACTCCAAGTAGATGTGCCGGCCGTAAAACCAGAGGTGGAACGGCGTCAGAGGAGGACCCTGTTTGCGGTTTGCTTTGGGTTCTTCTTGGTTCTGCTCGATACGACGGCTCTGAACGTCGCCACCCCGGTGCTGGGACACGAGTTTGGAAATCGTATCAGCGACCTACAATGGGTAGTAAACAGCTATACGTTAGTGTTTGCCAGCCTATTACTCGCAGCGGGCGCCATCGGCGATCGAACTGGAGTTAAACGATCCTATCAGCTCGGTTTGATCCTATTCACCGGCGCCTCCCTGCTCTCGGCTTTGTCCACGTCCTTGTCGATGCTGATCTTCGCTCGCGTCATCCAGGGCCTGGGAGCGGCTATCATGGTCCCCGCTTCCCTCGCCATTTTATCCCATGCTTTTCCGGGTCCGGTTGAACGCGGTCACGCCGTAAGCGCCTGGGCTAATACTGCTAGTTTAGGGTTTGCCGCAGGCCCAGTTTTAGGAGGGCTACTGACCGCTTGGATCGGTTGGCGAAGCATCTTCTGGTTAAACGTTCCGGTTGGCATCGTCGCCATCTGGCTCAACCACCGTTGGACTGAGGAGGCGCGGGTGGACTCCCCTCGCCGCATCGACTGGCCAGGTCAAGCAACCCTCGGCTTCGCCTTACTTGCGCTCACCTACGGTTTGATCGAGGCCGGCCGCCAAAGCTGGAGCAGTAGCTCCGCTCTGGGGGGATTCGGTTGCTTTATCCTTTCCATCGCTCTCTTCGTCTGGCTCGAGCGCCGGAGTCGTCATCCAGTCCTTCCTGGTTTTCTGTTCTCTAAAACTACCTTCTCGACCTGTATCAGCGTTGGTTTCATTCTGAATTTCTCGATGTATGGCATTCTCTTTGTGGAGTCCGTTTACCTGCAGAATGCTTTGTCCTTGGGACCTTTCGCCGCCGGTGCCGTGCTAACCCCGTTTACGTTGTTCCCGACAATTGTCAGCCGGCTGCTAAGTAGCAAAAATGGGCCCCGATACTTGCGCCCGCGTATCTCCAGCGGGTTTGCCGTAGCCGCGATCGGTTCCACTACGCTGGTAGCAACCGCTTTCGTTCCCACACTTTGGCTCATTGGTGCCGGACTCGGGATATTGGGAGCGGCGATGGGTTCCATCATGCCCGCGATGACTGCGGGCGTTTTGACCTCGTCCGATCCTAAACACTCAGGCCTCGCTTCCGGCCTCCTCAATTCCGCGCGCCAGGTCGGTGGTACCGTAGGCGTAGCGTTACTGGGTACGATTATGCAGTCGTTTTCCATGACAACGGGTTTTGCCTGCGCCACCGGCCTCACGGTGATGGCGCTGTTAGCAGGAGCTAACATCAGCGGGCGATTGCTACCGAAGAACTAACGGGAGCGAAAAGACGACACAGCGAAATCGGCGAATGGGCGACGGGGCGAAGCGGCAAGTGAGCTGCCGCCGGATTAAAAAACGTGCGCCTGTTATTAGCGGCCGACCAGCTCCGGTAGGAGCGAAATCTTTATAGCCACGGCGATCTAATACCCGATCAGCTCCATTAGGAGCGACATCGAAGCGCTTCGCACGTTCAGCAACTCACCATCACGCCGTCGCCCATTCGCCCGAGTCCGCTCATCACATGCCACACTGCCAGATCAGTGATACACTATCACAGCTCACGCGTTACCCACCGTGAGCATCGGCAGGAGGCCCATTATGAAACCATCCGTCCTAATACTGCTCGGCATCGGCTTGATCGCAGACCATCCGTCTATAACCCGTGCCGACAAGACATCCGGTGACACAACACCGCCCGATATCAAAGCACAAGACATAGCCGATATTAAAGAGGTAGAGGATCGGTTTATAACCGCATTTAGAGCCAAGGACGTGAACGCAATCATGGAATTGTGCGTCCCGGACCAGAGTCTCGTCGTTTTCGACGTGACGCCACCCTTGGAGCGCACCGGAGCACAAGCCTACCGCAAAGATTGGGAAGAAGCTTTCGACCGTTTTGAAGGCCCATTACAGGCCGAAATCAGTGACGAAGAGGTGACCGCAGGCGGGGACGTCGCTTACGTCATCGGTATCCACCATGTTACCGGAACCATGAAGGGAGGAAAGAAAATGGATTACACCGTGCGTGTCACTGATGGCTTCAAAAAAATTAACGGCAAATGGCTCATTGCTCACACGCACGTTTCTTTTCCTGTTGATATGCGGACCGGCAAAGCCGACACCGAATCGAACCCCTGACAGGCCGGCAGTCGCTGACATTCGCCGTTTCGCCCTCCTAGCTCCTCTCCACCGGTTTCCCGCGAAACCGACTCACTGTCTCCGGTTGAGCTACTTTGCAACTCATCGGCGGCAGACCTCGAATCAGCAATTCCAGATCGCTCAAAACCATATCTCCGATCTCGATAAAAGCTTCCGTCATTCCGCCGGATCGATGAGCGGAAAGAACCGTGTTTTCCAGATCTCGAATTGGGTGATCCGGCGAAAGCGGTTCCTCCGGGAACACATCGGTTGCGACCCGCAGCCGTCCATTGCGAACCGCGTCAGTCAAAGCATCGAAATCGACCACTGCCGCCCGGCTCATCAAGATAAAAAGCGCGCCCGGCCGGATAAGATCTAGCTCCCGTTTCCCCAAAAATCCTTGGTTCTCTGTGGTCACACCGGCAAAAACAAAGATCGCATCCGACCAAGCTAAGATCTCTTCGAGACTCGCCGGCTCGCAGTCATAGCGCAAAATTTCCCGGCTAGGCAGCCAGGGATCATACACTTTGACCGGACAATGAAACGGTTGCACCAACGGACGAAAGGTTCGCCCCAAATCCCCGAACCCGATAATACCGACCTTAAGTCCGGTAAATAAATGGCAACCCTGATTACTCTCCAGTCCGTAATCTTCCGTCCTGGTTTTGAATTTCCCGTGATTGCGGCTGATCCCTCGGCACAGATCGAGCGCCAAGCCTAAAGCGCTTTCCGCCACGGCAGCCGCAAAGGCCGGGCTGGCAATGAGAACTCTGATCCCGTGCTCAAAGCAGAATTGATAGTCAACGTTTGGCAAAAAATTCCCTTCAACATTGAAGATAGTGCGCAGCTTACTCGCCCGGCTTAAGCGTTCCCGCGGTAGATCCGTTTGGCCTATGAGTATGTCGCTTTCCGGCAAGACCCGTTCCACCATCTCGGCCGGCATTCGTCCGGTTTCAAATACAGTTAACTCAGCAATTTCGGCCAAGCGCCGTTGCGCATCCGGTCGGAAAATCATGTCCATCGTCCGCGGCTGCGGATCGATCATTATTTTAGGTTTACTCATAGTTTTCTCTGCTTGGTCGTCGCTAGACGATCGATCAACCCAACTATCACCAACCAGCTTCGACGGGCTCAAACCCATTCGACGCGCCTTTTGCTTGCTCAGGGCAAGCCTCTCACCAATCACTTCTCACGTAACAAGTCAGCGCGCTCGCCCAATCAACCGGTCGAGCGAAACCGCAGCGATGATCAGTCCGCCCATCACCACCAGCTGATAGAAGGTAGGGATCTGAAGAATGTTCAGCCCGTTGCTGATCGTGCCGATGATGAGCCCGCCAACGACAACCGAGGGAATTCTTCCTCGGCCACCAAAGAAGCTAGTGCCTCCGATGATGGCAGAAGCGATGGCAAAAGTTTCAAAATTCTGGCCCGCGCCCGGTTCAGCCGCTCCCAGGCGAGCAGCGGATAACACCCCGGCCAATCCGGAGCAGACACCCGAGATCACGAACACCACCAGGGTATGCAACTTGATATCTATCCCCGAGAAATAGGCTGCTTCCCGGTTCCCCCCCAATGCATAGATGTTGCGTCCCAAGCGAGTGTGAACGGTAATAAACCAAAGGATCACCGCCACGGAAACGGCTAACAGTACCGGAGCTGGCACTATCCATACGTTGCCGGTTAAGGCCAGGATAAAGCTATAGGGAAAACCAAATACAGGGTTAGCTCCCGAAATAATCATGGTCAGCCCGCGAAATATCGCATTGGTGCCGAGGGTAATGATGAAAGGATGCAGACCGGTATAGTTCACGAGCAGTCCATTGCATCCGCCGAGAACGGCTCCCATCAGGATACCGCCAAGCATCACCGATAGGAATGGATTCATCCCGCTAACCATCAACTTACCAGTAATAATCCCGGTCAGCGCAACCACGGATCCCACGGATAAATCAATGCCGGCGATCAAGATCGCAAAGAACTCACCCAGCGCAGTCAGAATGGTGATCGCACTCTGAACAAAGATCTGGATGATGTTATCGGGCTTGGTGAAATAGTTCGGAGAAAGCGAGCTGAAAAGGATGACAATGATGCTCAAGATGCAAAACGTTCCGAACCGGTCCCACAGCTTTGCCAGCCGGGTCACCTGGTGCTTCCTCCCGAAATGGCTAACTCCAGGATCTGCTCCTCTGATGCCGAG
>DASUWQ010000450.1:0-7904 GCA_036378375.1 Chthoniobacterales bacterium
CGTTCGATTGGCCTCTGGCCTATCAAGCTGAAAGTCTGGTCCGTGATTTTATCTCGGCGTTCCTACGCAAAAACGCAGCAGCAGCAACGCTCGCTAAAGGGATGTCGGAGAAGACCGGTACCGACTTTCTCGAATGGGTGGACCACTTCACGTTGGCGTTTGAGCATGAGGAGGAGCTCCGGGACGCCGGGTTTATCGATGAAAGGGTCCGAGCCGAAGTCGGGCAAAAGGTGCTCCATCATCCACGCGCGATGTTGCCGCGAGTCGTGTTACAACCAGCGGGCAGCCTAAGCTCGGTTCCGGTAAAATTGGCGATCCATCCGGAATCGATCGTCGATTTCGTGGCTCGACATCAACTATCCGGAAAGATTCAGGGAGCGTTCGGTGATCGTCTGCGCGAAGTCGTTATTAGTGCCGAGCAAGGGCATACCTTTACTGCCATTGAGCGACTCGCTTACCGGGACTTCGTCAAATCCGAGAATGTTCCCGGGTTCGCAGCGGAGGTCATTGCCGTACGCGAGCTTTGGAGAAGCCGAAAGCGGGATTTCTCAAACGATGAAGAGGGTGTCCGCCACGCATTTGCCTTACAGCAGGAAGCCATCGATCGAGTGGGTGCCGATGTGGCCTGCGAACTGTTTTTTGCCGAGGAGCGCGTCTACTGGGAACTCAAGAACCGAGCCGGTCAGATCCAAAAGCGGAGACAGGATCTTCTTGGTCTAGGCTGGGGCAATCACGATCATCATACTTTTCGTTCTTCCCGCCGGTTCTTTGCGGACCTGGTGACCTTCCTGCAAAACTTCGGTTTCCAGAAGCGCGAACGATACTACGCGGGGGCTGAAGCTGGTTGGGGCGCCCAGATCCAGGAACACGCGGTAACCGGAATCACGGTTTTCGCCGATGTGGATCTGATGCCGGAAGAGACTGAGATCGATTTCTCGTCTCAGCGTTTACAAAACGCGCCGGTGCTCCGGACGGTGGGACTCTGGTGCGGCCTGCATGGAGACAGTTTCCTCCAGGCCGGCATGCATCACCTCGAAGCACGGTTCGAATTCGAAAATCTCCGAGCTCAGCTGGCCGACGAGGGGATCAACACCATGAATCCGTTCTCAAACTTCGATTTCTTGAAGCAAGCCTTTACTCAAGGCGAACGGTGGCAGGTGAATCCGAAACGAGTGGAGAAGTTGCTAGAAAGTGGGCTCATTACGAAGGAGCAGGCCACCAAGTTTTTGGAAGAGGGCGCCGTTGGGAGCCATTTGGAGAACTTACAGCGCCGGGGCGGTTTCAAAGGGTTCAATCAAAAATCAGTGAGTGTCATTATCGAAGCAACCGACCCGCGAGGCGCTTACAGCGCAATGACAAATCCCAAATGACAAATAACAAAATGACGGACGGTTGGCTTACAAATGGAGGATTGCAGTCCGCGAGTCATTCCCGCGGTAACTCTTATAATCTGTCATTTGTCATCTGTCATTTGTCATAGCAGCGGAGGTGCTCGACCATGCGAATCGGAATTATCGGAGCAGGGAAAATTGGGGGATCGATTGCCGCACTGTTGGAGACGTGCGCGTTTTGCAACGAAGTACGGTTGGCTGATAATCGCCCCCTGGACAGCCTGCAGAACTTACCCAAGTCTTCCAGCCATACCCTGGACGTCACTTCACCTTCGGCATTACAAGCGTTTGTTGGATCCTGCGACGCGATTGTGAGCGCCGCGCCGTTTTATCTAAACAAAACCATCGCTTCGGCTTGCGCGGATCTCGATCGATCTTATTTCGACCTGACTGAGGACGTTGAAACCACCAATTTCGTGCGCGAACTGAGCCAGGGACGACGAGGCACGTTCATGCCCCAGTGCGGGCTCGCACCCGGGGCCATCAACATTATCGGCAGCGGGCTAGCTAACTCGTTCAAACAGACTCGCAGCGTAGAAATGCGAGTCGGCGCATTACCTTTATCGGCCAGCAACCAGATGAAGTATTACCTGAGCTGGAGCACGGCCGGACTAATCAACGAGTATTGCCAGTTCGGCGAAGCGCTAATTCAAGGCCGTCGACTACTGACAAATCCGTTGGACGGAGTCGAGCGCTTAACCATCGACGGCGTTGAATACGAAGCATTCAATACGTCCGGCGGCGTGGCCACTATGTGTGAATCTTTCGAAGGCAAAGTTAACGAGCTCAGCTATAAAACCCTGCGCTATCCTGGCCATCGGGATCTGATGAAGTTTCTGCTCTTCGACCTAAACCTGAGCCAAAAGCAAGAGGTCCTAACCCAGATTTTTGACCAAGAGATCCCATTGACCTTCAATGACGTCGTTGTGATTTACGTCAATTCCGTGGGATCCGACGGCGGTGCGCTCCTTCAGAGAAGCTTCGTGAAAAAGATCTATGCGGGTCAAGTCAGTGGCCGTTCGCTGTCCGCGATCCAGCTTTCGACTGCCGCCGGAGTAGTCGCTGTGCTCGAGTTGTTTGCCAACAAACAACTGCCCAGTGGTTTTGTACGGCAAGAATCAATCAGTCTAACTCAATTTTTTGAGACCCAGTGGGGCGGCCGAGTTTACGGCGAAGCCGAAACCGTCGCTCCGCGCTTCACTGTCCAGACCTAGGAAAATAGCCGATAGCCGACAAACACCAGGTCCACTCCCGTCCACCAAGTCCACTCTACCTCCATGATCCCCAACGCATACGATGTCGCCAGCGTCCGCGACGAGGTCTTTGGGACGCTTCGCCTGACCGAAACCGAAAACGGCGCCTTCTCCGGCTCTTGGACCGGCAACGGACCGCTTCTGGAAAAACGTTCGCCCATCGACGGTTCTTTACTTGGCAGCGTGCGCCAACCTTCAGAAAACGATTATCAGGCCGCTGTGCAGGCGGCTTCCCGCGCATTCGAAGCCTGGAGACTCTTGCCGGCGCCGAAACGCGGTGAAGTTGTCCGCCGGATTGGCGACCGGCTCCGAGCGGCTAAATCGAGCTTAGGCAAATTGGTCACTCTCGAAGCCGGAAAAATCGTGGCGGAAGGCGAAGGAGAAGTGCAGGAGATGATCGATATTTGCAACTTCGCGAACGGTCTTTCCCGCCAGCTCTATGGATTAACCATCGCATCAGAGCGCCCGCAGCACCGCATGTTTGAACAATGGCACCCGCTGGGCGTCGTCGGTGTAATCAGCGCGTTTAATTTCCCGGTGGCGGTCTGGTCATGGAACGCCATGGTCGCCGCGGTAACCGGGAATGTGGTCCTTTGGAAGCCATCGGAGAAGACTCCTTTTACTGCCATCGCTTGCACAAAGATCGCGGCCGAAGTCTGTGAGGGAGTCGGTGTAGACCCTGCTATCTTCAGCCTGGTTTGCGGCGACCGGCAAATCGGCGAGTGGATGGCCGGTGATCGCCGGATCCCGCTAATATCCGCGACGGGATCGACCCGGATGGGACGACAAGTAGCTCAATCGCTTTCGTCGCGATTGGGCAAGAGCTTGCTCGAACTCGGCGGCAACAACGCAATCATCGTCACGCCCAGTGCCGATCTGCGCCTAGTTCAACGGGCAGTCTTGTTCGGGGCAGTGGGTACTGCAGGCCAACGCTGTACGACAACTCGTCGATTAATCGTCCACCGCTCGATTCTCGATGAGGTCATCCAGACACTTAGCACCGCTTATCGACAGGTGAAAATCGGCAACCCACTCGATCCCACCACCTTAATGGGACCGTTGATTGACCAGGCTGCGGTCGACGGGATGGAGAACACCATCCAACGAGCAAAAACTGGCGGCGCCACCGTTGTGACGGGTGGTAACCGGCTACCTGCGGCGGATTACCCGGGCGGGTTCTACGTTGAACCGACCATCATCCGCGCGGAACCGCAGTGGCAGGTGGTTCAAGAAGAAACGTTCGCTCCGATTCTCTACGTTTTAGCCTACAAAAATCTCGAAGAAGCGATTGCCATACACAACTCTGTGCCCCAAGGCCTCGCGTCAGCTATTTTCTCTAACGATATCCGAGAAACCGAGACTTTCCTTTCTTCTGTGGGCAGCGATTGCGGAATCGCCAACGTCAATATCGGCACAAGCGGAGCGGAGATCGGCGGCGCATTCGGCGGCGAAAAGGACACCGGCGGAGGACGCGAAAGCGGCAGCGATTCTTGGAAGGCATATATGCGGCGTCAAACCGTCACAATCAATTATTCGCCAGACCTCCCGCTAGCCCAAGGAATTCGGTTCGAGTAATTTCTTCTCTCACTCGTCCTCGTACTCGTCGTCCTCGTCCTCGAATCAGGAAGGCCGGACCATTCGAGTGGCCCAGCGCTAGTCCACGGCTCCGACTTCGCCGAGCCGAGGGTGTCGTTTGAGAGCGGGTGCAGGCTACGTCGGACAAGCCGCGTGCTTTTCGTCCTGACAACACGATCCGGAACGAGAAGATTCGCGGCTTTGCGAATGTATTGAGTCGTTCGGGAGCCTCGCCCCACCAGCGGATGAGCGGGTCTCGGTCGCGACGTAGGCTCGGCGAAGTCGGAAGCTCATCCCTACTGTCACATCGCCGCTCGCGGCTCCGCGCTAGGGTCTGCCAACGGAATCGTCTTCTCTATCCAAGCCAGATAATCTTCCAAAACACCAGCTCGCCCTTTCTCGTTGTGCAGTTCGTGCCGGAATCCATCATAAATTTTGAGTTCCTTAGCAGGTGCCGCCAGACGTTGATAAAATTCAATTGAGGCTTCCACCGATGTAACGGGATCAGGGCGTCCCTGGGCAATCAACACGGGAGCGTTGGCCCGCGGATTGGCCAGCAATCGGCGCGCTTCGGCAACTATCTCGAAAAAGGTGCGCGCGGCGATAAACCCGTGGTTGAAATTCAGGTCGACTAGAGAATCGAGATGAGCTTCATCGCTGGAGTTTTGGCTGCGCTCAATTGCGGTCGGGAAGCGACATTTGGGATAAACCCGGTTCAGGAGCGAACCGAGCCCAACTAACCACGCAGCCGGCGGATTAGTTAAGGCCAGCCAAGGACCGCTGACCAGGTAACCGGCGATGTTCGGCTCATTTCTGGCCGCCAAAGCGAGCGCTAACTGGCCACCGAAACTGTGACCGAAGACAAACAAAGGAAAAACCTTGGCAGCCTGGATCCCCGCTCTTACGTCTTCCAGAAATTGATCATAACGCTCGACATAGCCTGGGGTTCCCCCGCTCCGCCCCTGGCCTCGCACATCGATTCCCAGTACGTCGAAACCAGCCTTTTGAAAAAAATCGCCGACGTGTACGTAACGGCCAGTGTGTTCACCCAAGCCCGGAACCATAACAATAGTGCCTCTAGCGGAAATCTGCGTTTGCCATTCCCGGCAGAAGAGCTTGGTTCCGTCGCTACTACGAAGATCCCGCCAACTTGAATGATCAGGTATTGTAAATGATTCCATCGACTTTCTGTAGCTATGAGCCAAACATCCTAAACAACCATGCGTCTGAATAGCATCTTTGATTTTTTACCGGCAGGCGGCTCTTTGGCCGATTCTAAAGATCGCTTGATTAGCGAGCGGATAAAGCAGGAACTCAACACCCACCTAGCCAGGTACGGCGAAGTCCTGGACGTGAAGTTGAATACGCGCGAGCGAAGCGTGCAGCTTTCTATCAAGCTCAAAGGCGAGTCCGAGCCAATTACGGTGAATATCGGCAAATACGAATTGATAAAAGAGGAGAGCCAACTCTGGCTGGGTGTCGATAGCCAAAGCATCCAAACTTCGAGAGAATGGCTCACTTTAGTGCTCCAGGATCAAGCCGGACGCCAACGGTTGCCTATCCCTCAAAAATACGCCTGGGCCGTAGAGTTTTTGGGGTAAGCAGCGCGCGGCGCGAGCCGCATCGTCCTCGTACTCGTCGTCGTCCTCGTCCTCGATTGCCGGGCTTGAGTTCGCCACGCCGAACCGCCTGGAGTGAGCCGCTTTACAAGATGGCAGGTCTATCCGCTGGCAGCAGGCGGCTCCCGGGAATGGGCCAGCGCTTGGAATTCACCAAGACTCTAGGCAATGGCGGCCTGGCAATATCCAGGGGCGATAGAGCAAACATCTCATAGAAACGTTCGCGGGAGCCGCCTGCAGCCACCTTACAGAGCTGCCACACTACAAAGCGGCTCCAGGCGGTTCGGCTTGACGAACGCAAGCCCCGAGGACGAGGACGACGACGAGTACGAGGACGAATTACCTCTCTCCCCTACCCTCGCCGCGACCGGAAGGTTATTTCGGAAATCCCGGACTTATCAATCTCTCCTAGACCGAGCTCAATCATTCTGTCGTATTGATGTTTAGACCCCTCCAGGAGCGGCAAATTGAGCCCCTGTTCCTTAGCCAGAGCCAACGCAATACCGCTATCCTTGGCTGCATGTGCAGCAGAAAAGAAGGTGCTGTGCTCACGATCCAGCATATCGGGCCCGTCCGTTTCCAGAACCCGCGAATTGGCCCCAGTTTGCGAGAAAACCTCGGTAACGATTTTAAGATCCAACCCCAAAGCGTCAGCCAACCCCAAGCCCTCGGCTAAACCGGCCGTGTTGATGTTCATCACCATATTAACCAGGGCTTTCAACTCGGCAGCTTTACCAGGCCCGCCAACGTATTTCATCTTCACGCTCAAATCTTTCAAAAGCGGCTCGGATTCTTCGATGACCGCAGGATCGCCTGCCAACATGAAGAACAGCTTACCTTCCCGAGCATGCGTCACACTCGAGGCCATCGGGGCCTCGATCACCTTGGCGCCGGCCTCACCACCTATCTTAGCTACCTCCACATGAACCGAGGGACTAATCGTGGCGCAATTCACAAACAAACGCCCAGTCGCGTGCGCAAAAAGATTGTCTTCGCCAAAATAAATCTGGCGCATCGCCGCATCATCTGTAACCACGGTGAATACAGCGTCGGACAGTTCGCTGACTCTAGATACCTTACCAGCAGCGTCACAGCCAAGCTCCTTGGCCAGCTCAACCGCGATCTCTTGATGCGAGTCGAACACCGCTACCACCGGATATCCAACCTCTTTTAAGCGCCGGGCCATGTTAGCACCCATGCGGCCGACGCCTACGAACCCGATCTTCGTAGATTTCATGCGTGAGAATAACCTCTAAATCACGTTTTTCGAGGGATTCAGGCGGTCGGCCTCTTCGTACTCGTCCTCGTCGTCGTCCTCGTCCTCGGATCCGGTTGAGCGGAGTCATGGCGTACTGGAGTACTGGAGTGTTGCAGCGTTTGGCGTTTGATGCTCCGTAGGAGCAAAATCTTTATAGCCATCCGCCGTTCAAAACAGGGGTAGGCTCCGCAGGAGCGGCATATTCACCAGCCGGGTACGTTGAAGGCCCTAATTGGACTTCGCGCAGCAACACTGGAGATGCTCACTGCGCGGTAGGCGTCGCGGAGGCAGCCGGGCTGCCGCTCGGACTAGCTTCCGGGCTGGTAGATGGCGTCGCCTCAGCAGCGGCCCCTTTTTCTACACCGATTCCATGCTGGTAAACCAAATGCCCTCCCAGTTGGGCGGCTCGCAAGACAAAGAAACAGGCCACCAGAGCAGCGAGGAGGGTTAACACGGCCACGAATCTCCGGCTGGCCCCAAATCGATGTAAGGCGAGCGCGATCAAGGAGAGTACCGCGGTCACAATCAACGCAGTCCGTCCATTTTCTCCCCAATTGGAATGTTCCTCGACGAGTTGTTTTTGTTCCGTACTAAGCTTTTCGAACAGTGGATCCTGAGCATCCCCGGTCGCGACGGCAAACTGCGCTCCCAGGGCAGCGAGCACCAAAATGATCGCCGTATAAAGAGGCAACCAGAGGCGACGCGTAATGACCGATAGCAAAGCAAACAGGGTTCCTAAGAACGTTAGGACGATAGGCAAATGAATGATCGCAGGGTGAAGCGGGGTTGGGAGTTCAAACATGGTAGC
>DASUWQ010000451.1:0-3669 GCA_036378375.1 Chthoniobacterales bacterium
CCTTGACCCGGAGGCAATAATCGGTCAGCTGTTCGCGGTTTTTTAGGGTGATTTCCAAGCCGTGATTTTCGATCAAGAAGAACCAATTCCCACCCCAAGCGATATCGCCGGCTACCTTCCCTAAACCTTCGGCCGGCAACACAAAACCTTTTTCGGCGCGGTAAGAAGCAACGTTTTCGATCGAGACCCGTCCATCTGGATGCAGCGTCGCGCCCACGGCGCCAACTGGGGTATCGATTCGGTGTGATCCAGGTTGGAGTCTTCCCAAATATTCCAGTGTTCTGACAAGCCCAATGGTCCCATGCCCACACATATTGAGGTAACCGGTGTTGTTGAAATAAATGACGCCGACGGAACAGGTAGGATCAGACGGAGGGACCAAAAGAGCTCCGACGGTCGTATCACTCGCTCTTGGTTCCGTGCAGAAAGCGCTCCGATAGTGGTCATATTTGGCGGCAAATATTTCGCGGCGTTCGGCTAAGCTACCCGACCCCAGATCAAAAGGAGCTTCCAGAATGACCCGGGTTGGCTCTCCGCCAGTATGTGAATCCACAAAGGGAACCGAATGCATGACCCCTAGTGACGCCCGATTTCACGGTTGTCAAATCGGACCGCGAATGGACGCGAAGAGAAGGGCTAACCGCGAATGGACACAAATGAACGCGAATAGGAAAGAAAGACGAACCGCAGATGAACGCAGATATACGCAGATTGGCGACACGCCTAGCATAGCCGCGTAGCGGTGACATATTTATAGCCTAGGGTGAGTCTGCGAGCCCTAGGTGGACCGCAAAAAAACACACCGCGCTGTAAGCTCGGCAGAAGTCAGTCGCCACGGATTCGCACACGGTTGATTAGGGTTCGCGATCATTGTCCGTTCCGCCGTTTCTGCCGCGCTTTCAGCGCTACCTACATTTCTGAACGGATACCTAGGGCTCGCAGACTCACCTAGGCTATAATTATGTCACCGCTACGCGGCTAGGTCGACCTCGCAAGCGAGGCGGCGCCCCACCTGGCGAGGCCTAATCTGCGTAAATCCGCGTCCATCTGCGGTTCGTCTTTCCTTACTTCGGGGTCCATTCGTGTCCATTCGCGGTCCGCCTTTGTGTCTCTGCGTGAGATTCTTTTTGGAAGTGGAACTGGATTCAACGCGAAGCGGTGAGCCGGCTAATCAGGTAGTCCGCAAAAGAAGCGCTGAGTGGAGGCAGAGTACGTCTGCGCTTCTTAATGAGACTGATCTTGCGAACAAAGTGACTTCCTTTGATTGGTCTAGAGCACAAGTTTGGATCAATTTGAATTTCGCGGGCGGAAGCCGGCAGAATGGCGATGCCGAGTCCAGCCTGAACCATCCCGATAGCGGTCATCATATAAGTCACTTCGCAGACCGGGTTAGCCATCAGCCCGGCCGCGTGGAAAGCTTCGTCAACCACCTTACGAACGCTGGTCTCCGGATCCATCATGATAAGGGGATAACGAGCCAAGACACTCGGAGTCACGGTGCGTACTTTTGCGAGCGGATGGTCTTTTGCGCAGACAACGTGCATATTGTCCTTAGTCTGAAACAAGTTTTCGACTTCCGGGTGATCAGCATTGCCGCCGATAATGCCGAGATCGACGGCTTCCTCCCGGACGAGTGCTAGAACGCGACCGGCAACGACATCTTTCAGCAAGAAATCAGCGCCGGGATAATTCTCCCGAAACGTGCGAATGGCATCCGGCAGGATTCCCACAGCAGCGGATGGCAGCGCAGCAATTTTTACGATGCCTCTGCGCTGGGCGACTTGATCCCGGATACCGACCAGCATGGCATCGAAATCCAGCAACAGACGGTCTACTGCAGGTAGGAGATCGCGACCCAAGCGAGTCAATTCAACGGAACGCGAATTGCGATCGAACAACCGTGTGGCCAGTGCTTCCTCTAAGTGACGAATCTGCACGGTTAATGTCGGCTGGGCAACGCTGAGCAGCGCCGCGGCTCGGGTAAAGCTTTTCAAGCGGGCGACGGTAGCAAAAGCGCGGATTTGCTGGATGCTGACATCCATAGCATAAACCTATTGCTGCGATCCGAACATTTCAATTGTCTGAATCAGCACGGCGGCTAGGCTCGAAGCTAAGGTTCGCCCCCCTGAAACCCGTTTCGGAAATATGCTGGCCCTGTTAGGTCTGGTAACGATTGTCACTTTGCTCGTGGTCATTATGATGAAGTGGATGTCACCGCTGGTGGCACTCATTCTGATCCCGGTGGCAGCTGCCCTGATTGGCGGGTTCGGCTGGAACACAGGAAAGTTCATCGTCTCGGGTCTGCAAAGCTTAGCCCCGGTCGTCGGCATGTTCGTCTTCGCCATCCTTTTTTTCGGGGTGGTGACTGACGCCGGGATGCTTGATCCGATTATTGATCGTATTTTGCGCACGGTCGGTACCAGGCCGACGCGGATCGTGATGGGCACGACCCTGCTCGCTCTGTTGATCCATCTCGACGGATCAGGAGCAGTTACCTTTCTGATCACCATCCCGGCGATGCTGCCGCTTTATGACAAACTCGGCATTGATCGACGCATACTTGTGTGTGCGGCTTCGATGGCGGCCGGCGTCAATTTTTTGCCTTGGACCGGCCCGATGCTGCGGGCGTCAGCGGCTCTCAAGCTTCCCATACCCGAGATCTTCAATCCCTTGCTACCGGTCCAGATCGTCGGTTTGATATTCATTTTTGCTGTCTCCTATTGGCTCGGGCGCCGGGAGGAACGACGGCTTGAGGTCTCCGGTCGTCGTTCGGAGGCCAACGGTGGCAGCCAGGTAAGCAGCCCGGAAGTCGACATCGCGAAACGAGACCTCAATCAAGCCGAGCAGGAACTGCGGCGTCCGGGTAAGTTCTGGATTAATATCATCCTGACGTTCGCCGTACTGGGGACGACGGTGGCCTTCGGCGATAAGCTGGCGCCCGCTATCATCTTCATGATTGGAACCTGCTTGGCGTTGATTATCAATTATCCGAACGTCGACATGCAGCGCAAACGGATCGACGCGCATGCCAAAGCGGCTCTCTTGATGGCGTCGATTCTTCTGGCAGCGGGCGCCTTGACCGGAATTATGCAGGGGACCGGCATGCTCAAAGCCATGGCACAGGCAGCGGTCAGCATGGTGCCGAGCACCGCGGCAAAACATTTACCGGTTGGGCTGGGTGTTCTTTCTATGCCTTTGAGCCTGCTATTCGATCCGGATTCTTTCTACTTTGGAGTGCTGCCGGTAATCGCGGAAGTCGGCCAGCAACTCGGTGTGCCCAAACTGCAACTTGCCCAGGCGGCCCTGCTCGGTCAGATGACGACCGGTTTTCCGGTGAGCCCGCTGACACCGGCGACCTTCCTCGTCGTTGGATTGACCGGGATAGACCTGGCGGATCACCAACGATTTACTATCCCGTTTCTATTCGCTGCGTCGTTGGTGATGACGGTGGCTTGTTTGGTGTTAGGTGTATTTCCGTTGTAAGTCGAACCAACGATGAAGTTGATCAAGATTGGGGCTGGAGCAGGCTACTCGGGTGACCGGATTGAGCCGGCGGTCGAACTGGCGGAAAAAGGGAAACTCAACTATCTGGTCTTCGAATGTCTAGCCGAACGGACGATCGCGTTGGCGCAGCAGGAAAAACAGAAGGATCCGAACGCGGGTTACGAT
>DASUWQ010000452.1:0-47531 GCA_036378375.1 Chthoniobacterales bacterium
CAGTTTGGGCAACCCCGGGGCTCGCAGGTTCCGAAGAACCGCAGCGGAGCGATCGATGCAATTATTGAGAAGGATTATGATTTCAAACGTTTCTCGCTCCAAGGGAAGACCGTCTAAACCGAGCTGGCCAGCTAAGGCCGCGACCAGGTGCGGTAACCCCGATTCTTCATTCCGCGCGGGAACCACAATACAAACCTGCAGCTGCGGAAGAGGAGGTGGAAGTCTCAATGAAAAGGAGGGTGGCGCAACCGCCTGCCGGTAGCGCCCGAGTGAATCCGACGCGGTAACCGGGGCTAGAGCCGTCTCCATAGCGTATCGAAATGCTTCTCGCTTTTCAGTATGAATTGGCCGGCGCGCATCAAGACGAAATCCGGCACCGGTTGCCGCAGATACATCGTGAGATCGCGCACCAGACGTTCGAGGGGATTTGGACGAAGCAGAGCGCGCGCGCCGCTTGATCGCACCGCGTGTTCGATTACTTCCAAGCCAATCCGTTCGATGGTCCGGCGCATTAATCCGGCGTAAGCTACCAACTCGTCTGGACAAGCGGCGGCTGTCTCTGCCCGAGAGGCGGCCCCCTCCAACCAAAGGTCACCGGACTGAAGCAGGGCCGCCATTTCGCCGGCGCGTATCGCTTGCTGCGGATCTTTTATTCGGTTCTCTTGCTGCAGAAAATGACGCGATGCCTCAGCGATCGCCTCCGCCCCTCCTAACTGCACCGCGGCAAACCGGATGGCACCACCACTGAACCAAGGCTCGCGGTTGTAATCACCGGGTTCACCAAAAAGTGTCGTGCCATCCACTTCTACTCCATCGAAATCGACACGAATGCTTTCTGTCGCGCGCATTCCCAGCGGTTGCCAGGAATCCGCGTCGCGTGCAACCTTGACCTGATCGAGGGGCACGAGGCACATTTGCCAACCGCCAGCCGTGGCCGCGTTGGCAAATACCCGTTGCAGAATGGATGCTCCGGAAGCGAAGGTCTTTGCCCCGCTGAGGCGGAATCTTTGATTTGAGCTACCGACCTCCGCCAGGCTGAGCCCATCATTCGGTGCTTCAGTATTCCAAACTCCGAAAAGGCACCCATTTTGTACATCCTCACCCGCCGCTTCGATTTGCGCTGAGGTGCCCCACTGGAGAACAAGCTGCAGCGCGTTGACATGGCCCTCATAGATTCGACCCACCGAAAGGTTTCCACGCCCGACAATCTTCAGTAAACGCAACAGATGTCGCCAGGTGCCGGGCTCAAGGCCCCAGGCCTTCCCACCCATCTCGCGCGGGATGGGAACAGCAAGAAATCCGGCTTCGCGAAGCCAGCTAAACTCGAGGCTTAGATTGCGCGCTCCGACGTCCGGTTTTTCCGCAGAAAGCGCGCACCGATCCGCGAACTCCGACGCGCGGGCGAGCACCGTCTCGGGCTCATCAAAAGGTGACATCGCAAGAGAATCGCACGACCGCCGTCTCGCGGTTCCCCAATGCTCTTGCCGTTGGTCCTCGTTCCCGGGAGCCGTTGTCAGTACCCTCTCTCAAAAAGAGACGGCGTGTGCCACAGAGAAAGCAGCACTTTCCCAGCGTCACCGGTTCAAATACCATTCAGTAGACCCGGAAAACGCCGAACTCGACCATGACAGAGGATGTGCTTCATTCTTTCGGCCTTAGCGGTGGTTTTGGTGTTAGTCGCTTATCGTAGCATCGGAATTTGATCGAAGAGAATGGGTCCCCCGTTGCTGAGTAGGACCAGCTTGTACCATTTGGTCAAGTCGCTATTTTCGGAAAATGTCCGGACAAGTGGAGATCGGTACTGTAACGAATTCCGGTGCTCGCGGGTTCCCTTCTACTACTTCAGTTTCAATGGCGACTTCCATTTCCGTAAGAGCGGCGTTTCCGAAAATTGTTGCAAAGGAAGTATCCGCGGCATCCCTTCCTTGCCCGATCCGAACCAAACTGGACTGTGGGGAAAGCCGTGTCGGGTCAAAAAGAATCCATTGCCCACCTAGAAAGGCCTCAAAGTGCGCGTGAAAGTCCGGCGGGTTAAGCCCATAGGCATAGCAACTGACGAAACGAGCCGGAATACCCAGTGCGCGACAAAGAGCAATGCCTAAGTGGGCAAAGTCCCGACAGACGCCAGCCCGTTGAGTTGCAGTATCGAAAGCGGAGGTACTGGCGGTTGTTAGTCCCGGCAAATATTCGACATATTCATAGATCCAATTGCAGATTCGAGTAACACGCTCGAAGCCAGACTCTGTCTGTTGGAACTCTCGTTTGGCAAATCGACCTAATAGGTCGGCTTGGCAAAACCGGCTGGGATAGAGAAAGACCAGAGCTTCTGCGGTTAGCTCATGCAGTGGCTGCACCTCCAAGCTGTCCCGGCTGGGCAATCGAGGATTCAAATCAACCACTGCCGTGTAGTCGAGCTCCAGCCGGTCTCCTTTCGAAAAAGCACGGTGGAATCGCTGACGGCCAATCAGCAATTCCGGCAACGAGGTTCCACCGATCAGTTGAAAATCCTCCTGAACGGACTTCTGAAGAGTATTCTGCTGAGCCGCAACGTTGAAAAGGAAAGAAGCCTGTCCTGTGACGGCGTAGCCGAGACGACATTTGATTCGAAATTGCATTGCCGGAACCCTTCAGAAGGCACTCGAAGAGGAGATGGCCACGGACCAGAACTAACCCCCGGTGCGGAGAGCGATCGGAGTGGCACCGCGACGCGGATGGCAGCAAAATAATCTCTGGCCAAAAGTTTTTGCTGCCGGATTAATGAGTCTGCAAAGTTTTGGACACCCAGTTTCGCAATTGGTCAACATGCAGCGAAATCAGACGCCAGCAAATCATAGGCTTCGTGTTCCCACAAGCGCTAGGCCCGATCAGTCATTTCTGTCACACCGGCCTGCGAAGCGCAATGGGCGCAGCAGTAGATTCTTTTGTCCTTTTCCATGCCATGTCCGATGATCCGGCACCCGCAATGAGGACAGGTGGGGGCCAAGGCATGAATTGCGCATTCAAAACTATCAAAGACGTGTTTTTCTCGGCCAATGCTGATTTCGAATGCCTTGTCGTAGTCGTTTCCGCAGGTTTCACATTTTGCCATTGCGTATCCTCAGCTTAGCGTTCGACTGCCGGTCCTGAGGTGGTCGTTTTTCGGCGTTTGAAAAAGCGGCGGGGCTGGCAATTCAGATGCCGCAGCATCAGCCAATCGGGAGGCGCTATTTTGGATGTCAATCTTCTCGCGCTTGCTCCAAGCAGCAAACTACGGTTTAAATCGGCATCTGGCCGCCGGTGGCGCCGTAAACTTCCCCCGACACGTAACTACTGAGATCACTGGCTAAGAAAACAAATATCGGCGCGATCTCAGCAGGTTGAGCGGCACGCCCAAAGACAGTCTTTGAGCCGAATTCCTTCACCTTATTTTTAGGCAATGTCGAAGGGATTAGTGGAGTCCACACCGGGCCTGGAGCGACCGCATTTACCCGGACCCCCTGTTTGCTGGCGAGACTTGCTAATGATCGCGTGAAACTAACGATAGCCGCCTTAGTGGACGCGTAAGCGATCAGCGTTGGGGTGGGGTCGAAAGATTGGATCGAGCCGGTATTAATGATCGTTCCGCCAGGCCCCATCTGCGGGAGCAACGCTTTGCACAGGCGAAACATCGCGAACACGTTTACCCGATAAGTCTCCTCGAACTCGTCCTCCGAGATATCTTCAAAATTGTCGTACGACCGCTGAAAAGCCGCATTGTTGACTAGAATATCGATACTGCCGAAGGCATCGACCGCTTCTCGAGCGATCCGCTCGGTTACTGATCGGTCACTGATATCGCCGGGAAGAAGAGCGGCTTTGCGGCCGGCCTCAGTCACCAGGTTTTCGGTCTTCTTAGCGTCCTGGTGCTCCGACAGGTAAGAAATCGCAACGTCGGCTCCCTCTCTCGCGAAAGCCAGAGCAACAGCCCGACCGATTCCGCTGTCTGCTCCCGTAATTAACGCATGGCGATCTTTCAGTCTGCCTGTGCCATGATAGGTCGACTCTCCATGGTCCACTTTCGGAATCATTTCCTTCTCAATTCCGGGAGGCGATTGCTGCGTCTCCGGGTAGGGCGGCTGTTGGTATAGGGTACGAGGATCTTGCGCCTTCACGGATGCGTTTACTCCTGGTTTTTGGAAACGGGTCGTTCCCACAGTGGCGACTGGCTGCGTTGGTGTTGGCAGAGGGCTTTTCTTCAGCGCTGCGGTTAAGAACAGGTGGATAAGTCCTTGCTCCGTGGGAGCCAAATCTTTGGAGCAAAACGGCCAAAATAAATAGGGCTAGCTCCGTTAGAGCGATATCTGTCCACAGCGGCCAATTTGGCCCCTCGATCTCGATGCCGCTCCTAACGGAGCTTACGACAGTTTGGTCCTTGCATCTATTTAGACGCAGCTCCTCCCGAGCCAGAAAGACCGGACCTAACTTTCAAGTATGTGCCGCACTTCTTCTGCGCTCTTACCTAACTTCTTTTGAAGCCGGCCAACGAGTTCGTCGTCCTTTCCTTCCGCATATGTCAAATCGTCATCGGTTAACTGAGCGTACTTTTGTTTAAGTTTACCTTTGATTTCATTCCAAGAGCCTTTGAATTGGAGCCTGTTCATATTGATAATTCGTGGCTGCATTGTTAGGCGGTCGTCGAAATCGCCGGCCGATTTTACAATTGTTCCAGTCAGGGAGCTCGGCCTTGAATTAGGCGAATAACCAAGACGATCACTGCAATTACCAAGAGGATATGAATGAAACCTCCGGCCACATGTCCGATGAATCCAAGTAGCCAAAGCACGAGTAGAATGACGAAAATAGTCCAAAGCATAAAATTTCTCTCCTGTCGCTGAACTAGCGCGCAGCAAGATTTCGCGTAACGTCGCCTAAATGGATTGCTCTAACCGGGCAGAAAAGAATTAATGGAAGCAATCTTAGGAGGACATCGGGTTTTTCTTCTGTCGCCAGCCAACGTCGTGGGGAGACGTGCTCAAATCTTGCTGAATACAGCAGCGCCCTTCGAGCTGGCTCGAAGACTTCATGATGGCGAGGCGGTTACGTTGGCCGAGGCCTTCAGTTTTATGAGTGGGCTTTATTTTCGGGGCAAATTGGCGTATGCCCGCGCCTTTGCCCATCCAGCCGAAGGAAAGCCGGGAGCGTATGTGATCACCAGTAACCGCGGGTTGCTTCCGATCGACACGGTTATAACCGCCCAAGAGTTAGCTTCGTTTTCCGGAGCGCCTATAGATGCTCAAAACAAGGCGTATAGTGAACCACTAGTGCGGACCGCCCTGGCGCTGGCTAGCGCGAGTCCAAGTGACTGCTCCATCGTTTTACTTGGGAGCGTTGCATCCGGAAAGTACACTGATCATCTGCTCCCAATCTTCGGGACTAACCTGCAATTCCCGTCAGAATTTGTTGGCCGGGGAGATATGAGTCGCGGCGGCCTCTTGCTTAGAAGTGCGGCCGCCAATCAAATGCTGAACCACGTGCCGGTGGCGGGCGCATTGTTAAAGGGTAAGCGGCCACCGAAGTTGATTCCGCTGGGATGCCGCAACGACAAGAAAGACAAAATAGCCGCAAAAGAACGTAAGGAACGCAAAGAAAAAACAGGATAGGACGGCTCAGCTCAGCGAAGCGGCGAAGTCAACGTAGGCGGAGAATCCATCGCGAAATCCGAGCCGACTCTAGGTGTTTTGCTGTTCCTCAAATGGGCTGGCAGTTTCTTCTCAGTGATTCTTGCGTTTCCTGCGCTCTTTTGCGGCTATTCCAGCTCCTGTCTTGATCTTTGCGGCTTTGCGCGTTTGCGTGAAATTTTTCTTCGGGTGCCGCGCTGGCCCGCTGTGGCATGACCGCATTGCTGTACGACCAAGAATGATGTGCGATCCGAAGGCTTTACGGACGTATGTGTCGTGGAGTTCGGTTGTTAGCGCCGATTCTTTTGGTCGTCGTGGTGTTGCCCGCCCCGAGAGCTGCCGGATTCCAGAATTCATCTTCACCGCCGGCGGTTACGCCCAGCGTTGAGCCTAATGTTTCGCATCAACCGGCGCCGGCGCCATCACCGGGGTCCAGTCCCTCGGTCTCCCCGGCAACCCCAAGGGCTACTCCTATTCGTGACCGTGAGACAATCGTCCGTCTAAAGATTTTTTTAGACCAACACTCGTTTGGTCCCGGAGAAATCGATGATCGCTGGACTGATCTCTGCGCGAATGCGCTGCGACTTTATCAAAGCGCGAACGGGCGTGACGCCGGACTCGACCAAGAGCTAAAGCAAGAACTAACCGATCTTGCGCCGTTATATATCGATTATCAGATCAATTCCGATGATTTGGCCTGGGTGGGTAAATCTCCGCAGAAACCAGCCGCTCAGGCTAAACGTAAGTCGATGCCTTATCCATCAATCGCGGATTTCGTTGCTGAACGTTTCCATACCAATGCGTCGTTTCTGGCCAAACTAAATCGAGGAAAGAACCTCACTAAGTTGCAGCCCGGCGACACCGTGCAGGTCCCGAATGTGCCTCCGCTGGAGCTTTCTGGGCTTAAGCCAGCCGATGATGTTCCTCCCAGACCTCAGCTCAAAAGTCACCGGGTAGAAATCGATACTAAAAACAAAATTTTAACCATCACAGATGAGGGGAAAATATTAGCCGCTTTTCCGATCACTCCGGGCTCAAAACAGCTGCCGGCTCCAATTGGAACCTGGCAAATAGTGAAAGTAGCAACTTTGCCCTGGTTCCGCTGGGACAAAGCGATGCTAACGCACGGCAAACGGAGCAGCGATTTTCATAATATTCCTCCAGGACCTCGAAATGAGGTAGGACTTGTGTGGATCGGTCTGAACAAAAAAGGCATCGGAATTCATGGAACGAATAGCCCGGACACGATTGGCCGTTCCGCCAGCCACGGCTGTATTCGCCTGGCGAATTGGGACGCGATTCGCGTGCTGGATGACGTGACGCAGGGGGATACTGTTGTGATCAAGTGACCGTACTTGATCGTGAGCTCAAGTCGGGCGGCGTCGAAGTCTGGTGTTCTAATAGGTCCGAGGTTCCGGAGTCCTTCGAATTACTTACGGTAACCAATGAAGAATGGTAATGCTCGAAGAGTGATCGTGGTCACTGGTGCGTCAGCGGGTTTGGGCCGAGCTATCGCCCGTGCCTTCGCGCGCAGTGAAAGAGCCCGCCTTGGTTTGATCGCACGCGGGAAGGTCGGACTTGAAGCCGCTAAAAGCGACGTAGAAGCTTTGGGTGGCGAAGCATTGATTTTGCCGGCCGATGTTGCTGACGCTGACGCAGTCGAGGCGGCAGCCGGAAAAGTGGAATCTGAATTTGGGCCAATTGATGTCTGGGTGAACGACGCAATGACTAGCGTTTTTTCGCCAGTCAAAGAGATGACTCCTGCTGAATTTAGGCGGGTAACCGAGGTTAATTATCTGGGTTTTGTTAATGGCACCTTAGCAGCGCTTAAGCGAATGCTGCCCCGAGATCGCGGTGCGATCATCCAGGTTGGTAGTGCCTTGGCCTATCGCGGTATCCCACTTCAGGCAGCATATTGCGCCAGCAAGCACGCGATCCAAGGTTTTATGGATTCGTTGCGCAGTGAGCTGATCCACGACAAAAGCAATGTTCGGGTGACAATGGTTCAGATGCCCGCTATGAACACTCCGCAGTTCGATTGGGTAAAAAGCCGTCTACGAAGAAAGGCACAGCCGGTGCCGCCTATTTATCAGCCGGAGGTCGGAGCTAAAGCCGTTGTCTATGCTTCGCGCCATCCGCGCCGAGAGATTTTTGTCGGGTTGCCAACGGTAAAGGCGATCATTGGCAACCGGCTTTTCCCGGGTCTGTTGGACCGATATTTAGCACGTACCGGTTTCAAAGGCCAACAGACGGACGAACCGGAAAACCCAAACCGGCCCTTCAACCTCTATGAGCCAGTCCCGGGCGACCACGGCGCCCACGGACGATTTGATGGCCAAGCTCATACTAACAGCGCTCAACTTTGGACTGATCTTCACCGCAATGCATTAATTAGTTTGGTTCTCTGCGGCCTGGTGGCAATTGCACTGGCCTGGCTTAAACGCCAAGCGTCTTCAAAATAGCTCTTGTGGGCGTGTATTCGTTTGCCCGGAGCCGCTTCGCGGCTAATACCCGGCAACCGAACCTTGGGCGTGATGCGAATATAGTGATGGGCAGAATTCGTAATTTGCTCGTGATTGATGACGAGCGGTACCCCGAAAACAGCTGTCCTCGCAATTATGACGACAACTAAACAACGTACTGCTGCGCGAAAGAATATCAAAAAAGCTGCTAGTGCAGCCAAACGGAAGCGAACGGTTTCCCACCTACCCAAGAGCGTTAGGACTGCTCTGGGAAAAGAAGGGGCCAAAGCGGCTCGTAAAAAGAGAGCGAGTTAGCCAGAAAACAAGCAATTTGGAGCAGCGATAAATGAGAGCCAAGTTAATCGATGACCCGGCCCACGACGCCGGGGCGGCCAGCCAAAAAACGTTTGCGCTCATTTTTAACACCGGTGATCAGGTGGTTTCGGGCTTGAAAGCGTTTGCAGGAGAACAGCATTTGGCGGCAAGTCACTTCACTGCGATCGGGGCGTTCAAGAATGTCACCCTCGGATACTTCGATTGGGAGAAAAAGGATTACATTAAGATCCCAATTCGCGAACAGGTCGAGGTTCTGTCGTTGGTGGGTGATGTTACGATTAGCGACGGCAAATCTAATATCCATGCACACGTTGTCCTGGGAAGGCGCGACGGTTCGACCTGTGGCGGCCACCTTATCGAAGCTGAGGTACGCCCCACGCTCGAAGTGATTCTGACCGAGTCTCCTGCCCATTTGGAACGCCGATTCGATAAAGAAGCCGGTCTTGCTTTGATATCATTAGAGTCGAGTACGAGAAACTAATCAGATTGATTGGCAGGATAACGGATGGCTCGATTGATGACGAAACAACGGTCTTTTCACAACGCAAAATCTTTCTCCTGATCAGCGACCACCTCGTTGAAAAGGGGCCGTCCTTTCCTGATCCGGTAGATATGTCATTAGAGATGGCAAGCGGAAACGTGACTGTGCATAGGATCGACGGCGCAGGCAAAGTCCGGATAGATACCTATCATTTCGATTTTCCGCCGGATTTAGCCAATGGCCTGGTTCTAACATTGTTGAAAAATATCTCGTGGAATGCCCCTGAAACTAAGATTTCTTATCTCGCTCCGGGGTCGAAACCGGTGCTGGTCAAACTAGCAATTTCACCTGGTGATCAAGAGAAATTCTCGATCCAAGGATCTCCGGAGAAAGCCAATCGTTTTGTTGTCCGGCCGCAAATTGAAGGAATTCCTGGTCTACTGACGTCCATTTTTGGCAAGCAACCACCTGATACTTACGTCTGGGTTCTGGATAGCGAAGCTCCAATTTTTCTCAAGGTGCAAAGCCCGGCATATGAAGGAGGGCCGATTTGGATCACGGAATTGGCCAGTCCGCAGTAAAGGAGCGATTTTAGAAATGCCCTTCGATGTCGCTCCTAACGGAGCTGGTTGCGTATTAGATTGCCGTAGCTATAAAGATTTTGCTCCTACGGAGCTCGTCATCCGCGGCAGGTTTTGCCTTAGCCTCAGCACCGGTTCGAAGAGATCCCCCCTTTTTTTTACCCGGGTAAGTACTTCTTTGGTTTCGAACACCAGTGCTGCAGGATCGCCTTTCCTTTTGGCTTGGGTTATTTCCCTCCAAGTAACCGGTGTCGAGACCGTCGGATGGGCCTTTGCCCGCAAAGAATACACGCACACGGTTGTCTTGTGTTCGTCATTCTGGCTCCAGTCGACGAGCACCTTTCCAGCTCTCAGGCTTTTCTGCATTTTCGACACCACCAAGTCGGGGTGCTCTCGCTCCAGCTTCTCAGCCAGTGCTCGGGCGACCGCTTTGGTCTCGTCATAAGCAATACGGCTATTGAGGGGGACATAGACCTGAAGTCCTTTGGAACCGGAAGTCTTGGGAAAGGATTGGAGTCCCAAATGATCGAAAACCCGCTTGAGCAACAAAGCAACTTCACAGCAATGGATGAGTTCCGCGGGAGGTCCTGGATCGAGATCGAATGCGATAAAATCCGGATGCTCTAATTCTGGCGCCCGATGTAAAAAAGTATGCAACTCCAGGTCAGCGAGGTTTGCTGCCCAAACCAGCGCCGGCAGATCGTTCATCACGCAGTAATCGATAAAGCCTGCTCTCCGCCGGCTGGAAACTCGCGCGGTATCGACCCAATCCGGTCGATGCGACGGGCACTGCTTTTCATAAAAGAAAAATCCTTCAACTCCGTCGGGATACCTTTTAAGGCTGATCGGTCTGTCTTTCAGATGAGGTAGTAGCACTGTAGAGATATTTACGTAGTAATCGATTACATCGCGCTTAGTAAAACCGGTTACGGGATAAAGAATTTTATCCAGGTTGCTGACCTTGACCTCTTTATCGCCTACCGCCAAAAAGCTTTGCTTCGCCATGGGGATGTTCCTTTCGTCGTGCAAGGTCCCTAAATGGGTACCTTTTCTAGTTCGCCGCAGCTACCTCAGGCGTGCTCACGCCAAAACGCCAAGCGAAGCGGGAAGTTGAACCACGTCCGTTTCATTTCAGGAATCAACCAGACAGAACGAATAAAGTTAGCCAAGGCGGCCGCGGGCCCGGGATTCGCCTGCTCCGCTGGCGACCGGAGAAGGCACCGCAACAATGCACCTATCGTTCTATTCTTTAGCTCTGCGTTGCTGCGACCTCTGCGCAGCCTTGGTCACGCATGGTTCTGGGGTTCCTGACCTTTTTTCCGCCGTTTGCGGCTATTCCGTATTTGTCTTTCCTTCGCGCTGAGTACCTCGATTTCCATCCTTTCCACCCTTACCGCGTGTCGTTCTGGTTGAACGTGCGAGCCGTAGGAATCAGCAAAAATCCTAGTGAATTCAGCACCGAACAAAAGAATCTGGGCGGAATAAAATACCCAGAGTAGCAGCGTCACCAACGAGCTTGCTGCCCCGTAGGCGGATCCGGCTGCCCCACTGCCCAAGTAAAAGCCAAGCAGAAATTTACCGATTGCAAAAAGGATCGCCGTTAAAGCGGCGCCTGCCCATACATCCTTCCAGGCAATCTTGACGTCTGGCAAAAAACGAAAAATCATCGCGAAAAGCAACACAATTATCCCCAAATCGAATAGATAAAAAATGGCTAAGCCGGCATAGTGGCCTCCTGGCATGACTGTCTCAAGGTAGTTATGGAGCGCTTTCAGGAAGCCCTCGACTGTCAAAGAAACGAGCAGTAGAAAGCAGACGCCTGCGACCATCCCGAAAGACAGAAAACGTGCCCTTATAAATCCCAAAAGTCCTTGCCCGGGTTTCGGCTTAACATCCCAGATGGTATTCAGAGCATCCTGCAGTTGTCCAAAAATCCCGCTGGCGCCGAACAAAGCGACCAAAATCCCGATGGCAGTAGCAAAAATACCCGGCTTGGGTTGTGCGGCATTATTCGCAATGTCCTGAATAACTTTAACCGCGCTGGGATCCACCAGATACCGCAATTGTTCAAGAATTTTTTCCCGAGCCTGTTGGCTGCCATAGACCAATCCGAAGATCCCTAAAAGGATCAGAATTAATGGAGCTAAAGAAAAGACGGTATAATAGGCTAAAGCGGCGCCCAATTGGGCGCACTTATCCCGGCTCCATCGAGAAGCAGTGTTTCGGAATAAGTCTAACCATTGTGCAGGGAACGCCTTTCTGGCTGTCCTTTGGGGCATCTCAGTTTGCTGGTCAGAGATGCGCGGTGGCTCCCCCGCCTCGATCTTTTCTGAGGTTTCAGTGGCTCTTCGAGGTATCGCGGTCTCGCTTTTCAAGGACTGAGTCCAAGCTTTTGCATAACGTCTCGCTAGGTCCGCCGCTACGCCTGTTGCTAGTTCAAAAAATAAAAAAAGAGATTTCCGGCCGTAGTGTCCATCAGGCCGAAGTTGCTCAACCGGGCTAGGTCTGTGAGTTAAGCTATGTCCGGAAAGTGCTCTGCCTCGCTTTTGCACGCTTGTAAATTTCCCTGCCGATATACGCGGTGATGATGGGTTTGATTAGTGACCAAAGTGTAGAAATAGCTCGCGACCCGACCGTTTTTCTCGCTGGAGGAGAATGGGTTTGAGGATTCTTCGTCTCGGAACGATCTACCCGGATATAAACTTTTTTTCGACGCGCTGGTAGTCGAGAAAGCAAGAAGCCAATGAGCAGGGCGCCGCTTACCCAGTACCACGGTTCTTTCTTCACCGACTGTCTAAGGCGATTTAAAAGATTGTAGTCGTTCTTTAACTCGCCGACTTGGGCTGCCATTTTCAGGCGATCTTCTTCGAGGCGATTGCTTAGGGCGCTTTTGTCTTCGGTTGACTCAGCCATTCTTTATCTTTTTCGAAGTCTTGCAGACTCATCTGAAAGACGGGTTTACGAAGCTGTACTCGGAGCAAAAGGAGGAGCAAGACGGTGAATAAGGTCAATACGGCGCCACAAATCAAAGCACTCCAGCCCCAGGGTAAGCGAAAAAGCGCGCCTACTAGATAAAGAAGACAGGCGCCGTACATGAGTACGCTGGAAAGGCTAAGCACCAGAATTACCCCAATCAGGACGAGGATCGCAATGAAATGGGCGCTCGCCTCCCTGGATTCCGCCGCCACCAGTCGGACTTTGGCATTTAAGTAATCCAGAAAAATGGATGCCCAACTTCTAAGGTGGTCGCCTTCTACCGTTTGCCTGATACTTGACTTCTGCGGGTTCATCTCCAGGGCTCATCTGCCGTTCGAATAGCGAGTGTAAACCGGTTGCTTCGTTTTCTCTCTTTCAGAAATATTTCTACAGAGGATTTTTAGCCGCTCAGGAGCAGGAAATTAGGCCTTCCACCCATCGCGTGCCCAATCACACGGGCGACCAGCTCTGAACAGGGAGACGGTAGCCATAGCGATCTCCTAGAGGAGAGATCAACTAGGACTGCCGAGCGCTTCGTTCATTTGTCTTAAGTGCGTTGCGCTCGATTCTATCGGATTCAGCACAGCCTCACAAATCAGCTTGCTCATTATAACCAGCAAAGTGTGTCGCTAACCTTGGATCGCTTTTCGACCGGGGTAACTATAAAGGCAGCACGGGTAGAAATTCCTCGTGATGACGCAGAATAAAGTCGTTCATGGCTCGGCGAGCGACTTCACCGCTCTCTAGTTTTTCCCAGACTTCATGCGGATGGTCCAGTAACCATTCATTTAAGATTGCCTCTAAAATCTGAGCTCTTGTTTGGTCCAGTGCGCTACATTGATTCTTTAACCATTGAGCCTGATAAATGGAGAGATTTTCACCAATGAAAGATTCCGCCGAATCATTGGAATAATTAGGCGAGCTATCAAAGGGCGACATAGCCAAAATTTTTCAAACTCACTTCCGTAGTAGCAGGGAAACAATAACTCCGGCTATAAATGCAACCAACACTGCTTGGACGGGCTGTTCTCGGACCCGCGCTTCTAAGGACTGGAGATCGCTGAATTTGGTCCTGGCTTTGGTCCAAAATGCATTAACGGTCTGGCTGGCTTGATCGACAGCAGCCTCTACCGATTCTTTTATCTCCGCAGCTTGGTCTTTTGCTTTTTCTGAAATGTTCTCTGATCCGGTTGTCTCGTTCATAATCTTTTCGACATCGATTTGCCAATCGTTAGTTCGCAGCAAAAGCCATGGTTGGGCTTTAAGTTATCGATCCGAGCGCATTTCTTCGGCCTCACGAAAACCGTCGTTGCCAGAAAATAAAGGTTACAGTAAGCGAAGGATTGAGTCCGTCTTTTCCCATCAAAACCGTTCCACCCTACTTACTCGCCGGCCAAAGCATTCCGATAGCCGATACAGCCATAACCAGCGTAGCGCCCCAGCCAAAAGCTTTTAGATAAAGAGGTAAAACGAATTTGCCCATCACTTCGCGACTGCTCGCAATCAGCATCAGGAAACACATCACGGGCGCCGCGGTGACCCCATTGATAATCGCTGACCAAACGAGAGCCCGAATAGGATTGATACCGATAAAATTTAGCAAGAGCCCGATCAGAGTGGACAAAGCGAGGACGGCATAGAATGCAGTCGCTTTGCTCGCTTTGCGGCCGAGGCCGACTGGCAAACGGAAAGCCTCACCGATGGCATAGGCGCCGGATCCAGCAAGAACGGGAAGCGCCAAAAGTCCGGTGCCGATAATCCCAAGGCTAAAAAGGAGGGAAGCAAATTTTCCTGCGATGGGCTGCAGGGCTTGAGCTGCTTGTTCGGCGGAATCGATATTCGTTTTGCCGTGCGCGTTTAAGGTAACGGCGACGGTTAGGATGATGAAATAGGCGATCACGTTCGAAATGGCCATCCCCAGATAGGTGTCTAGCTTGATTCTTTTTAGCTGCTCAGATCCTTGGCGGGGCGCGCGCTTCAGTGCCTTTTCTTGCGGTGTGCTTTCGATTTCCTCGACCTCCTCGGAAGACTGCCAAAAGAAAAGATAGGGACTAATGGTGGTTCCGAACACGGCCACCAGGGCCTGAAGATACTGAGCGTTGAGTGAAAGATTCGGTACCAAGGTGCCTTGAATGGCTTTCAGCCAGTCGATTCTGACGACGAAGGCGGTCGCAACGTAAGCAAAGAGGCTTAAGGTCAGCCATTTTAGAACTGCTGCGTATTTTTGGTATGGGATCCAAATTTGCAAAACCAATGAGAAACCGGTGAGTAGCACACAGTAGAGGGGGGCAGGGCCTCCCACTACCAGAGTAACCGCGGCCCCTATTGCGCCGATGTCAGCCCCCAGGTTTATGGTATTGGCAAAGAGTAACAAACCGACGATGGCATAAAGCATCCAACGAGGGTAATAACGTCGCATGTTGCCGGCGATGCCATGGCCGGTCACCCGTCCGATGCGCGCGCTGATTTCCTGGATCGCTGCCATAAAAGGGTAAATGAAGGGCATCGTCCAAAGCATCGCATAGCCGAATTGGGCGCCGACACTGGAGTAAGTCGCGATCCCGCTGGGATCATCATCTGCGGCGCCGGTAATCAGGCCAGGTCCTAGGATCTTGAGGCCTTTCGCAACCCAGGAGTGCGGCCTTCCAAGCAACGGCTTTTTTCTGCGTCTGATGGGCGGGCGGTGCAACGACGATGTTGTGCCGCCGAGCGGTTCTGCTTCAGAGTCTCCTGATTCTTGCGAAACCATCATTTCGGCAATTACGTTCGCAAATCACTGCTTTTCTGGATGTTTTGATCTAGCGGAAGGTCACCCTGCAGAGGGGTTCACCGTTGAAGCTTTAAGATCGATTAATTCAAGCGCACCAGCATAAACTGTGACGCAACAAGGGGTCTCCACTTCGGGAAATACTTTACCGTCGACGTGCAAAGGAACCTCCGAGTTGCGAAAGGTGATGTGCCGGCATCGCCGTTGCTCAACCGGCGCTGGGGATTTTGCGTCTTTTCTGAGGTGCTTCAGATAGCTTAGCCAATCTTTTCGATCTTCGCTTCTTACCCAAACCACATTTAACAGACCGTCGGCCGGATCTGCATCCGGCGCTAAGGCGAGGCTAGGCCCGATTAATCCGAGATTGGCTATTTCGAAAAGCAAGAGCTCGCCGCTCAGCTTTTCCGTATCGAGGAGGATCTCACATTCGAACGTGGAATTTTCTTTTGCCATAGACCAAAGATATTTCTTGGCATCGGCGAGTCTTTTGCCGGCAACCGTTCGAAATCTGGAACCATTTTTCTTTTGCAAAGCCCGCATCTCCTCCATAAAGCGCGGCAAAAGTCCGATACCGGCTGATTCGATGAAGCAGCGATGTCCGGTGGCACCAGTGACCAGCCCAAGATCCAACTTTCGTGTTGGAGCCGAGAAAAAAGCGGATATGAGCTTTGCCGGATCGTGCATTTGTCCGAGACTTCTTGCGCAATTGTTCGCGGTCCCAAGAGCCAGAATACAAAATGGCAACCCACGAGCTGCTAACCAAGGAGCAATGCGGCTGACGCTGCCGTCGCCGCCGGCGACAATCACTCGGTCAATAGGTTCGCCAAAGGCTCGTTGCCAGTCTTTGTCTTTGATCGAAACGTACAGCACCTTGTGCCCGGCGCCTTCAATTTGTCGAACGAACTCAGAAGCCTTGAACGTTGCATTCCCCGCTTTAGGATTATGAAACAGGGCGACGTTCATTTATTAGAGGATGGCTGACGTGATCGGTGCAGGGCAAGTTAGCTAGCAATTAGCTATTAACCCAGATCCCGAAGATGAAAAATCCGCAAATTACACAAATTTCAGAGTTACGGCTAAACCGGGCCGTACAACTCTGCGCCGAAAAATTGGCAATCGATCGTCATGTAGGCCTCTCTTAATCTGCGTAATCTGCGTAATCTGTGAAATCTGCGGATCTTAAATTCGGTTTTGGGTTCAGTTTTGCTAACATTCTAAATCCTAAAAATTGGTTTTCGACAATCCGGCGATTCCCTGACAGAAGCTTAATGCGAAGGTAAAGCCGAACGCGTTGGCTGTTTTTATCAGCCACCTTCATCGATCCAGGGTAGTTGCTCCATGCGAACGAATAACGAGAGCCGTCCAGCGAGAGGCTGTTCTACCGAGCGGCTCCGATATTTGACCCGACACCCAGGAAGAATTTTATGTCACAAGAATTAAGCGGAAAACGGGTAGCGATCGTTGTCACGGACGGATTCGAACAGGACGAACTGTTAAAGCCAAGACAAGCGCTGGACGAGGCCGGAGCCAAGACCGAAGTCCTCTCACCGAAAGCCGGCAAGGTGAGAGGATGGAAATATACGGACTGGGGAAGTGAAGTTGCTGTCGATAAAGAGCTGCAACAGGCCGATCCGGATGATTATGATGCCCTGATGTTGCCAGGTGGGCAGATGAATCCAGACAACCTGCGAATGGATAAGAACGCGGTTCAATTCGTCGAATCATTTGTTCGATCCGGCAAACCGATTGCCGCGATTTGTCACGGACCATTGACGCTGATTGAAGCAGGTGGAGTAAAAGGACGACGGTTGACCTCTTACCCTTCGATCAAAACTGACCTCAGGAATGCCGGCGCGGAGTGGGTTGATCAAGAAGTAGTGACCGATCAAGGCTTGGTGACGAGCCGAAAGCCAGACGATATTCCCGCATTCAACCGGAAGATGATTGAAGAGTTTGCGGAAGGCCGCCATCCCTCTCGACTGAGATCGTTCACTCCAGGAACGGGAGCAGCCAAATCCGGCGTCGTGATCGAGGGTGCTTTCGGCGGGACAAAGGAAAAAATGCCTCGCGAGAATCTAGGGGACCAGGGCCAGGGTCAAAACTGACATTGGAATAGTGCGCAAAAGCGCAAAGAACGCAAAAGGAGACGGCTCAAGTCCGGCGCAATCTAGCCAAAGAACTAGCGATATCCCTGGCGCCGAGATTGTCGCCCTACCGACCAATCACTCGCTTGGCACGCTCTTAGGCGTCCCGCGCGTGCACCTCCGCCGGCGGACTGGTCACTTCGATGGCCGTGAAAGTGTCCAAGAGCTTGTAGCGATGTTTGGCGCCTCTGGGGACGACCCAGGAGTCGCCAGGTTCTAGAAGTACGCGCTGCCCCTCGATGTAGAGCTCGGCTTTTCCTTCAATGGCAAAGCCAATTGTCTCATAGTCTCGCGTCGTCTCCGGCTTATCTTCCGCTGGATTCTCCTTTTCCCAAAGCCGCATTGAAAGATGAAGCCCAGCGGCGAGATATTTCTGGCCTGCCGCACCTTTTGGGGCACATGCAGAACTCACTTTGGTAATGCTCTTATCCGCCATTTTCACAAACAAGTTCGTCCTTGGGGACTGGGGCGGATGGATAGAACAAATGGGAACGCTCCAGCAGCGGCGGGACCGAATCGCCGTGAACGGAACTACCGGTCAGGAAGCGCAGCCTCGGCGTTTCTGAGCACCTTTTCCAGTGTAGCCGGCACAAAAGGCTTAACCAGATGATATTGATAGCCAGAAGCCAAGCTGCGTTGCACATCCGCCTGCCCTCCGAACCCGCTCATCGCCACCGCATATGCGTGAGTCCGAGGACGAAGTTGTCTCATCAGATCCCAGCCGTTCACATCGGGTAAGCCGATATCGCTCAGAATGACATCGACGTTAGCGAGATCATCGCGGGTTAGCGCGGTCTGTCCGTCAGGGATTACTGTCACTTGATGGCCGGACCGTTCCAGAAATAATGAGACGAACTTAGCGGTGACCTCGTGATTTTCTATGATCAGGATCCTCAAGGGTGTGCTCATCGACTAGACAGGCCGGCCTTAGTTTAGCACGGAGCCTGCCTTTCTCACAGCCCCGAAGGCTTTCGGGGCTGTGAGAAACGCAGGCTATAGCCCGGATTTTCAAAGGAGCGGTAATCGCTTCTGTGAGAAATCCGGGCTTCGGTCGTTCGACGAAACCTTGTGTATGAGACTCACATCTTTAAAACTCGAGTCGGTTGACGACCTTTTCTTAGCGGAGTTACGCGACCTTTATGACGCTGAAAACCAGCTGCTCAAGGCTCTCCCAAAGCTAGCCGAAGCGGCTGCTGCGCCAGCACTCAAGATGGCGTTCAGCCAACACCTGGAGGAGACAAAAGGACATGTTGGCCGATTGGATCGGGTCTTTCGGGAACTCGACGCTAAGCCGTCCGGTGAAACCTGCGAAGCCATGAAAGGGTTGGTCAAGGAAGGAGAAGAGTTCATCCAGGCCAAGGGAGAACCCTCGGTGCGCGATGCCGGATTGATAGGGGCGGCTCAACGAGTCGAGCACTACGAGATGGCGGGCTATGGAACGGCCCGTACCTTGGCGAAACGCCTCGGCTACCAAGAGATCGCCACGATCCTTCAGCAGACTCTGGAAGAAGAAGGCGAAGCCGACAAGAAACTCACGACCGTGGCTGAAAACGAGGTGAACGTCCGAGCGACCGCTACGGCGCCCTAAGGGGATTTCCTACGAAAACCTGCGCGGCGCCGGAACGACCGGACACTCCGAGCGTAGCTCAAGGTTCAAATGGACACATCCAGAACACAAAAAGGAAATAGGAATTTCACAGCAAGGCCACGAAGGCCGCAAAGATAAAACCGGAAAAGTGGCGGTTAAGACTTTCTGAGTGTGGATTCAGGATTTGTCTTTGTGGCGTTCGCGGCCTTGCTGTGAATTTTTCTATGTTCGCGGTCTCAAGACGACCTTCCTTTGCCTCCCTTACGATCTTCCTGTGAATGCGAATTCTCATTGCAAACGACGACGGAATCTATAGCCCCGGGATCATTGCGCTGGCCCAGGTTGCGACCAGCTTTGGTGAAGTTCGGATTGTGGCTCCGGATGTTGAGCAATCTTCTATGGGGCACGCCATTACGGCAAACCGGCCACTCAACTTTCTGAAAACCCGGGTTAAAGAATTCGACGCGTATCGCGTGAACGGAACTCCTGCGGATTGTGTTGCGCTCGGCTTGCACCAATGGGGAGGGGCAGATCTCGTACTTTCGGGAATCAATCTGGGCCTCAATCTCGGCAGTGCAATTTGGCATTCCGGAACATTGGCAGCCGCAAAGCAGGCGGTCCTCTCCGGGGCGAGAGGTATCGCTTTCAGCACAGCGGCTGAACGTGAGGAACCGATTTTCGATAAATTACAATCTCACGTTGAGGCGGTCCTGAAAGTACTCGTCCGGCACCCTTCGTTGCGGCTGGTGAATGTCAACCTACCGCCGGAGCCTAAGGGAATCCGTTGGACTCGCCAATCGATCCGTCAGTATGACGGCCGGATGGTCCAAAGCAAGGACCCGATGGGTCGTGAGATCTATTGGTTCACGGTAGTCCCGGTCGGTGAAGCCGAAGAAGGCACGGATCGATGGGCGATTGAAAACGGGTGGATCTCCGTAACGCCGCTACGACTTGATCTGACCAACGACATCGAGTTAGCTAAACTGGCCGCTGCTCCCACTAGTACTGAAGGTGAGAGGTGAGAAGTGAAAGGTGATTGGTGATTGGTTGGTAGGGCGAAAATCTTGGCGCACCCAGGGTATGGCTAGTTCTTTTGTTAAATCGCGCCGATTTCAGCCGCCCTTTTTGCGTTCTTTGTGCTCTTTCGCGGCTGTTCCTTCTTGGTTATCGCCTGTTCATAAATGTCTGCTCGCGCCTCCAGCTCCCGCAACAGCAAAGTGGTCGAAACTGATATTCCGGCCCGGCTGGATCGATTGCCTTGGTCGCGCTGGCATTGGTTCGTCGTGATCGCGTTAGGGGTAACCTGGATCCTGGATGGATTGGAGGTTACCTTAGCCGGGGCGATTAGTGGGGTTCTACAGAAACCAGAGGCACTGAAATTGACCGATGCCGAGGTCGGCATGAGCGCGACCTTCTATCTGGCCGGAAACGTCTTCGGGGCGCTGCTTTTTGGGTTTCTGACTGATAGGCTCGGCCGAAAACGGTTATTTTCGCTTACCCTCCTGGTTTACCTTATCGGAACGGCGTTATCGGCTTGCTCCTGGAGTTTTGCCAGCTATGCGCTATTTCGATTCATAACTGGTTCCGGGATCGGAGGCGAGTACGCGGCGATTAATTCCGCCATTGATGAGCTCATCCCAGCTCGTATTCGTGGGCGGATCGATATTACGATTAACTCGACCTACTGGATTGGCGCCGCAGTTGGCGCGGCTGGTACCTACACCCTTTTAAACCCAGCTCTCATTCCGGTTGCTTTCGGGTGGCGCGCCGTATTCCTTTTGGGAGCGTTGCTCGGAACCTTGATTCTAATTGTTCGTCATTGGGTTCCGGAAAGCCCGCGCTGGCTAACGATTCACGGGCGAAAACAGGATGCAGATGCCATCATCAAGGGCATTGAAGACAAGATCAGTTCCACTAAGAAGATCCCGGACACGCCTACGAAAAGCATGTCGATCCGCGTCCGGACTCACACCCCTTTGAATGAAGTTTGGGACACGGTGGTTCATCGTCATCGGTCCCGTTCCTGCTTGGGTTTTGTACTAATGATTGCCCAAGCCTTTTTCTTCAATGCGATCTTCTTTACCTATTCTCTCGTTCTAGTGCGATTCTATAAAATTGCTCCAGAAAGTACCGCTCTTTATTTGATCCCGTTTGCATTTGGTAACGTCCTTGGTCCGCTGATTTTGGGACCTCTCTTTGACAAGGTGGGTCGCAAACCGATGATCGTCCTGACTTATGCTACGGCCGGTTTGTTTCTCGCGATTACCGGTTGGATGTTTCAGGCCGAATTACTGAACGCGATGACACAAACGGTGTGTTGGATCGCCATTTTTTTCGTTGCGTCGTGTGCAGCGAGTTCTGCCTACCTAACCACAAGCGAAATCTTTCCGCTGGAGATTCGTGGTCTCGCTCTTGCCCTATTTTACGCTGGTGGAACCCTCTGCGGTGGAATGATTGCACCCACCATCTTTGGCCTATTAATCCAGACCGGCTCCCGGGCCGCGCTTTTGTCAGGTTACATTGCGGCCGCCGTCTTGATGATCGGAGCTGCCGTTGCGGAGGTATTTCTGGGAGTCAAGGCTGAACGCCGCAGTTTGGAAGAGATAGCATCGCCGCTGTCGGCTGGTGGGAAATAATCGGTAAGCAGTAAGCAGTAATCAGTAATCAGTAATTGGTGATTGGTGATTGGTGATTGGGCGGAGAAAGGCTTGCCGTGCTGTAGGGCGTTCGGCGGCGGAGGTTAACCTTTTTCAAACTTCGAGGGATAGCATTTGCAGCGTCGGTGGTCTATGATCTGGCGGCGAATAGTGTGGCCCCAATCCTGCTAGTCTAGCAGTGAAAGAAATGGGGTGGAGGGAAATGTATTTCGCTTTTAAATGGAAACATCGGGACGGGTCAATGATCGAATTTGCACCGGAAGGCTGGCATTCTGACGATCCAGCTAAAGCAGAATGGCTTCAGACAGAATCTGGGCTTTCAAAAGCTTGGCCGCTAATTCCTGTGCCGATTCGGCTTTGGTTGCAACACCATTGCGAGCTCGTCGAATTTAGGGGGATAATTCCTGATTAGGGAACGGCTGTGCCATGCGAAACGGTGAAGGGAGGAATGGGCGAAACGGCGAAACGGAAGGTAGGGGAAAACTCGGCGCGCCGATGGTGCGGTTTGGCCCTTAGGGTAACCGCGCCGGTTTTGAGCCGCGTATCTTCGTGGATCACGTTTCGAAAATGCATAGGGAATCGAGCGCGCGAAGTCCGGTCAGATGAGATAGCACCGCCCCCAAAGAAACGGCTCAAAACCAGCGCGGAGTGAGCTTAGGCAGCAAACCACGCCGGCGCACGGAGTTTTTCGCCCTACCGGCCGAATTCGCCGTTTTGCCCATTCGAAATTCGGCTCAGGGTAGGTCTATCAATCATTTCTCACAAAACTAACGTTGTGCCGAGCCCTTACTAGATTGCTGCTGTATCGACTGAATGTGACTCAGGTGCTGCTGGACCACGGGTAATGTCTGGTCCACGTAAGACTTTAGTTGGGAGTCTTTCACCTTCCCGGATTCCGTCTCGTATAGTTTGGCCGTCTCTTCGTGTCCTTGCACCATGGCATGGATGTACGTCTTGTCGAAGGCAGCTCCGGACAAACTGGACAGCTTATCGTACAGAGTTTTAGGTTCTCCGGTTAGTTTAGTCGGCATTTGAATCCCGGCTGAATCAGCGATCGGTTTCAGACTATCATTTGCTTTCGAATGATCAGTTGCCATTTGTTCTCCAAACGCTTTAACGTCGGCGTTGTGAGACTTCTGAGAGGCTAACTTCCCGAGCTCAACTTCGGCGAAATTACCTTTCGCAGCTTTCGTTACGAAAGCTTTCTCTGCCGTCGTCAATCCTTGCGCGTAGGCGCCGCTAACGACCGCGAGCAGGAACGGAAATGCGAGTAATACAGCTTTTTTCATAAATATGGTTCCATTCTTGATCGCCCTAGGGGGGGTATTGGGCCGTATTCGCTTACGGATTTATTGGTCGCGCTCATTGTCGCTTTATTCAGTAGGAGTACTAAACTACGCGGCTTGACCTGAGATCGGTTTAAAGCGGTTCCCCTCTAGACGTTACCCTCCGACCTCGCTTGACGACCCGACCAATCATCAATCACTAATCACCTCTCACCTTCCTTCCGCGAGCGTGGACTGGCTAGGCTCCATACCACAGCGATTAGTTCCGAGGGCTCTACAGGCTTGGGTAGGTGGTTCTGAAATCCCGCGTGGATTGCTTCCATGCGATCTTCCAGACGCGCATAAGCGGTTAATGCGACACCTGGGACTTCACTTTTTTGTGGATCGTTGAGCGCGCGGATCCGGCGCATCAAAGTGTAGCCATCTGCCTCCGGCATCCCAATGTCACAAATGAGAACGTCGATGGGGTTACCGAGAAGTTGTTGTATTCCTTCGTCCGCCGATGCCGCTAGCGATACCGCCGCACCGGCCGATTCGAGCAGCACTTTGAGGAGACCGCGAGCGTCTGGATCATCGTCCACGACCAAAACTCGCATGTTGTTCAAATACACGGTCGCTTTAGTCTGAACTTCACGCGCTCGTGATTCGGGATGTTCGCGTTGGTCGGGTGGTAAATGAAGAACGGTGAGCGGAAGACTGACGATGAAAGTCGCTCCTTTGCCGATCCCGCTGCTCTTAGCCCGGACAGAGCCACCGTGCAATTCGACCAGGTTTTTTACGATAGCGAGACCCAACCCAAGACCTCCATGACGGCGGGTTGTGGATGCGTCCGCTTGTTGGAATCGGTTGAAGATGTAAGGAAGAAAATCGGGCGATATCCCTTCGCCGGTATCTCGGACGCTGATTTCTAGATGAGAATCGACTCTTTCCAATAGGACCTGAACCCGTCCGCCTTTCGGGGTGAATTTAATCGCATTGCTCAACAGATTCCAAAATACCTGCTGTAAGCGATTTGGATCGCCGGAAACCAGTGAACTAACTGGGTCGATGACGGTTTGAATACGAATCCCCTTTGCTGCGGCGCTAGGGCGCATGGTTTCAACGGCTTTAAGTAAAACTGCCGGTAGGTCGATAGATTGAACATCCAGCCGTACCTTTCCAGAAATGATGCGACTCATGTCCAGCAGATCATCGATGATCTGAGCCTGGACGCGGGCATTGCGATCAACTGCTTCGAGGCCCTGGGCCATTTCCTGGTCCACGCCTTTTCTTGTTCGAAGAATGCTCGCCCATCCTAGGATCGCATTGAGCGGGGTCCGCAGCTCGTGGCTGAGAGTCGCAAGAAATTCGTCTTTCATACGGCTCGCTCGCTCTGCCTCGGCTCGCATCAATCGTTCGCTTTCCAAAAGGCGTGCCTTCTCCGCGTTAGCCAATTCAGCGCTCTTTTGCGCCGTCCGCAAATCTTCGTCAGCCAGTTTCCGGTCGGTAATATCGCGGGCGATCTTTGACGCGCCCACAACGTTACCGGCGGCATCTTTAATCGGCGAAATCGTTAGCGAAACGTGTAGCAACCGGCCATTTTTCGTTACCCGGATGGTCTCGAAATGATCGACTCGCTCGCCCCGCCTCAGCTGGGCTAGGATTTCGTCCTCTTCTTGCTGGCGATCTTCTGGGATGAGTTTCTTGATCGAAGTCCCAATCATCTCCTCCGCCGAATAACCGAAGATCCGTTGGGCGCCTTGATTCCAGCTGGTAATAATGCTGTTTAGATCCTTACCGATAATCGCGTCATCCGAATTATCTACAATCGAGGCTAGCCGGCGGGAGGCCAAGTCCGCTTGATTGCGCCCGGTTACATCTCGGAAGCTCCAGACTCTGCCCGCAGCCGTACCGTCGGTCGAGATGGGCTCAGAATATCGCTCGATCTGCCGCCCGTCCGTTAGCTCAAGCAGATCGACGCTTTTCGCGGTCGAGGTGGCTTCAATTTCGGCAATACGACGCGAATAATCCTCGGGTTGCTTCAACTGGCGAGCGATAAAAGCACGGATCTTTTGAGCGTCACGCTGAACAATCAAATCCTGCGGAATACCCCATAATTCCAAAAACTTACTGTTCCAGTTTAGAATCCGACCGGTTTCGTCTATCGCCAAAATCCCGTCTGCGGTCGCTTCCAGAGTAGCCCGTGTAACCGCCAACGCGTAGGTGATTTCTTTGAGGCCTTCCTTGGGGTTTCTTCCGGGCATTGCGTGAGTCGCTTGGGCTTCCTCTAGCGTTCGCTGCCTTTCCTTGCCGCCCCTCGTCATTTCATCGCTTCGGCCCATGCGAACGTTTTCTAACAAAACCTTGCTTTGCCACGACGCAAAGAAAATTTGGTCGGAGTTATTTTTTAGCTAGCTCCCACCGGGAAATCCAGCCGGCCAACCACCGCATAGCAGACCTTTCCGTTCATCGGGGTGTTCCCGAGAATCGTTTTGCAGACTCATACGTTTACATTTCGCCTGCGGATACCGGTGAGGTCGTATGCGCCACGACCGATTTGTGGACCAAAATCGATCTGCTTATGGAATTAACTATTTCGTTTAACGCCAGGAGGACGGCAGATGCTTATTTTTGGCAACTCACAAAAGTACCCGGACGACTCTGAAGAATCGTTTATCGTCGAAAACCTGTCAGCGTACTGTATACTTTGGTTGAAGCGGCAAAGCGAAGCGCTTGGTGAAACCAAAACGGTTATTTTACAGAATATCTTAAAAGAGTGGTTTGCGATGCACGCTCGTGATGTTCCTAACAACCTTAGTGCGTATGTCACTGAAATTGCGCGTGAAGCGGTGTCCGAGTTCATCGTTCGCCACCACGAGGAGTTTTTACCGGTAAACGGAGAGAGCGGATTAGTGGAGTGATGGGAAGGGGCGGCCAACCGGGGAGCGCCGCCTCGCTTGCGAGGCCGTGGTGAGGGGGAAGATCGCAAATGAAAAAGCTAACCTTCGTTCAGCGCTCTAGGCTGCCATCTACACTTTTTCACCCCTATAGCGCATCCTGACGATCACTCTGCTTCGCGGGCCCTGTTCTCTGTCGGCCTGGCAAGCGAGCCACGGTCCACGATTGACCGATACCCATTTCGCAGCACTCTACCACGCCCACAGCTCTCACCATGCGAACGCGACCCGCTTTAACGGTCGAAACGACCACGCTGCTCCACCTTTTTTTCGGCACGGTTTGCGCGTGGTTGTTAGTGAAAAGCGTGCCGCGGATCTATAAGGGACGGCTGGAAGCAATCGATAACCATCTGCTCCGAGCTTTCCGCCGGCCGGAAAATCTTTCTATCCCGATCGGACCGAAATGGCTGCCTCAAGCCGCGAAGGATGTGACTGCGCTCGGATCCGGCACCAATCTCACGATTGCAACTGCAATCTTGGTTGGGTTCCTCTGCTTGAATCGCCGTTTTCGCGCGACTGGTTTCCTGCTCAGTTCTGTAGGGAGCGGCTTGCTCCTGTGCCAGTCGTTGAAGGGATTCTTCGCGCGGCGCCGTCCAACGGCGGTCCCGCATCTGGCGCATTTTGATCCGGCTAGCTTTCCCAGTGGTCATTCCATGGGGGCAGCACTGGTTTATTTAACTTCGGGCAGCATTATTTCCCGCCAGGTAACGGGCTCGTTGGCCAAAACCTACTTCTTGTCGATGGCGTTAGTACTGGCCGTGATCGTAGGCGTTAGCCGAGTGTATCTCGGCGTCCATTACCCGAGCGATGTTTTGGCCGGTTGGGCTGCGGGGTCGTTGTGGTCCAGCGCCTGCGCGCAAGCCGCTCGTTGGCTCCAGCATCAGGGTGGCGTTGAACCGCCGACGGAGACAGGAGAAGTGAGAGGTGAGAGGTGAGAGGTGAGAAGTGAGAGGTCATTGGCCACTCTTCCGGTAGGGAGGAGCTTGGTGGCATATAGACACGCGGATGAGCAGGAGATCATCCCTACCTGCCCTTCTGGGGAAACGCAGAACAGATTCCGGCGGCTGCCGGACGCCTACCTCGAATTTAAACCAGCTGTTCTGTGCGGTATCTATTTCCTTCTTCGGGGCCTTCGCGGCCTTGTTGTGAACTATTTTGTTTTAGCCCCTTTGTGGGCTCGTTGTGTGCTCCGTCAGAAATCCTGCCGCATCTCCAAATGGTGAATCACGCCACGGGTCGATAACACGCTCGAATACAGCGTAAAGCCCTTCACTTCAAACAGACCGAGGTCCGCTTCCGCGTATCGGCGAATAAATGGTTGAAGCGCCTGGCGGGAAATGCCTTTCGCTCGGCCGATGGTGATATGCGGATGAAACGGTTTCAGATCTGGTTCGAGCCCAGCATGAAGGACTGCGTCCTGAATTTTCCGGTGCAGTGTGAAGAGGTGAGGGTGCCCTTTCCCCACACTGGCCCAGACGATCGATGGTTGGCCGCGGACATGGAAAACGCCGACCCCGTATACCGGCAGAAAAAACGGCAGTACTCGCACTTTCTGCAATGCCTCGCGCAACTGGTCCTCTGCCGGCGCATCCACGTTACCGAGGAAACTAAGCGTTAGATGAAACTGTTCCTCAGGAAGCCACCGCAGCCCGGATAAATGCGGATCGAGGGACACCAGCGTCGTCTTGCAGCTTGCCGGAAGTTCCAAACCAACGAAGAGGCGTTTCGATGGCAGCATGGGGAAGGATAATGCAAAATGCGGCTGGAGGGGATGGTGGACAAAGGGGTCGTCACCCCAACGCCTGGAGGGGGCCGGTCTCGCTCCTAACCCTCGCTGTACATGTTATATAGCGTGTCCCGCCGCCGCGATCCCGACTGCAGCGCACTGATCGCGGCCGCGTGGCAGCTGCCAGACGGCTGCCAGACTAACATAACCTCCGGGTTGCGGCTACCGCGTTGACCACCACCCCGACGGAGGGGAGCCGCATTAGAGATGTGCCGCTGCAGATTCGGAGCCGGTCTATCGCCCATCGCTTGAAAAGATGTGTCCGGCCGCGGCTCCCTTCAGGTGTGGCAGGGTTTATCGTTCCTTAGTTCCCAATGTTCTGCATAACCGTCCCATCCCATGGCGTCGCGTCTATCGAAGCACCATACCTAAAAAGATTCGTCGGCGTCGACACCCGTGCGAGCTGTAACACCTAATGCAACGCCCCTCCGTCCGTTGTTCTTTAACCGCCCTCGGGATGCCGTACCTGGCTGGCTCCTACCTCTTAGGTTGACGCACGTGCGCGGCCCCGGGAAGGCAGCGCTCCACGGTTGGCACCCCTTTATGTTGACGTACTGGCTTCGTTTCCTATACATTGAACTTTCCTTCTTCCGGTCGCTGTGGCTGGTTAGATTCTGCGGAAGATGAGCAATAATTCCGGACCAGGTGATGGTAAGATCGAGCCGACTGTGACCGAGTCCGATATTCCTACTCGGGTGGTAGGCATCGGCGCTTCGGCAGGCGGATTGGAAGCGGTTTCCGCACTGTTGCGCCATCTTCCCAGTAACACCGGGATGGCGTTTGTTTTCATCCAGCATCTTGAGCCGCGACAAACCAGCCGGTTGACTGAGATCCTCTCACGAATAACCGATATGCCGGTGGAAGTCGCCAGCGATCGGCATCGGATGGTACGGAATCATTTTTATGTCATGCCGCCGGGCGCTGATATCAGCTTGTCGGACGGCTCATTGATTCTTGAACAGCGGACAGACAGCGCCGGCCGGCATTTACCGATTGATCATTTCTTTCATTCTTTGGCCAAGGAGCAACGCGGCAAGGCAGTCGCGATCATCCTGTCGGGGATGGGCCACGATGGTTCTGCGGGGCTTAAGTCGATCAAAGAACGAGGCGGAACGACTTTTGCCCAGGATCAGCCATCGGCTCAACATGGCTCAATGCCCGCGTCGGCGCTTGATTCGGGCTACGTCGATATTGTCGCCACGCCACGGAAAATCGCCGCAGGACTGGTCCGTTTAGCGCAAGATCGACCGGCGAAAGCCACGAAGAGGAAGTCGGTACCCCAGGGCGGGCTAAAAAACGTTTTTGCTCTCCTTCGTTCGCGAACAAAAGTCGATTTCAGTCAGTATCGAAAGACGACCGTCTCTCGGCGTATTCAGCGCCGGATGGTGCTGCATCGAATCGATGACGCGGATGAGTATTTCGCCTTTCTTAAGCGTAACCCGGAGGAAGTTGAGGCGCTCTTCCACGAACTGCTGATCCATGTAACCGGCTTTTTCCGTGAGCCGGAAACTTTTGATGTGCTGCAATCTCTCGTCTTACCGCGACTTTTGCAACAGCGTGGACAGAATGACCCGATCCGGATTTGGTTACCAGGCTGTTCGACTGGCGAAGAAGCGTACTCGCTGGCAATCGTCATGACCGAGTTTTTCGACAATCGCGTCGATGCCCCAGCCGTGCAGATCTTTGCGACGGATGTCAGTGATCGGGTTTTAGAGATTGCGCGCAAAGGGACCTTCGATACCAGCATCGAGGAAGCAGTCTCAAAAGAGCGGTTACGACGTTTTTTTTCAAAGACCGAGAGAGGTTACCAGATAAACAAACCAATCCGTGATCTTTGTGTTTTTGCTCGGCAGAATGTTCTACGAGATCCTCCTTTTTCGCGTTTGGACCTAATTAGCTGCCGTAACGTCCTCATCTATTTTGAAACCGCCGCGCAAAGGAAGTTAATTCCGTTTTTTCATTATGCTCTGAAGCCGGGAGGATTTCTCGCGTTAGGGGGTGCGGAAACGGTCGGCAATTTCAGCGATCTTTTTGAGCCGGTGGATGCTAAGACGAAACTATTCGCAAAGCGATCGGTTCAAGGTCCGTCTCTATCGGGTATGGAGGTCGAGATTCCGATCCCTAAAGAACAAGCATTGGGAGATTTCTCAACGCAAGCAGCCTGGATACAGCCCGATATTCGCCGGGAAGTAGATCGGACGTTGATGGACAAATATTGTCCGCCCGCCATCGTCGTGGATAAGGAAATGAAGATTATCCAATTCCGAGGGAATGTAGTTCCTTTCCTCGACCCAGACCCGGGTGAAGCCAGTCTTGATCTGTTCCGAATGTTGAGATCGAGTCTCGAGATGCCGCTCCGTTCAACAATTAATGACGCTAAGAAAAGCAACAAACCGGTTCGCAAGGAAGGAATTCTGGTCTCCGGCGGCGGACAAACCAGTCTTCTGAATTTAGAGGTGATTCCGATGAGGGAGTCTGCGGCCCGGGAACATTGCTTCCTTTTACTCTTCGAAGACAGCAAACTGACAGCTCCTGATCCGGCAATTGCAAAATCGAAAAGGGGGGGGCGCGGTCTGCAAAATGTCCGGGTGACACAACTCGAGCAGGAACTAGCGACCACCAGAGAACATTTACAAACTCTCGTCGAAGAGCAGGAATCGACAAACGAAGAGCTTCGTTCCGCCAACGAAGAGATCCAGTCCAGCAATGAAGAGCTGCAGAGCACAAACGAAGAGCTAGAAACAGCCAAAGAAGAACTTCAGTCCACGAATGAAGAGCTGATTACCCTAAACGAAGAGTTGAAGAACGGTAATCTGGAGCTCACCGACCTCAACAATGATCTGACGAATCTGTTGAAGAGTGTGAATATTCCGATCGTGATGGTCGATCGAGGATTGCGGATAAGACGATTTACGCCGGTCGCGCAAAGGACATTAAAATTGATTCCTGCGGATGTAGGACGATCGATTACCGATCTTCGTGCGGATGTGGAAGTTCCTCAGCTCGAAAGCCTCATTTCGGAGGTGATGGACACATTGACGATGCGTGAGGTGCAAGCACAAGATCGCAAAGGGCATTGGTATAATCTGCAAATCCGCCCTTACGAGACGGCTGACAATAAGATCACGGGAGCTGTCATCATCCTGTTCGACATCAATGCCGTCAAATTGGAGTCGGATGAGGGCAAGATGATGGCTGATTGTGCGGCCGCGTTTATCGGAACCGTCCGTAGTTCGGTTGTCGTACTGGATAATGACCTACGGGTAAAAACCGCTACCGCTCACTTTTACGACACTTTTCAATTGCTGCCGAGAGAGACAGAAGGGTTCCCGATTTTGGTTATTGGGAATGGTCAGTGGAATTTTCCGGAATTTCGTGCCCTATTAGAGGAGAACTTTACTCGCCAACCCAGGGTGGCTGACTTTGAGTGCGAGCATCAATTTGAGGGGGTGGGTCGCAAGAAAATCAGGTTAAATGTGCAGCACGTGGAGGCAGTCAATCCTGAGAATGCGTTGACAATTATTTCGATCGAGGACGTATAGATTTAAAGAAGCGGTTATAGCCAAGCGGATTTCACAAATTAAATTATGCAACCGGCCGGCAAGATCGGGCTCAAGAACCCACGGCCACAACTTGAGCTGACGCAGAGGCATGAGTCGGAAGCAGCGTTAGCGGCTGACTACAGACTTTCGCCTGTGGCGCAGGTTACCTTGGATCGGGATGGATGTATCCGCCGGATTAACATCGCTGCGGCGGTCCTCCTGAAAGGTGAGCCCTCTCAACTGACGCACGTCCCCTTTGTTGCCTTTGTTGATAAGTCTTGTTGCCGGCTTTTTCTGGATCACGTGGCCCAAGCGACCACTGGGAAAAAAAAAATCTGTACGCGACTCGTGTTATCCCGTGCGACTCGGGCTATAGGTCCGGTCGAGCTGCAGAGCACCTCAAGCGTCGATATCGCGACTGGACAGTTTTTCTGCCGAACCGCGATCGTAACCCTTTCGTCGGCGGGACATCCGGCGGTAGACGTTATATGGGGCAACCAGCGTGGTCATGAAGAGTGGTTCGAGTTGCTTCTGACTAGCAGCTCGATAGCGACGGCGATTATTTCTGTCGAAACCGGGTTGTTCTTAGAAACAAACGAAATCTTTTGCCAATTAGCTGCCCGTCCGCAGAAAATGATTGTCGGGCAGCCACTTTCGGCGATCCAGTTGGTTGGACCCACTGGAAAACAGCGCGATTTCCTCAACTGGATCGCGCAGTTTGATAGCAGGGAATATGAGGCGAGACTCGCCCGGCCGGATGGTAGCGAACTCGAGGTATTGGTTTCTACAAAAGCAATTTTGTTCGGTGCCGAGCATTGTCTTCTATTAATGATTCAAGATCTCACCGATCTTCGGCGATTGAGAAAAGATATCGTCGCAATTTCGGAAGAAGAACAGCGACGGTTTAGTCGCGATTTGCATGACAGCCATTGCCAGGATCTAACCGCCATCGCGTTCTTTGCGGAAACGATCGCTGCGGGCTTGGCGACACGCGATGAAGAAGCCGCCGCTCGAGTTCGAATGCTGGTCGACATGGTGCAGAAAAGTGCAGAAAACGTGCACGCTTTAGCTGCCGGATTAGACTCGCAACACATCCAAGATCTGGGTCTCGCTGTGGCGATCAAGGAATTGGCAGCTCGTATCACCAGGCGGTTTGGGTTGACTTGTACCGCCGACGTCGACCGAAAACTTGAAGGTCGTACTTTTGCCCAGGGAATTCACCTTTATCGGATCGCTCAAGAAGCAATGAGCAACGCCGCCAGACACAGTCAGGCCCATACTATCATCTTGGAATTGCGACTGGCGGGTGATACGGGGATCTTGAGAGTTAAAGACGATGGAGTCGGTTTCTCCGCAGAGAAAACGCCAAATGGGCTCGGCCTGCGGACCATGCAATACCGTGCTTCCATTATCAACGGAACGCTGAAAATCGATTCCCAGCCAGATGCAGGCACGGTCGTGACCTGTTCGTTTCCGGCATTGGTGGAGTGAGCCTCGCCCCATCAAGATTTGTTACGCTCACGGACCCTCCGGGGCGCGAACTCCCAAGACAGAAAGGACAACATTCTGAGCTGCGATCTTCATTGACCGTTTGCGATTGTTTTGCATGGAAAGCCCCTCCCTTAAGGCCAGCGTTGAAAAGCGAGGACGCGATATTGTCGTCGTCGGCGGCTCCTTGGGGAGTATCGAGGCGCTTCGTTTGTTGCTATCGAAAATTCCGGCGGATATACCAGCTACGTTTCTAGTCGTCGTTCATACTTCAGAGACCGGCCCTTATTTGCTGCCGGAGCTCTTGCGGCGTGATACGTCACTCGAGGTAGCGACCGTTGAAGACAGAACGTCCATCACGTACGGTCAGATCTATATCGCCCGACCTAATCTTCACCTCTTGCTGGAGGATGAACATATTCGGGTCGTCTTCGGCCCTAAGGAAAACCGGCATCGACCAGCGATCGATTCGCTTTTTCGCTCGGCCGCCTTCGCGCATCTCTCTCATGTTACCGGGGTTCTACTGAGCGGAGGATTAGATGATGGCGTAGCCGGTTTGTGGGACATCCACTGTTGTGGCGGAGTTACTATCGTCCAGGATCCCGATTCGGCGGTGTACCCTGAACTGCTGCGTAACGCTCTCAATGCAATGACGGTGGACTATGTGGCTCCTCCGGAAAAGATCGCGCAAATTCTGCAAGATCTGGCAGGTACGCCAGCAGCCAAAGTGGAGATCCCTCCTCAGGAACGGGAGCGAATCCGGCTCGAAAATTCGATAGAGAAAGAAGCGATTGATCATTCGGAGAAGCTACAACAGATAGGGGAACTGTCCGGTTATGCTTGTCCCGGTTGTGGGGGTCCCCTCTGGAAATTGCCAAGCCAAGCGATCGATCGATACCGGTGCCGGGTAGGACATAGTTACTCGATCTCCAGCCTGTTTCAGGCTTGTTGGGAAACGAGCGAACGCAAGCTTTATAGTGCTCTACAATTGCTCGAAGAGAATGCCCATGTAGGGAATCAGATTATTAGGGAAGCAGAAGAAACAGATCATCTGGCTTCCCCGGAGTTAGTCGAACAGGTGCGACGATTGGAAAAAGAGGCGGATATCCTGCGTGATCTCCTGTATGCGCGGACAGAAGGCCGGTACGGATTAGCTCCTGCTCATCCGTTCCTGGGTTAGTTGATAGAATCCCGACCCGGAATACGGGACAAGGGATAAGCGGGAACGCATCCCTACCGAGTTTATCTGCGCCTTTGAGTTGACGCTGTTGTTCCCTGTTTCTGTGGCCTCGCCGATTCCAAGTCGAAGGAAATTTTGGCATTCACGCGATAGGTCTTGATCGTGTTGTTTTCGACGGATGCCACTAAATTCTCGATACAGATAGAACGGATATTTCGCAGGGTTTTACTGGCTTCAGTTAACGCAACTTGGGCGGCATCTTCCCAGCTCTTCTCAGACTCCGCCAAAACCTCGATGACTTTAACGACTGTAGACATAGAAATGTGGAACGGTTGAACAAACAATTTGCGTCTTTGCGTGAGCTTCTTTTCCTCTCAGTTCTCTTCTCCTCCTTCCAGCTGTTCATCGGCAGCCGGGGTGTGATCTTCGAGTTGATCAATGAGCGACGGGCCAGGCTCATCAACTGCTTCCGTTCCTTCGTACGGGTTCGGCGCCTTGTGTCCCCGACTTCCTGGCGGTTCAGCTAACGGATCGCTGGTAGCTCCTGCTGATTCCAACTCTTCGTCTTTTTCTTCTGGTTCAAATTCTTCAGATGTCATTTTGCTCACATCCTTCTTCGGTTTCTCGGACAACGGGTAAGACCGGCATGTTGCTCCGCTACAAGAAGGTTTCGCCGGCAAGAGTTGCCGTGGATTTACCGTGGTGTAACCACCGGCGTCGGGTGCCACTTTCAGGGCAACCTTTTACTGATCACCTAACCCAGGGCTAAAGCCACTGGGCTATTCTGTCAGACCCGCCGCGGCGGGTCAACCAGGCTCCACCCACTCTTCTCACACACTGAACCCTGCAGGAATCAGAACTGCTTACTGCTTACTGCTTACTGCTTACTGCTTACTGCTTACTATTCCTCCCAGCGTCCTGCGCTCCACGTTAGACCTTGTACAGAAAAAACGGCTCCTTATTGGTTCGTAGGAGTACCGGAAGTGCAACGTTGAATACTGGTATCTTTCCTGCCGTTTTTCCTGCTAGCTCTCCATGGTGGGCATGGCCATGAAACACCACCGAAGCACCGAAATGATCAATCGTAGACTCCAAATGGCTCGACCCCAGAAAGGGGTAGACCTCCGGGTTCTCCCCTTTCACGGTGCCGCGCACCGGTGAATAGTGTAGAATAACAACCTTTTTTTCCGTGGTAAGATTGGTGAGCGCTTTCTCCAACCTCAACGAATGATCCACACTTTCTTGCACAAAAGCTTTGATCAAGGGTTCACCCCAGGCGCTCAGCATCTGCCGGTCAAAGCCGCCCCCGAACCCGCATACCCCGGCGAAGCCGACATCGTTAATCTCGGTCCCGCTCCCATCGAGGAAAGTGACACCGATGCTTTCCAGCGCGCTTTGGACTTCGGCCGGTTTTCCGGATTCAAAATCATGGTTACCCAGCACGGCAATTATGGGAATCCGCACATGTGTCCGTAAATCCTCCGCTAAGACGGTTGCCTCTTCCGGGGATCCATATTCGGTTAGATCACCCGCTATCACCAGGACGTCAGCATTAGCGGTTACGTTAGCAAACAGATCATGAAGTTTACCTTTTGCGGTTTTGCCATAGTGAATGTCTGCTACGGCGGCGATCCGAATCGTATTTTTTTCGTCCATTTAAAGGCCTCGTTTATAGAAATTTCTTACTTATATAGACGCAGATGCGCTTTGTAATGCGCACTTTAAAGAGTGAAATCGCAACGCCGAAGCGAGGTTTGCCAGGCCGTTATGCAGCAGCTCCGCGACAATAAAATCGACTTTCTGGTCGGAGGCGCTTACGCGCTGGCCGAATACACACGGATCAATCGCGACACCAAAGATTTTGATCTCTTCCTGCGCCCCGAAGACGTCGAGCCGGCAATGGCGATGTGGAGAAAGGCTGGTTACGCGGCTGACTACACCTTTCCTCATTGGCTGGCCAAAGTTCAGCGCGGAAGCGTCTATATCGACATCATTTTTCGCTCTGGGAACGGGCTGGGACCTGTGGATGATGACTGGTTTCAGCATGCGCGCGAAGCGAAAATCTTTGGTGTGCAAGTAAAGATTGTTCCGCCTGAAGAGCTGATCTGGCAGAAGGCTTACATCATGGAGAGAGAACGCTTCGATGGAGCGGATGTTGTCCATTTGCTGAGCGCTTGTGCACCTAACCTGAACTGGGACCGGCTGGTGAACCGATTCGGTCCCGATTGGAGGATATTGTGGAGTCACTTGATCCTGTTCGGTTTTATTTTTCCATCGAAACGAAATCTGATCCCTTTGAAATTGGCGAAAGAGTTTGGTGCGAAAGTGTTGAAAGAGCAGACTGAGCCTGCCTTGGTAGATCCCATCTGTAACGGTACGTTGTTGTCTCGAATCCAGTATGAATCGGACTTGAACGACTTTCTTGATGCTCGCCTGACGGGTAGATCAGAGATGAGCACCGAAGAGCTTCGGCGCTGGATAGAAGCCGGATCGGAAACCGCTCGTCGTCATAAACCATAGACGCGAATCGCGATTGTGAGTTTTTGATCACGAAGTGGTCCGACAGAACAACCCTTTGACCACGAAGTGGTCCAATAGAACAGCCCAGGGCTTTAGCCCTGGGCACAGATCCATCAGGTAATCGCCCTGAAAGGGCGACCGATCGGTGACCGTTTCGTGCGAAGAGCTGACCGTTTCCCGCTAAAAGTTGCATGGTAATAACCTCCATTCGGCCGCCCTTTCAGGGCGGGATTTTATGGAAGCATTCCCAGGGCTAAAGCCTTGGGCTATCCTGTTAAACCATTTCATGGTTAAGCGGCAAAATGTAATCTGCGGAATCTGCGGATCTTTTAATTTTCTCTATCCGGTTAACGTTTCTTACGATTTACTACCATCCAGCCGATCACGATTCCGCAGAAGAGTGCGAACAATCCTAGGGGTAGTTTTTTCTTTGGTCTCCTCTGTAGGTCTGCGGATGGCTTGGCCTTCTCTGGATAGTCGCCGGCCGGACCATCCGGTCCGGTGGTCATCGCTAAGTCAATCACCTCGGCCAGATGCAGGGCTCCGCGATTGGTGAGTTGCTCGATTTGTTCGCGGCAGCTGAATCCATCAGCGATGATGAGAGTCTCTTTGCTAGCGTTGCGAACCGCGGGAAGTAAACCTCGTTCACCGCATCGGACGGAAACATCATATTTATCTTTTTCATAGCCGAATGAACCTGCCATTCCGCAACATCCGGTTTGGAGAAATTCATAATCTAGTCCAAGACGTTTCAGGACGGCTTCCTCGTCGGAAAGCTTGATAACCGCCGCGTGGTGACAATGAGCTTGTACCAAGGCCTTCCGATGGAGAGTTGGCAGTCTTACTTCGGGCGCTTTTTTTTGAAGGAATTCACTGAACAAAAACGTCTGCTGGCGTAGCCGAAGGGCGTCTTCATCATTCGGGAACAAATTCGTTAGCTCGTCTCGGAAGACGGTGACACAACTTGGTTCCAGTCCGACAATCGGTGTTCCGGTCCGAATCTCTTGTCGCAAAACGGCTAAAATTTCCTCTAGCAGCGATTTGGCTAACGGCAAAAAACCGAAGTCATAGAGAGGCCGCCCGCAACACAACAACCGCCGCGGAATGACAACATTAAATCCGGCGACTTCCAAAACCCGCACTGCGGCTTTAGCTGTCTCGGGTTTGAAATAGTTGCTGAATGTATCGACCCATAACAAGACTCGAGGTTTATCCGAAACCTGCGTTGGCCGGTGCAGAAACCAATCACGAAAAGTCTGTTCTGCGAACGGGGGAAGCTGCCGCTCCGGCGCGATGCCGCCTAACGACTTCGCGATGCTCGAGATGACCGGGGTGCGACTGAGAAGATTGATCAAATTTGGAAAATGCGATGCGATTTGAGCCCACCAAAAAATCAGTCCCATTGAATATGCAGCGGCGGGGCGAAGTTTTCCTTGATAATAATGAGACAAGAACTCGGCCTTATACGTCGCCATATCGACGTTCATCGGGCAATCCGACTTGCAACCTTTACAAGCGAGACAAAGATCCAGTGCTTCTCGGACGTGATCATCGCGCCAGCCTTGTCGGCCGATCGCCGACCCCTGAAGCATCTCAAACAGGAGCCGGGCACGGCCTCTAGTCGAATGCATTTCCTCTCTCGTAACCATGTAACTTGGGCACATGGTGCCACCTTCCAAGCGGCGGCATTTTCCTACGCCCACGCAGCGCTCCATCGCATAGGAGAAACTGTTGTGATCATCGGGAAATTTGAAGGTGGTCTTCCACTGAGGCGGATTGTAATCCGTTCCTAGCCGGAGATTTTCATCTCGCCGGTAAGGATCGATTACTTTTCCAGGATTCATTTTCCAGTCCGGATCCCAGATCCGCTTAAATTCACGAAACGCTTCGATTAGTTCATCGCCAAACATGATGGACAGCAGTTCACCGCGAGATTGTCCATCACCGTGTTCTCCGGAAAGTGATCCACCGTATTTGACCACCAATTCGGCGGCGTCGTATCCGAACCTTTCATATGCGGTGACGCCATCCCGATCTTTCAGGCCGAAGTTAATTCTGGTGTGCACCACGCCTTGGCCGAAATGGCCGTAGAGAGTACAGCCATAGCCATATTTGGTAAGGAGCCCGCGAAAGTCGCGCAGATAATCTCCTAACTTTTCTGGCGGAACTGCCGAGTCTTCCCATCCTTCCCATGCATCCGGTTCTTCCGGGATCCGAGCTGAACCTCCCAGTCCTGATTCCCGGATGTCCCAGATATCTTTTTCCTTGAACGGAGCATCGTAGAGTCGCATGGCGGGCGCGTCTTTTCGTTTACGCAGCGCACTCATGAAGGAGTTTGCTTTGGCATCCGCTTCTTCTTTGGTGTCGCCGCCGAACTCAACCAGCAGCCAACCTTTTCCCTCAGGAAGCAGTTCAAAATCTTCCGGGTGAAGGTGCTTCTTTTTCATCCCATCGATTAACAAATCATCGATTCCCTCAAGCCCGACCGGTTTATGTTCCAGGATTTCGGTGATGTGATCACCAGCGGTGTAGATATCGGGATATCCGAGAACGACCAAGGCGCGCACGGGCGGGTTTGAGATCAATTTCAGCGTGGCTTCCAGGACTGTAACGCAGGTGCTTTCCGTGCCGCAGAGAGCACGAGCAACATTAAAGCCGTTTTCAGGCAGCAGTTCGTCCAGATTATAGCCCGATACCCGGCGCGGAATTTTTGGATAACGTCGACGGATCAAGTCAGCGTATCGATCTCGCAAGTCACGCAGTCGGCTATAGATTTCGCCACGCCGGCCCCCGCCCCGGATGATCTCCTCGAGTTCCGTTTCGGGGGTGGGTCCAACCCGGAGATGTAAGCCGTCGTAAGTCAGCACTTCCAGACTTTCCAGGTTATCCGAAGTCCGTGCTCCCATCCCAGCGAATGCTGCCATCACCGAGTGGACACCGCAGGAGTTATTGCCAATCATACCGCCAATCGTGCAGTGCGAATGCGTGGATGGATCCGGACCGAAAGCCAAGTGATGTGCTGCGGCGGCATGATTTACGACGTCATACACGATCCCTGGCTCAACTCGGGCTGTTCTCTTTTCCGGATCTAGTTCGATGAGGTGATTCAGGTATTTGGAGAAATCAATGACCACGGCCGTGTTACAACACTGGCCGGCTAGACTGGTCCCGCCTCCGCGACCGGTGATGGGAGCTCCGTGTCGGCGACAGATTTTAATGATGCTAATCACATCCTCCCTGGTCTTTGGCACGACAACACCAATCGGAATCTGTCGATAGTTAGAACTGTCAGTCGAATAGAGTGCTTTGCTGCCGTCATCGAACCGGACTTCGCCAATAATCGACTCGCGCAATTCTTGAGCCAGCACTCGCCAATCATGAAGGCCAGTTTTAGGCTGACTGGCCGGGCCCTCATGCCGGTTGGTTCTCTTGCTCACAAATTCTGTCGTTAATGTTTTCATTTAAAACCGCTGTGTAGGCGGTTACGTTTAAGTAATCGATTCTTAGCACGACACTACGGATTCATTCGTTGAGGTTTTATGATCCGCAGATCTGCCAGCTCCGCCGGAATTGCGAGGTCCGCCGGATTTGTCAGCTCCGTAGGAGCGACATAGCGAAGGGGGTACCGTCGGTTTACAGTCTCCATTTTTAGAGGTGACAGGATTTCGCCGCTCCGACAGGGCCGATTAGATGGCGCTCCTACGGAGCTGTGCCCACTGGCAAATGCCGCGCCTATCAAGATGTCGCTTCTCCGCAGCTTAGATTGAATCTGCGTCAATCTGCGTTCATCTGCGGTTAGACTTCCGCATCCGCTTCTATTCGTGTCCATTCGCGGTTGTCTATTCGCGTGCATTCGCAGTCTACTTCTTATGCGGCAGAACCCCTTGGATCGCGTCCTTCAAGGTCCCTCTGACCATGTCAGCGGTATTTGGATCCGGAAACATCGAGCTCATATAGTTCTTCGCCATTTTGAAAGTAATATGCGGAGGCAGGGTGGGGACCTCCGGATCGGTCAAAGCCTCATAAACGACTGGCCGGTCGGCTGCCAAGGCTCGCTCCCAGGCGGGCCCGACATCGTCAGGATTGTCAACCCGGATACCGGTTAGCCCTAACAAGTCCGCATAGCGCGCAAACTGAAAATCGGGTACGTGCTGGGAGGTTTCGAATTTAGGGTCGCCGGCTAAGACGCGTTGTTCCCAGGTAACTTGATTCAGATCCCGGTTCGCTAGAACTAACACGATAAAGCGGGGATCACTCCATTCCTTCCAATGTTCTGCTATGGTGAGTAACTCGTTGTTGCCGTTCATTAGCATGGCTCCATCGCCAACCAGAGCGATAACGGCCCGGCTCGGAAAGGCAAACTTGGCGGCAATGGCGTAAGGAACACCGGGCCCCATGGTTGCTAACGTACCGGATAATGAAGCCATCATCCCACGCCTCACTTTCAAGTCGCGAGCGTACCAGTTCGCGGCGGAACCCGAATCTGCTGTGAGAATACACTGATCTGGTAAACGCGAAGATAGTTCCCAGAATACCCGTTGCGGGTTGACCGGGTTAGCACTGGTCATGGCTCGCGCCTCAAGGACCTTCCACCAATCCTCGATTTCTCCCTCCAGTCTCTTGCGCCAGCTCCGCTCTTGTTTTTCCTCGAGCAGCGGAATAAGCGCTCGTAACGTTTCCGCGCTGTCGCCGGCAAGATTGACCTCCATCGGGTACCGCAGACTCAGAAACCTCGGGTCGATATCGATCTGGACTCCCCTGGCCTGACCCTCTTTCGGCAAAAACTCAGAATATGGAAAGCTCGAGCCGACCATGAGGAGGGTGTCGCACTCCTCCATCATTATCCAGCTGGGCTTGCTACCTAATAATCCTATTGGTCCACAACAGAAGGGGAGCTCATCGGGAATTGCGGCCTTGCCCAACAGCGCTTTAGAAACTCCGGCCCCAAGTATCTCAGCCACTTGAATGACTTCGTCTGTGGCCTGAAGGGCACCTGCGCCCACTAACATTGCGACCTTTTTTCCGGCGTTGAGGACCTCAGCGGCGCGGCGCAGATCGCTGTCAGTAGGAATGACTCTTGGTGATCCGAACCCGACTCCGGAGTGGATCGTTCCATGAGCGCGAGGAGGATCGCTGACCGCCGGCATCTCTTGCACGTCGTTGGGTATAATAATGCAGGTGACGGTTCTTTCCGCCTTCGCAATGCGTATGGCGCGATCGATCAGATGGCGAACCTGGACGGGCGACGATGCCATATGCACGTATTCTTGAGCGACATCTTTGAAGAGGGAAATCAGGTCGACTTCCTGCTGATAGTGGCCGCCCATCGCGGCGCGAGCCTGTTGTCCGACAATAGCCACCACCGGCTGATGATCCATCTTTGCGTCATAGAGTCCGTTCAAAAGGTGGATGGCGCCGGGACCGGAGGTGGCCAGACAGATGCCAACTTCACCGGTGAATTTCGCATGGGCGCAGGCCATGAAGGCGGCCATTTCTTCGTGCCGAACCTGAATGTATTCTATTTCTTTATCGGCTCGGTCGATTGCGCCGATAATGCCGTTGATACCGTCGCCGGGATAACCGTAGATGCGGCGGATACCCCATTGTTTTATCCGTTGAATCAGGAAATCGCTAACTGTCGCGCTGCTCATAAGAGTACTACCTAATTGCTGGTGAAACTGGTGGTGGGACCTTTCAGCGCGCGCGCTGGCTCAGGCCAGGCCTGAGCAAGCTCAACGCGCGTCAAAAGGCCGTTGCTACAAAGGAAGAGCGTTGCCATAAAGGCAGGGAAAACCGGTCGCCTTTTGTTCAATGCGCCACCCACCGCTAGATCGCTCGTCATCCCGGGGTTGGTTCTAAGTTCTAGGTTCAAGGTTCGACGTTCGAGGTTGTAGGTTCCGGGTTTGAAGAGTCCGTTCGTGGCGCGACAGGTCATGGGCCGCGGTCAACTTAGAGCGCAGAACTCTGAACTTTGAACCTTGAACCTTGAACCTTGAACATAAAACATAGAACCTTGAACGGTTCCGGCTGCGATCCTCCTGAAATCATGGGAATCGCGAGAGAGGAGAAAAACCGTTATCTGGAGCCGTCGGATGAGTTGCCTGACTTTGCGAACCTGAAAGAAGCGGGACATTCCGCAACGAAGTGCCGGCGTTGCCCGCTGTGGGAGCGCGCTACGCAAACGGTTTTTGGGACTGGGGCCAGTCAGGCCCGTGTTCTGTTCGTTGGCGAACAACCCGGTGACGTCGAAGATCGAACAGGGTTACCCTTTGTCGGGCCGGCCGGCAGACTCTTGGATCGCGCTTTGAAGGAAGCCCAAATCAGTCGGGATCTCTGTTACGTCACCAACGCGGTCAAACATTTCAAATGGGAACCGCTTGGCCAACGCAGATTGCATAAGAAACCCACCTCTCGGGAAATCCAAGCCTGTCGTCCCTGGCTTCAGGCTGAAATCGAGTTGATTCAGCCAGAGATCGTAGTTGGTCTGGGCGCTACCGCCGCCGCCAGCATATTCGGGGTATCCGTCCGCATCGGCGATGTTCGCGGAAAAGTTATCCATGTTGAATCCATCGGTAGGGCCTGCTTGATCACCGCTCATCCTTCGTCTGTTTTGCGCGCACCTGGTCCGGAGAACAGGGATGCCGAGTTTGATCGTTTGGTACAGGATCTAACGCTATTGCAGGAGTTTGCGGCCTAGGCGCTTCGCGCGTTGCCATTATAAGGCGCGAAGCTGCTGATGAGCGTTGAGCCTCCCGAAGGGCTATTTTGGTGGAGCGAGGCTCCCGAAAAGGCCGCGAGTCTAAGTGGAGAAACCGAGTGACTCAGTTTACCAAGCAGCGCTCCGGCTTGCTACCTGGAATACGACCACTTTTTCTCCCGCGACGATCCTTGAATAGAGACTGCGCATATCAATCGAATTTTTCCACCTTCAACCCCGAGAAACTTATGAAAGGAGCAACTGATTACGAAGATCAAGGGCATCTAAAGAACCCGGTTAATCAAGTCGTCGCAATCTTACCGCGCGAAGCGGATGTGGAGGGCCTCGTGGCCGATCTGCACAAGGTCGGATTTGCTTCGGATGACATCGGAGTTTTATCCGGCCGGGACGACGCCCATAAGCTGGATGCGGCGTCGGGGCGGCAAGGCTGGCTAACGAAACTGGCTCAGATCGGACCAGGATTTGGTGATTTGGACGCTGGTAACATGAAGGATTATGCAGAGGCGTTGCGACGCGACGAGTCCGTAATTGCGGTTGTCGCCACGCTTGGAAGTAAACGTCGCGAAATTGCCGAATTGCTTAAACAGCATGGAGCCAAGTTCATCAATTCGTATGGCATGTTTACTATCGAGGGTTTGGGGTAGAGACATCGTGCTCGGGCTCGTCCTCGTGCTCGTGCTCGAAAAGGAGCGTTGTTCTTCACCGATGCGTTGAATTACCCATGATCGCCTTTGACAAACTTAGCTTGGTTTCGATACCTGCTGACCGTTCGAGCACGAGCACGAGCACGAGCACGAGCAGGAGGACGAGGGGAGAACTACAAACGCCCAACGTTCCGCCGGAAGTTCCTATTCCACCGGAACAACCGCCTTTGCCGGTGCCGACCGAACCGATCCCAGGACCAGTTCCTACCAGGCCGACGCCCGTTCCAGTTCCTCCGGAGCCGATACCACCGAACACACCTGAACCGAATCGCCCACCGGAGCCAATGGGGAAGGTGAGAGGTGAGAGGTAGCGCGGAGTAGTCACGGTTTCGGTCAGCGCCAGCTGGAGGGGAGCCGCTTTAGTACGTACCCGACGACCTCGCATATTCTTCCCAGAGCGAGGAAGGCCAAAACAAGGTGTTAAACAGGCGGCTCCCGATAACTACCCATGACGATGTTTAGCCACCGGTTGGTTTGAAGTCTATTTCGCGCTCAAGAGGCAAACCACGCGTGGAGACGTTCGCGGGAGCCGCCTGTTTAACACCATGTGTGGCCACAGGCGCTTCGGTCGAAAAATAGCGAGGTTTTTTGGGTGCGATCCAAAGCGGCTCCCCTCCAGTCCGCGGCACACACCCGGTTGATGCTGGCCAAGCCGTCTCGCCTTTGACAGACGAACAGGATCTGTTGCTATGGCTGACAAGAATGATCAAAAGGACCACGGATCCACCGATGATCAGAAAAAGCCGAAGACCAAGCGTGGACGGCGTTTTTGGATTATCGGCGGATTAGTCGTTCTGTTTGTTAGTGCCGGCCTGATTTATCTGGGTTATTGGGTCTTCATTGCTCGATTCAACGTTGGAACCGATGACGCTTACGTCCACGGCAACCAAGTCGCGATTACGCCGCAGATTAGCGGGATCGTTGCCTCAGTGGAAGCGGACGATACCCAACTGGTGCAACGTGGACAGGTCTTGGTTCGTTTGGACCAAAACGACGCTCAGGTCGCGCTTGCCCAGGCAAAAGCCCAACTCGGACAGGCCGTCCGGCAAGTCCGGCAGCTTTATCAACAGGAAATTGAACAGAAAGCCGCCATCGCTCAACGGACCCACGATCTTGATTTGGCGACGCAGGACTACAATCGCTATAAAGATCTGGTTAATCGCAACACCATCGCGGTTCAGCAGTTTGAGCATTCCAAGACAACCTGGGAGACAGCGAAGGACGCTCTGCGTCAAGCAACGGATACGCTGAAAGGTCTCGAGACTCAGACTGATTTTGCCGATCTGCGACACCAGCCAAATGTCGCTCTCGCGATATCCAATCTCCGCCGGGCCTATATCGATCTGGAGCGAACCACCGTGGTGGCGCCGGTCACGGGTTACGTTGCTCAGCGGACGGTTCAGGTTGGCCAGCAAGTCGCGCCCGGGACAGCTCTTTTAGCAATTATACCTGAGGATCAAATGTGGGTAGAGGCTAACTTCAAGGAAACTCAGCTCGGATCGGTTCGGATCGGACAGCCCGCCACGGTGCACTCCGACTTTTACAAAGGCGCGGTTGAATACCATGGCCGTGTGGTTGGCATACTCTCAGGCACCGGTGATGTATTCCAGCTTTTACCGCCGCAGAACGCGACCGGTAACTGGATCAAAATTGTCCGGCGAGTACCGGTTAGAATTGCGCTCGATCAAGAACAGATGAGGCAGCACCCTTTGCGCCTCGGGCTTTCGGTGGAGGCATCCGTTGATATTCATCATGTAGATGGACCCGCGTTAGCCGAGACGTCTTCGCAAAAACCATTGTATCAGACCGATGTCTATGCCGATCAGGGCGGCAAGGTAGACGCTCTGATCGATGAGACCATTCGGGAGAACGGAGGGGATCAATCGCCAACCGCTACTCCGGACTCCCTGTCACAAGTACCGGACCATGGCGAACAGCAACACTAATGAGCCGCTGCCGGTGGTCCAAAGAGCCATCGTGACTCTCGGGTTGGCGCTAGGCGTCTTCATGAACGTCTTGGACGTCTCAATTGCCAACGTCTCCATCCCCACTATCTCCGGCGATCTGGGAGTAAGCTCGGATGACGGCACCTGGATCATTACCTCGTTTTCTGTAGCGAATGCAGTGGCAGTCCCGATCTCCGGCTGGCTCGCGCGTCAGATTGGCGAAGTCCGCCTCTTTGTTATTTCTACTCTCCTATTCACTCTATTTTCGGTCGTATGTGGGTTCTCCTTCAGTTTTCCGATGTTGCTGGTAGCTCGGGTATTACAAGGCGCTACCGCAGGGCCGATGATCCCTTTGTCACAGAGCTTGTTGCTCCCGAACTACCCGGAAAATCAACGCGGATTGGCTAACGGGATCTGGGGTATGACGGCGGTGGTTGGCCCCGTGGCTGGTCCCATTCTGGGTGGCTGGATTACCGATAACATCAGTTGGTCTTGGATCTTTTATATCAACTTGCCATTTGGTATTCTTGCCGCCGCGCTCACCTGGTTCATTTTACGCCGGCGCGAGACACCGAAAGCATCTTCGTCATTAGACATGATTGGATTGGCCTTGCTGCTAATTGGTGTCACCGCTTTGCAGGTGATGCTCGACAAAGGAAACGACGAGGAATGGTTCCAATCGCCGTTCATTATCATCAATTTTATCATTGCGGTCATCGGCTTCGCCTTCTTCATCGCTTGGGAATTGACCGAGAAGCGTCCGATTGTTGATTTGCGTTTGTTGGGACAAAGGAATTTTGCCGTCGCCTGTATCATTATTTTCTTCGGCTACATGTCCTATTTCGCTCCGGTTGTGGTGTTACCGCTCTGGTTGCAGAATCAACAGGGCTACACACCGACCTGGGCGGGATTTGCTACGGCTTCATTCGGCGTCTTAGGCGTAGTCGCGTCGCCCCTGGTTGGCCGGCTGGTTGATAAGATCGATCTGCGCTGGATTGTCAGCGCCGGTTTAGGGACTTTCGCGATCACTTCTTTGTTGGGTGCGTTCAATAACACCGAAGTGAATTTTAATCTTCTGTTTTTGGAGCGCCTCCCCTGGGGGGTGGGGACCGCCTGTTTCTTCATTCCCCTCATCACGCTGGCGATGTCGGGCATCTCTCCCGAAAAACTGGCGGGAGCTTCCGGTATTTTCAATTTCTTACGCCAAATCTCACTGAGTTTCGGAACTAACCTGGGTACGACGATCTGGGATCATCGAGCGACCTTTCATGATCACCGGCTCAATGCCGAGGTCACTCTGTATAACCCTGCGACTCATGACTGGCTAAATCATATCCAGTCTCTAGGGTTCACTGCCAGTCAGGCCAATCAAAGCTTGGCTAACGCCATCCAAAACCAGGCTTATGTACTGGCCACTAACGATGTCGCCTGGGGCTCAATCTGGATATTCGCGATTCTGATCGGTGTCATTTGGCTCGCTCGCCCGGCCAAGAAGGGCGCCGGCCAAGTTGCGGCTGAGTGAGTAAGCAGTAAGCAGTGAAAGGTGAAAGGTGATCGACCATGAATTGGTCTCAGCTCCGTAGGAGCGGAATCTTTATAGCCACGATTAGAATAAACGCGGTTAGCTCCGTTAGGAGCGACATCTTCGCTCGAACCCGGGATACGCTCGGCAAACATCACCTCTCGATGTCGCTCCTACGGAGCTGATCCCGTTTTTTATAGCCGTATCTATAAAGATGTCGCTCCTACGGAGCTGAGACCAATTCATGGTCGATCACCTTTCACCTTTCACTGCTT
>DASUWQ010000453.1:0-17529 GCA_036378375.1 Chthoniobacterales bacterium
CAGGATCGGTGATTATCGCGAGAGGATCGAGGCGGCGGAACCCGAACAGAAAGAGGCTATCGTCGGGAAAGCGGTACGAGACGCGGTTGCCTCTGTTTTGCGTGTTAAACCGGAAACGCTTCGCAATGACCAGCAGCTAACGGACTTGGGGTTGGACTCCTTGATGGGAGTCGAAATTGAAAATGCGATCGAAATATCGGTGGGCGTGAAGTTGCCACCGGCGAGCCTGACTCGAGCGCGTACCATCGGTCAAATCGTAGGCTTATTATTGGAATATCTGAGCGCCCGGCAAAGCCCGGCAATTGCTCCGGAGAAAACGGCGAGACCTGTATTGGAACGAAGCGAGGAAGTGGACCTGACAGCGATTTCGGACGAGGAGATCGCCAGGTTGCTACAGGAAGAGGCCGGAGCTGAAACGCTTTCAGGTGCTGAAACAACAACTTGCTGACCGGTTCCACATGGAAGCATCACTGGCCATGAGGGCAGCTCTCGAACAATGGATGTTAAATGGAAACGCAACGTTTCACCCATTGACCTTCCCGCAGCGCGAGCTGTGGGAGGCTTCCCCAATACCTGTTACTGACCCTGCGAACCACATCAGTTGCCTGATCGAAATCAAAGGCGATGTCGTGCCGGAAGCCTGCGAAATGGCACTGCGGCGAGTCGCCGAACGCCAGGAAGCGTTGCGTATCGCCTTCATACAAGGCAAAAAACGGCCTGTCCAAATGGTCCGGAAAAACTCGGATGTGAATTTTCAGTATGTCACTCCTTCCGCGAGTCAGACTACAGATGAAGCAGTGGAGGAGGCCGCAACTCGAGTCGCTGGGAAGCCCTTTGATCTGCTGCGGGGAGCGCTCTGTCGGGTCGAGGTGATTCGGCGCGGACCGAAGGATCACGTGATAATCCTCGTACTTCATCATGCCATTGGGGATGGCTGGGCGCTGGGGCTACTCTTCCGGGAGCTGTGCAACAGTTATTTCCTCCCCGTTGCTTCGTCAGACGCCGGGCTTCCGGACTTGCCTGTAACCTATACTACCTGGGCTAAGGCTGAGCGCGACTTCTGGCATTCGGGAGAGTTAGAGCGACGCGGCGCATTCTGGAAATCCTTCTTATCCGGGAACAAACGACTCTGGAATTCGTTTGAAGGTCCTTTAACTGCCTCCGGTGCTCTACCTCAACGGGTTTGCCATTTTCCTCATGAGCTCGCAGAAGCGATAAGCGTATTGGCTCGCACAAACGGAGCGACCCTGTTCACGACCCTGCTCACTGCTTTCCAGATCGCTCTCTCCCGGTGGACCGGCGACGCCGATGTTCTCGTCGGCACACCGGTCGCGAATCGTGCCAGCCGGACAGTTTGGAAGACGATGGGTTATTTTGCAGGGATCGTCCCGTTTCGAGGGCAAGTTGAAGGAGATCGAACTTTTTCAGATAGCCTGAGAATCGTACACCAGACGGCGGCGGATTGTCTGGCAAATGCGATGCCATTCGTGGAGTTGGCCAGTGCCCTTGGCGATTTCTCGGCTCCGGGGCACAACCCGGTGTTCGAGACTCGGTTTGCGCTGCAAAACCATCCTATCCCGCGCACTGGATTTCTCGGATGGTCCGCGACCCTGAAGAAGCGTTGCTCTTCCGGTACTGCCCGTTTTCATCTCGGATGCGAGATCACAACTCTAAAGCAGGGGTTAGAAGTGGTCTGGCTCTACCGGGCGGCGCTATTCCCGGCGACAGAGATCGATAGGTTAGCAGATCTCTTCAAAGCGGTCGTTGTAGCGGCTTGTCGGTCCCCGGAAAGTCGGGTCAAAAACCTCGGAGTTAAATACTCATGAGCACGGTGGGACCAGCGTTATCTATACCCGCGATACTCTCCATGCCGGTTTCCCCCGGACGGATAGTCACGATAACAAACCGGGAGTTAGAGAGGCCCCAGAAAGGAGAATTTTGTGCGAGACTGAAGTCACGGATCATTAAACGTCTCACTCCCGTTCTGCAGCCGAATAACGGCGTGCATTTACCTATACTCCGCGTCCGGGAGAAGACGCGCCCATTTCAGCTTCCTAAAGATTGCGTGCTCTGGGCTGTACAGGGTTCCGCAACGGTTGTCGCACCGGGCCAGCGATGCGCGATCCGGTTCGCTGAGGATCTGAGCCTGGAAGCCGGACTGGCAGTTCTGGGTCCCGGGCCCTTTCGGCGATTGTCCTGTCAGGTCGCCTTGCTCTTGCCGACGCAGGAATCAGGTCCTTTCGTAGACGGTCCAGCTACGCCCCGGGTGAATATCAAAGCGGGGGAAATAGATTATATGTTCCTATTTCATCAGGATCGTGAATCCCCGCCCGCGTTACCGCATCGTATCGCAATTAGAGGATCCGGAACGATTGTAGATCTGCACATTGACACAATTGACTTCGCAATCACAAGGCTGGGCAACGTTTCGACGGGAAGGGAAATGTATATTGAAGAATGGCTGCGTGAAGAAATCGATCAAACGCTTTGGCGAACCGCTCCTGCGGAGCTCAATCAAGCGCTGGATGCAGTATGGCGGGTTCATGGAAGCTTCAGGATCGATGCCGGCCACGTCTGGGACCACCTTTCGAAAGCCGCCAGATCTTCTGTTTTTGGTCTACAGCGGATTCGGCTGATTTGAGTGTCTGGACAGCAGACACGATTTGTTCCCCGAACTGTCTCCTCCGGCTGCCGCTTGGATTGCAGCCTGGCGGCCCGCTGCTCGTTTAATCCGGTCGATGGAGATCTTTGCTTTGAGAGCCAACGTGTTAACAAATTGGTCGCGGTATGAAACCGCAAAGTATCTGGCTAGAGGAATGGACAAGATCGCGCCAAGAGAAAAGTTAGTGATCGTCGCCAGAACATGCGTTGAAAGGAGGTGCCCGGGATTGACGAAGCCAGCAAGAACATCCATAGCGGCTCTTACTGGGCCAGAATCCGTGACATTGGTTAGGAGCGATCCAAAGTACGGCGCCAACCAACTCCAGGTAACCCCGCCAATGAGCACAATAGTAAGCCGAACGATGCGGATGGTTGTGCGGGATGCTGCCTGGTTCGCCGGGTCGGGTCTGCCATACGAAGTGAAGAAATTCAGATGAGCCGGAAAAGGCACTAACCAGTATAGATTATCTAACGGATTTCCGCAGGGGCTTACTACAACTAATCTTTTCCGACGACACCGTCCTGCCGGCTTTGAATGCTCGAGTTTCAATTTGAGACAGGGCAGGGCGCTGAGCTAGTGAAATTCCTCCCTGCTTTTCGTTAAATCATGAGTAGAGCTGATGGTGTGCCCATTTTATTGACTGCAAAGGCTGGGGACGTAAAGGCCCAAACAGGTGGAAAGATGCGAGAAGTGGAAAGAAGGTGAAACATGAGCGAAGACGGTGAGCTGTGAATCGTGATTGATTATTCGAGAAGTGTATGAGATCACAAGAAGGAAATAGTGACAGGGAACATTCAAATAAGAGCGGTCGATCACGCCGGCAGGCCGGCATAAGGGATCGGTTGAAGAAAAGGCGGTCCGGTGCGCACGGCGCCGCGTCTCCAACGGGCGAAGAGACGCGGGATATTGTGGAGATGGAACCACGGGCACCCCTGCGCGGTTGGAAGAAAGCCGTGGCCGTCCCTCTCGTGACGGTTCCACTTGCTGCAGCAGGTGGAGGTATTTACGAGGCAGTGTCCAGCCACAGCTTCGAGGCGAGCGCTCGGGTTGCCGCCGCTGCGGCAATGAATGCCAGTAACAAGCTTGAAGGACCTGGGACGAGTCTCTATTACGATTCGCCAGCTAGTGATGACATCGCCCGGCCAGACAATACCATGTCCAGGGTTGAGAGCGCAGCCACCAATATCCTAGGAGATATAGATATGGTGCCTAACTTGACAGATACTGTCGGTCCGAACCAAACCGCTTATGACGGGTATCCTCTCATGTCTAGAGATGGCTGGGTCAACGCCTCTAAGAATGCCGGGATCCTTACCGCATCGGGTGAGCAGCTGAGGAACAGTCTGCCTCGCACAGGGCGCGACGCACACCTGGTGAACACGCCTCAGCTCTCGGCCGATTTGGCAAAAATCGGCGATGATGCTAACGCAGTCGTGCAGAAAGCCGATGCAGTCTTGGTTATGGAAAACAATGCCGCCGGAGCAAAAAACGATTCGATCAGGTCGTTTGCCGCCGCAGCGGTCGCGACAGTTGCTGCCGGAATCGGGGCTGCCACTCGTCCTCGGCGATCCAGGTGAGCCTTCAACCGATCGCTAACACCAGAGCCGAATAATGGCGTATGTCGTATACGTAAATCTTTCCGTAAATAGTGTATTAACGGCGGCTCCAAACTGACGACGGCTTTGCGCTCAAAGCCAGGCGAAGAGCCATTTGCCTGAAACGCTGCGACTGAGCACACGGTTTCCCTGACTGATAATCAAAAAAACTTCCCGGTTAGTGTCGGGACCGTAATCCGCTTTGACTCGGTAAACCTCCCGACCGGACTGGCAACGCAGTGCGAGATATCTGATTCGACCGCCTCGGGCTTCATGCCAGATTGTGCGCCGAATAGAGCGTGGGGCCGTTCTAATGGTAAGCGGTTCATTCAGGTCAACGAGCACCCCTAACGAACTGACGGCTACGGATCCCGTGCGACCTAATCTCTTGCAGCGACATCGATAGATCGGACCGTAATAATCATCGGCATCGATTCCCGCTGTGGTCAGGTTGGCGCCCGGGAGATAGTGTTGAACAGCGATTCTGATTTCATGCGGGACCGTACGAAGGGGGATCCTGCTTGACGCTTCGACGGCGCCAAGGGAACAGCAGAGAGCAGATAAACAAAGTAGTTTTCTCAGCATAACGTCTTCTCACTTACAACGAAAAACAGAGGTGTTTCTAACAAGGAAAATGGAACTTCTTTCATTTATTCCGCGGTAAACAAACCATCGTGGTGCTACGGAGCCGGTCCGGCGGGAAGAACAAAAATACTGTGAGGCGCAGTCTTCTAACGAAGAGCAAAATAAAACTGCAAGTTTGTTCGTTTATTTTCTGTAGCCCGTTCTCGCTATCCAAGCGAAAACAGGTAGGAATTCAACAGAGAGTGCAACGATCAGTAAGTGGTGAGCGACGCTGACATGACCATCTCCTCCAGCGAAGAAGCAAACCGGGAAACAAAGCCCGGCAGCCTGAAAGCCGCGCTATCACATTTGCCTCGGCCGCGGATTAAAGAGATCTTGGGACGATTTGTTCGTCGCAGAGCCCGACTCTTCGGAAAAATTTCGATGGACGAGGGGAAATCCGGAACTGGTTCTCAACGAAAAGACGATGGAACCCTGGCGGAGTTGGTGGCCGCTGGCTCGGAACTTGTCGATGCCACCGAGAGTTTTTTGCGGTGCTCGTTACAACCCGGGTTTGACAAAACGGAGTCGCTGCGGAAATCGACCGATCTTTTGGTGTTCTACGATGAATACCTTCACATTGTGAAAAGGAAAATCGAAGAACGTGGGCATTTGCCGGTAAGTAGGGCAACCGACAATGATGATCTGATTAGACTGTTTGTTGCGTTTGAGTTCGACCGCCAATTACTGGCCGGCTTGTTTGCGCTATGGAAAGAAGGTATGTCGGATGAAACCTCCAACCAATCTGCGGAAAAGCCGACCTCAGGTATAACTAATTAACTAAAAATAGCACATCACTATGGAACCGAGTGGCGCAAGTGAGGGGAGCCCTTCTGGAACGAGTCTGGGTAGGCTCAGGCAGGCGGTGAAAGAGTTTCGTCACTCGTTGTCTGCGGGCAACAAATCCTCAATCGATTCAAGACGGGTGATTGGACGTTCTTCACGTGACGCCACGATGCCAGGCCTCCTTGGGCCCGCCGCACTGAATGCGATTCACGGACCTGGAAGGGCAGCTACGATAGATCCAGGAATGGCTAACGAAATCGATAGGCTAAATATGCTCTGTCGCACGTTTCAGGCCGGATCTCGACGATTTCTCCCATTAGTATCGCAGCTAACTAAACAGGTGATTGACTGCCGACGAAGTCCCCTGCGTTCGTTTGCGCCAAAAGCTAAGCAAGGCAATACGGAGCCGTCGCCTAAAAATCCCCGAAGTATTGGTCGCTAGTGCGGATTTCTCAACTTAGCCGTTGTCCAGTTCACAGACGCCTAGTCTAGCGTATCAGGTTTAGACAAAGGCATACTCTTTGAGCCTAGCACAGCGGAAACAAACGCATCGTTTGTCAAGAACTCTTATGGTTTCGGTGGAGCCTGAGGAACTTGTCGCAGCGGCGCTTCAAACCAGGCCTTATTTCAGCTTCCTTGACTGCTGTCGGAGTGATGCTATAGCTTGGCGCGGGTGCATCCCGCCGGCGCCTGGTTCCGAGTCCGCCGAAGATGTTGTATCCCGAGGTAGAGATGATACCTCTCGTTCCTCTTGAACGTGATCTTCTGAGCAGCGAGCACTATATACGTCGACCGACAGGGTGCGGCCCTGCCGGATGAAGCTCGTCAGCTTAACAGGTCGCCGGGAGGACTTATCGATAAAAAACCGTGTCAGAAAAAGACGATAGCTGACTATTTTACGGCTTAACTGATAAACACTACCGGCGAATGGGCTCAGCTTTGCAATCAACTCGCGCAACGTGCGTGGTGCCAGGCGCCTGGTTAAGAAGTCGTCAATGGCAGTAAGAAGATCCAGCATGCTGATAAAGCGTCTTCGTTACTGTTATACGAATAATGGAATCACAAGACAGCCGAAAGATAATAAGCAAGAGACTTTCAGCCATCCGGAGCCCGCTAGGAAACTGAGCCGCCAGGTCCGAATCCTACGTTACTGCAGGCTTGCATGCTGACGATCTCGCCCGCACCGAATCGATAGATTTAAGAGCAGAGCGTTCAGCACACGTGCTAATAATTCATCGTGCGGTCTGTCGAGGACGCCGTCGAGCAGGGCGCCGATATAGTCCGCGGTGGCTGCGTACACAGCCTGGGCATAGAATCGCAGCTCCAATATAGTCGAACCGCGCCCGAGCCGCCCAAGCGTGCCAATCGGTTAGCTCGGCGAGCACAGGTAGTTCGCTGACACCTGTACGACCAACCCAAGTCGAGAGCGCCAGCGGTATTCCCGCCAGAAGCGCGCCATTGACAGTCGTGTCCCGGAGGTTTCTCGTGAGAAAAATATATCCTATATTCATAAGTGAGAAATAAAGATTTTATTGCGCGAGCAATTGTCTCACCTATTATCGTCGACGAACTTGGTCCCGATCAATTGAGTGATCACCAGAAATAAGCAAGGAATGGCCGGATCGAAGGCAGCTCGACTCAGCGGATTGCCGCTAACTCTTTCGAGCCTAGCGGAAAGGGCCGCCGCTTCCTTTCGATACCCGAGTGACTCACGCGGTGCCGATCTCCACCGTCAATTTCCGGCTATTGCCGCACCAAGAACTCTGCGAAGAAGAGGAGGTAGAGGAGGATTGAAGAAGGAAAAACGCGAAGATCAGAAAAGGCGGATATCCGAGGAGTTGATCCTGGACGAAGCCGATATCGTCGAAGTGGAAAACAGTAACGTATGTCGGCTAAGCTCGAAAGCGGAAAGCCAGGTGAAGAAGTCGAATTTTCGGCGACTTGTCTTATCCACAGATAGAGTGGTCGATTTGGCGAAAGTCGATTTGATGTTGGTACCGGCGGCGGATGAGGTAACCGAGATAATTTGCGCCGGCGGAATTGTGGCAACCAGAATCCATGCGACTAACATCCAGGTAGACGGACCGCTGCTCGCTCCATTTGGTCTGGTTAGTACGGATCCGGAAGGATGGTTAGCGGTTCATGGAGATATGCTGTGTGAGCGACTATTTGCCAAGGATGTAGCGGTTGGGGGTGTTCTGTCAGCAGAGGTGATGGCCGCTGACAATGTCGTCGCAAAGAGGCTGTATGTGGGGAGGCTCTTGGGCGGTATTAATTCGGTGACTATTTGCACCGACCGTCATTTTGATGGGGAAGTTTGGACGAGGGGAGCCTATGTCTGGAACGCGACAGATATCCATCTGAAGCGTGCTCATTCGGTTGACAGCCTAGAGCAGTTTAAGGCGCGTCTAACTAGCGGGATAATTCCGGGTTTTGACGGGCACGCCGAATCGTTTGAGCGATATCAGCTTCGTGATACGAACGATCTGACGTTTGTTGATCGACAGAAGATCGTTACGTTGCATGCAAAATTACGAGAGAAATTCAGTCGGTTCACGTCTAATGGTCCTGAATCAAAGGAGAATTAGCGCTTTTGAGCTATAGAGATTCTCGGCTAAGGCCGGAACTTCATCGAACTCCCCGGGAACGTCGGACCGGCGTTATTACGTGCACCGGCCTATTGCGATCGAGCAGGGACGGTTTCGGTCATGGCGTTGTCTGGTTTACGGCGCGTCGATGTTCCTGTTCAGATGGCTCTTTTGGGCCGAGGAGAAAACCTCTTTGGAGAGTGCAAGTAATCGAAGGTGCATCCGTTAACATAAATGGAGCGTCTGGTTGCGCTACCAGTAGTCATCCGAAAAGGTGCCTCAAGAGAGGCAGCCCAGGGATGTGAACGAAAGTCCTGACTGAACCGGAAAGGAAGTGATTGCATGATTATCAGGATGAGAAAGGCGGCGGTCTATTATCCCGCTACGCTAAAGCTATTCCGCACAGGTCCGATGGCAAACTGCGAGGTCAGTCGTATAAGTGGAAAGATTACGTGCTACCGGAGAAGGCTCGTGTTGAGACCGGGGGGTTACATGGAAGGAGACTCCGAGCTAGGCAGCAGTTGGCAGTTGCCCATACAAGAATTGCACCCGTACAGGTTAGGTCACGGCTAACAGAAGAACCTGACGATACGCTATTGGCTCGCGAGATCGGAGCTCAGATGGTTAGTGCGTCGCCAGCTCTCGGCTCAGGCTAGCGCGCCAAGATTACCTCTGTTTTCCCAGGGCATCGTCACCGTTTTTTTCGCACAATCAAAATCAGGCTTCTGGACGAAAGAGCGTCACTCTGCAGCCCCGTGGTCGCGCATCCTTACGGGGCGGCAAAACCAGACGAGAAGAGCGCCCGCGACGAGTGCGGCGGCAACGGCTAGAAATGCGTCGCTGAAAGCCATTACGTAGGCATTCTCCCGCACGATATTTTTGATTTGAGCGTACGCTTGTTGGGTAGCGGTAACGGTATCGTAACCTTTGTTGACAAATGCGGTAGTAAGCGCCTGAATCCGGTCCTCAACCAATGGGCGATAATGGTTAATCGAGGTTCCGATTTCGAAGTCATAGAATTGTTCCCGACGAGTCAGAAGTGTATCAAGCAGTGCAGTTCCGACGCTGCCGCCGATGTTGCGAGTGATAGTGAATACAGCAGAACCGTCTCCGATATCCGTTGGCTGCAACAGTGATGTCGCTAGGAGAGAGAGGGGCATTAGTGTGAATGGCTGGCCAAGGGCTCGGATCACGTTTGGAAAGGCGAACTGATCGCCGGCGTAGCCTGGCGACATCGAGGTATTCAGCCAGGAACTCGCGGCAAATACCAGACAGCCGAAACAGACCATCGCTCGTAGATCAAAACTTTTCATCAGCCGAGGTACGAACGGGAAGATGATGAGTTGGGGTAATCCAACCCAGATCATCACCTGCCCGGTTTGAAGAGCGTCATACCCTTGTACAAGGGTAAGGTACTGAGGCAATAGATAGACAGAACCGTACAAGGCGACGCCCATAATGAAATTCACTGCCGATGCGATGCCGAGATTCCGGCCGGCGATTAACCGCAGATTAACTAAGGGCTTGTTGCGCGCGAGCTCGACGAACACGAATGCGGGGATGAAAAAGGCAGCCAGGAGCGCACAGATTTGAATAAACGAACTGGAGAACCAGTCGTCCCGCTGGCCTTCCTCGAGCATGGCGGTAAGCGAGCCTAATCCAACACACATGCAGATCATTCCCAACCAGTCACCTCGCCTAAGCAAGCTCAGTTGCATAGGAGCTCGATTGAACGCAAATAGAATCGCGGCAAGCATAAGAGCGCCGGGCAGCAAGTTAACATAGAAAACCCAAGGCCATCCATAAGTGGCGGTTAGCCAGCCGCCCACAGTCAGGCCGAGCGGAGGACCCAAGGTGCCGGTTATACCAAACATCATCAAGCCAAGCGGTTGCCTGTTTCTGGGCAGCATTGACATCGTGACGGTGAGCGCCATCGGAATCATTACTCCGCCGGTGAAACCCTGGCAGGCACGGAACCAGATCAACTGGTCGAGGCTATGGGCTGTGGCGCATAGACAAGAGAAAATGAGAAAGAGACCGACATTTCCGAGCAGATACCAACGAAGACTGAATACTCTGCTGAGCCAAGCTGTCAGGGGGACTGTGACAATCTCGCCGATTAAATAACTGGTTGAGATCCAGGATCCTTCATCCTGTGTAGCTGCAATTCCTCCAGTAATATCACGGAGCGAGGCGTTTGTGATGTAAAGGTCGAGGATGGCCATGAAGGCGCCGAGCATAGTGCCTAGCACACCGATCCAGGTGCGGACGTCGACAGAGCGTTCGTCAGCTCCGTTCATTTTCTAGCGTTGTCCGGGAGCTTCATACAAGGCTGCACTCGTCGATTCTCTCCGAGATGGTTGCCGCGCTCTCGCTTTGCCGAATCGTTTTGTTGGGACCTTGAGTGACTGTTGCTGCGGCATGCCGCGGGCTCGGGTTTACGTTAGCGTGTTACTCGAATCTTCGGTTCGGTCGACAAGCCGGGAACAAGAAGGTGTTCGTAAGCTCGGATGCTCTCGGGTTCGAACTGGATCTTGACGGGTACGCGCTGAACGATTTTTGTGAAGTTTCCAGTGGCATTGTCTGGAGGAAGCAGCGCATGCACGGCGCCAGTACCGGATTGAAAGCTATCGACTTTGCCCAAAAAGGTGTGGTTCGAAATCGCGTCGATATGGATCTCGACAGATTGTCCCGGCCGGATTCTGCCGAGTTGGTTTTCTTTGAAATTTGCCACGATCCAGACACCGGGTTCGGTAATTGATAGCCCGGTCTGACCGGGCTGAACGTGTTTACCAACTTCAAATGTCTTCTGCGAGATCCAACCGTCAGCAGGCGCATAAGCCGTTGTATATGAAAGTTGTAGCTCCGCGTCTTGAACTTGTGCCAGGGCGGCGTCTACCTCGGCACTGGCTGCCTGCTCCTGAGCATTGGCAACATTCAGATTTTCCCTGGCCACATTGACGGCTGCCAACGCTCCCTTGTAAGTAGCGCGGCTCGCCTCGGCCTGGGATTCAGCGGTATCAAGGTCCTGTTTTGAAATCACTCCTCTACCCTGATCGAACAGCTGACTGTTCCGGCCGAAGGTGCGCTCCAGGTAATCGCGATTTGCTTTGGATGCATCGGCTTGCGCTTGAGCTTGCGCCAACTGAGCCTCAACTAGCCGGGCGTGTGCAGTGGCCTGCTGAAGTTGAGCTTTTGCTCCTAAGTAGTGCGCGCGAGTCTGAGCGAGCGCTACCTGATAGTCTTTTGGATCAAGTCGCGCAATCGGGCTTCCCCGATTAAGAAACTGATTGTCCTCCACCAACACTTCAGAGATGGTGCCGGCGACTCGAAAACTGATCGGGTGTTCATGTCCCGTTATATAAGCATCGTCAGTTGTTTCGAACTGACTCGAGTAGATCCAAAACCAGCTAGTTCCAGCGGCCGTCAGGATAGCGAGAGGCAATGCGATCCAATAGAAAAGATGTTTATTCTTTCCGCGTCGACCGGGCTCAGGCAGAGGGGTAGCCGGCGGATCGTCGCGAGTTCGAGCAACGGCGACACCGTTTTGCCCATTGGAACTGATTCCGTTGGACGAATGCTTCATCCGGTTAGCGGATGCTCTTTCCTCGCCATCCGGCCGCTGCCCGACCTGGACTCGTTCGCGTTCGGCTTCCCGGAGCGCTTTGGAGGGTAGGGTCTCTCCTCGGCTCCGCGCCTCGGAAGAGTTCGTGGTCAACGACGAAAAAGTTGCCGGTGCGACTGAACGCCGGCGTATCCGATATAGGCCAGTGAGGCCGGACGATGCCGGAAGAGCGGACATCATCCTGCTCGAGATAGTTCGGCTACTCCGAACGACGTCGGAACGGGAAACGCTATAGGAAGATTGCGATGCGCGGAGGCGAGCTAGAAAATCCTTCGCCGTGCTGAACTGGCATGGCTGCGTTAGGCCGAGACGGAGCAACGTGTTTCCCTCATCGGAGAGACCGGATGACGGAATCCACGTGGTATTCTCGGGACAGGCTTCGGGGTTCACAGCATTTGCGGCGTGATCGAGGCCAACGGGAGGACCACTGAGTAATTGGCAAATTAGATAAGATAGTTGCTGTACGGGATGTTGTAATGGCTCCTGCATGTCTTCTGGGCTGTCTGCCGAAGCTTTCGCGGAGGGAGAGGCCTTGCCGCGGAGGGAAGCTGTCCTGAAAGAGGAGCGGTTTTGCACTAGCGAAGTTGGAGGCATGAATTGTGTACGCAAAATGCGTCCCAAGCAGACTGCCTCCAGTTTGAGGACGAAGAGCGGCCAACAAGAAACCGGACTCCGCTTAACTTCGACCCAACTTTTAGGGGTAATAGCGAGATCGACAAAGACGTTCCTTAAGGATAACTGCGAGGGGAGTAAGCGGCGCGCAGCTACAAAATCAAGCACATCGGCCAGCGAATCCGCAAGCTGGGCTGTTTCCGACCAGGCAAGATGATGGCTCCGTGATTGCAACAACTCCTGAAGCGAAAATCCGTTGATCCATTCGGTTACAAGAAATAAACCGCACTCTCCCGATTCGACGCCGATGAGCTCTGCCAGGTTCGGATGGTGGAGCTCTCGGATTTGAGAGACTTCCTGGCGGAGTTCGTTCAGCTCGTGTATGTCATAGTTACCCGGAAGGGGTAACGGCCGTAACGCAACCACCGTGTTAGACAAAAGATTTTTTGCTTGAAAGGCCTCTTTGTCGTGTGGGCATTCGGTGATAATTTTGTAGCGATTCCCAATCTGGTGCCTTGAGCCGTTTGTCGATCGTGCTGCTGTCGGATTCTCACCGAAAGTCGGAAACACAATCGCATGGTCTTTCAGTGCAGCGAGCTTATGATCAAGCTCTAATTCAATCTCTATAGGATCCTGGAAACGGTCTTCGGGGCGCGTAGCCAATAACTTTTCCATCAAAGCCGCCACGCGAGGAGGAACCCTGCCCAATATGTCGCCAGGCAACATCAATCTCTCGTGCTGGAATGACAAATCGGGTGCGCAGGCTGGTGAGGGCGGACGACCGATCAGCATTAGCCACAAAATTGCTCCAAGAGAATAGATGTCCGATCGGATATCCCCTTCTTTTCCCTCCAATTGCTCCGGGCTGCGGAAGCAGAGCGGGGGAGTTGCGAGAGTGCTGCAAGCCGACCGACCATGAAGCGTTCTGGTATAGCCGAAGTCCAGCATCTTAACGATTAATTGATCTTTATCCGAGGCCAGCATCAGGTTACCCGGCTTGAGATCGCCATGGACAAGTCCTTCCCGATTGGCGGCGACCAATGCCCGTGTGGCTTGGCGAATGACCTGCAGAGCTAGTACTGGGTACAATGGTCCTTCGCGCTCGATACGCCGGTCGAGTGTCTCGCCTTCTACATATTCCGTTGCGTAGAAGAATCGCCCATCTATCTGTCCGTAGCTGAAAAGCCGCGCTATGTTTGGATGAAGGAGACCGGTTACTGCCGCAGCTCTTCGAGAAAGGTCTTGGGCGGCCGTATTAGAATCACAGAATCGGAAATCGACAATTTTTAGTGCCAGCACTGCCTGCAGGTCTGGATCAAATGCCTTATAGGTAATTCCTAAGCTGTCCCGGCCGACTTCCCACGAGGACCCATCCGGTCTGCGAATGATGGAAAAACGGCCAAGCCGATCGAGCGCTTCAGGGGAACCGTGTTCGAGTTGACGGCCGGCGTTTAGCCGTTTGCCGGCTCCGGTTTGGTGCTTCCGGCATCGCCGGCTCGGCAGGACCTTCGCTCTATTGATGTCGGGTGTGCGCAGATCTTCTTCGTTGTCTGGCGTCGCGCCCGCTGGTGCGTTGGCAGTATGATGAACTTGCTCATGAGAATCATCAGGTAACGCCTCAGCCGCACTGCTATCGGTGACCGATGAGGGTGGGTCCTGTAAGGAATTCTTCATCCCATGGCAGAGGGTATTTCGTCTTGATCACAAAACCTGGACCTCAGTTAAAGGCAGGTAGAATCGCGTGCCAACACAAAAGGTTTTATAGAAAATAAATAGGAAAGCAAATTATTTCACAGACGCGAGCGTTACGATGGCCACAAGAGCTCGCCTTGAGCCGTCTCCGTAAACCGGAACCCGATTTCGTGGTGGAACTTCTCGTTCTCGACTTCAACGGTTTTTTCTAAATCGGTATTTGGTTCGTGGTGCCCAGCGGTGTGCGAACCCTAATCAGATCGGTTTGGCGGCGTCGATGTAGCGTTCAGTTACGTAGTCCCAGTTGATCACATTCCAGAAGGCTTTCACGTATTCAGCCCGACGGTTCTGGTATTTGAGATAGTAGGCATGCTCCCAGATATCAATACCCAGGACTGGCACCGTGGCTCCTTCGTCTTTTGAGATCGGGGAATTCTGATTTCCGGTAGTAACGATCTTAAGTGAATCCTTGTCCGTGACGAGCCACGCCCAGCCACTGCCGAAAATCTTGGTTGCTGCTTCGGTGAATCTGTCTTGGAAAGCGGTGTAGCTGCCGAACGAGTTAGTGATCGCGCTGGCGAGCTCTGCGCTTGGTTTACGCCCGTTGTTCTTCTTCAGCAGCTTCCAGAAGAGGGAATGATTGTACTGGCCGCCGGCATTATTGTGTATTGCGGTGCGAAGTTTGCCGGGAATATTGTTCGAGTCCACCAGGAGTTCTTCGAGCGACATCTTCCGTACCGATTGCGGAGCTTCGGCTAGCGCCTTATTCAGGTTTTCAACATAAGCAGCATTATGTTTGTCGTGGTGAATCTGCATTGTCTCAGCGTCTATGTAGGGTTCAAGCGCGTCGTATGGATAGCCGAGCTCGGGCACGTAAAAAGGTCCTTGCTCGCCGGCGTTGTGAGGACCGACGTTTTCCGCTTTCGTTACGGAAGGAGCTACAGCTAGCGCGCCTGCGGTTAATGCAATGGTTCTGAATGCTTCACGTCGGCTCATCATAAAATAGTGGGTTCATTTTTGCTTGACCGATCGCCCAGCGCTGTTGTCGGTTGGGACGAACTCGGCGAGAGCAGCCTTTGGCCACCGACGCGAGTTTGGTCAAAATCGCGACGCGGCGGCGGTACACTGCCCCTCCTTTAGATCTGAACGAGAAAGGCCGCGGAAACTTTCCGGAAAAATTCACGAGAATTTCACTGCGTTGTTCCGTTAGGCATACAGAGGTGTGGAGATGCTAGACCAAGACGAGGTTTCCAAACGATTGTCGATACAGCTTCGGCGGACGACGGATTGGCTTTCATATGCTAGGCATTTCGTAAGATGCGTTCGGAGCGAATTCTCATCGCTTTCGAACGACCAGGTACACACCGCGTTCGCTATTCTGAATGGCCTAGATCTTGGCGGACAACGCTATTGCCGCGATCTGGCAAAACTGGTTGACGCCGCCCACGAGCTGCCGGATTTCCGGTTATGTGGGACAAGACCGGTCCTGTTGGAAGCAAATAAGATGCAACGCGATATTCTAGAGGGCGGGGTCCAAATTGGTCTGTTAAAGATCAAACTAAGCAGACGCGCGTTGGTTGTGTAGATGCTAATTTGTTGAGCCAAAGACGACCACGAATCGTTGGTCCTATAGGATGCAGAATTCTCCCGGGTACATGTTTGCCCATCCGGCTTCTTACTTGTGAGCGATCTTTTAGAATGTGAGAGGAGACTGCAGTATGAAGATGGTTTCCGAGCACATTCCGTTCTATACTCATAGGAACTGCCGCAATCGCCCCGGGCGGCTTCAAAGCCTCATCCTGATAGATACCAGCTGCCAATACCATCTCTCGGCACGCTGCTGTTCGCAGGGAACCAACCCTCGATGGAGCAATCAGACATGACCACTGTGAAGAGCGCTCAGTCAGACAAGCGGCATATATCGGTAAGAGCCAACACAAAGGTTACCATTCAGAGTTCTGAAGCTAAGCCGTATGACAAAACTGCCAGCCCAGCGTTGGTGGAAATCTATATAGATAAGACGTTCAGCGGAGATATCGACGGCGAAGGAAATGGGGCTCGGGCTTGGAGGTCTTACGCGATGATAAATCTGCCAGCATGGTCAGCATGCAACGCTTCCGCGGAAAGCTCGGCGGACGCCAGGGCACTTTCGTGCTGCAAGGTTCAGAAACCGTCGAGAACGGCAAGATCAAGGCGACATGGTCTGTTGTTCTCGGATCGGGAACAGGTGATCTTTCTGGGCTGCGCGGCGAGGGCGGCTTTGAAGGTGGCTTTGGAAAAGGGTCCGAAGGATGGCTTGATTATTGGTTTGAATAATCGCGATTCGTTCGAAAACCGATACGTCCGTCGATCTCACAGATGAGGTCTGTGAGCACCCCACTTGCCAGCTCCTGGAGGTAGAAGACTTTGGACGAATGGCGGTACTCTTGCGCTAGACGCCGTCCGTGGGTGAGTAACACCACATCTGGCGAAGCCAGTCGTTAGCTAGGGAATGGGAGGTAGATCGGCCAAGATTGGAGACTGAGCGATTTTTAAGGTGTCGTCAGTAGCCTACCTTAGCACCAAAGTTAGTTAAAACACTTAACATCGGGATTCCGTAACTAACCATCGGTATCGAATGCGAAATGAGAGAAGCTAATAGCTAACTATCTTATGTCTGAAATCATAGTTGGCGTGTGCGCGCAAACCTAAGCGTTTTAGAGCGGCGAACCAGTGAACATTTTTGCCTAACTATAAAAGAAACGCCCGAGAGCTAAGCAGTTTGAGCGTTTCAAAAAGTACATAACCGGCAAGCTAGGACCGGATGATGGCGCAAAGCTGACTGGTTCGGCTTTTGCCTGGCAACCAGGAAGTTTTATGACCGAGGGTGATTATGTTTATCATGGGCCCGATCCGGGAGCCTTATTAGCTCCTTGTCCTGACCCGGGCACCGGTTGCCATTTTTGGATACTGCAAGCGGCAGATTTGCTTCGGCATTACCTGCCAAGGGAAGAGGCCGCCACTCTGATCGAGGAGCGTTTAACCCGGCGTCCCCAAAAAGGGTGAGATTGAACTAGCAATAGAAAACCTCTTTGAAGCCGTCGATCAGGATTGGATCACCAAACGCAAAGGCGATTCGTTCCAAAGCGGCGAAGCCATCATTCATGCTGTCCGCGATTCTACCGGCAATAAAAAACCTACGACCCGGGCGAACCCGATAAAAGGCTTCTAATCGTTGAAGAAGAATTTGCCCGGCTTCTCGAAGTCGCTAACCGCCCCGGCAACATCTTGAGCGCGACCCTGCGCAAACTCTGGGAAGCGCGCAAGTATCAGTACACCGAGGCGAAATTGAGCCGCGAAAAAGCG
>DASUWQ010000454.1:0-5395 GCA_036378375.1 Chthoniobacterales bacterium
CAGATCGGGAGTCGGCGTCGACGCCGTCTTCCGATCTGCCAATACGCGCACGCTAGGGGATCAGAAGACGCTGGCCTACCTGTAGTTTCTTGGGATCGTCAATGTTGTTAACTCGTAAAAGCTCCGATGCGGTAATCTTGAACTTCCTCGCGATCGATGCCGGGTTGTCGCCGCGTTGAATCGTATAGAATTTCCCATTCTCAGCGCCAGCCCCCGCAGCGGTCCGTCCGGCCGGCTGGCGGCTATCCAACAATTTCTCGAGTTCGCCGCCCGTCTTTCCATTCGTGTGCTCCGGAATAATGAGCTCTCTTCCAATGGCCACGATCGTCCCCGGTCCCAGATTGTTTGCCGTCTCCAAATCACGGGCAGACAGCCCAAACTGTGCGGCGATCCCAGCCAGAGTATCGCCTGCTTTCACCTGGTAAACCAGGTTCTGGCTAGAAGGGTGCGCTCCCCCTTTCGGGACATTCGCCACGGGCGTCGCGGTCGGGCTAGCGGTCGCCGGTTGGTTTTTTACGGCGTTCGCAGATGATTGACGATCCTTCAAGGTGCTAAAGGCGAAGATCCCCCCGACCGCCACGACATGGAGCAAAAGGACTACTACGAACGCGCGCGAGAGCTTAACATTCGGTTCTTCGACGAAATATTCATCCTCGTCGTAACGCGCGGATTTCCTGGCTGCCGCAGCCCTCAATTTTCTGCGCGGCATTCTTTGGACTGGACGTTTGATCATTTTCATTTAGCAAGCTCTTGCACCCGTTGACGAAATTGATTCCCCCGATCCGCATAGTTCTTAAACATGTCAAAAGAGGAGGTCCCCGGAGAAAAAAGGACCGTATCGCCGGAAATCGCGTGGCGACGGGCGGCATCGATAGCATCGGCGAGGTTCTTCGCCCGAATGCAGCCGACGACCGGAGACCAGGATCGCTCGATTCGCTCGGCCATCTCCCCGATCAGCACCGCATGTTTAACTTTTCGCTTAACTAGCTCAGCGATGCAGTCGAACGGGAACCCTTTATCTTTTCCTCCCGCGATTAATATAACTGGGCGTGATTGCGACTCCAGCGCCTTAGCTAACGCGTCGAGATTCGTGGCCTTAGAATCATTAATAAAAACCACACCATCAACTTCACCTACCCGCTCGCAACGATGCGGTAGAAGCCGGTATTCGCCTAGCCCAACCGCGGCCTTTTCCCACGGGATGCCGAGAGCATAAGCAACACCCAACGCTGCCATCAGGTTCTCCGCGTTATGCACGCCGCTCAAGTTGGTGGCGTTCATGTCTAGGATCGGTTGACCGTGGAACAAGAGCGATTGACCCGACACTGAGAAATCTGCTTCTCCCGGATAAGCGCTGAAAGTGATCGTCTTCGCTTTCAGGCCAGACAGCTGATCCCGAACATTCACCACCGCGAAATCGCTGCCCTGCTGCCGTTCGAAAATCCGGAGCTTGGCGTCCCGATACTCCTGCAAATCGCGGTATCGGTCGAGATGATCAGGAGTAAAATTTAGCCAGACGGCGACGTGCGGCTGAAAGGTCGAGATGGTCTCGAGCTGAAATGAACTAACTTCGACGGTAAAGACGTCCAGCTCATTTTGACGTTCGATCGCTTCGCAAAACGGCATGCCGATGTTGCCGCATGCGACAGTGCGAACACCGGCCCGCTGAAGCATCAGTTCAACTAACTGAGTGGTTGTCGTTTTGCCGTTGGTTCCGGTAATGGCGATCACGGGTTTGTGGCAGAACCGAAAAGCCAGTTCCAACTCGCCGGTAAATTTCGCCTTTTGGCGGATGAAATTCTGCACCAGCTCAACTTGAGGATCGATCCCTGGGCTGAGAACCGTCAGATCGAAACTAACGGTGCCCCGTTCGGCACCTGGTCCCAAAACCGTCTTAATGCCCAAGGCCTCCATCTTCCGAGCGCGCTCCTTGAGCTGCGGCGCAGCGGCGCTATCAAAGACCGTCACGTCGGCGCCTTCCCGACGGAGAAGTTTGGCGGCTGCTTCTCCGCTGGTGCCTAATCCTAAGACGGCAGCTTTGGTGGCGTTAAGTTTCATCTGAGTTTCAGTGTAGCCAGACCTAGCAGCGCGAACATCAAGGACATGATCCAGAACCGCACGATCACGGTGTTCTCTTTCCATCCCTTCAGCTCGAAGTGATGATGCAGCGGAGCCATGAGCAGCACTCGTTTGCCTCTAGTTTTGAAGCTCAATACTTGAACAATCACGGACACGGCCTCGATCACGAAGATCCCGCCAACGACTACCAATAGCAGCTCCTGCTTACAGCAAATCGCAACAACACCAAGCGTGCTCCCGATCGAAAGAGAACCGGTATCGCCCATAAAGACTCTGGCGGGATGGCAATTAAACCACAGGAAGCCGAGACCCGCTCCCGCTAAGGCGGTGCAAAGAACCGTTAGCTCGCTGCTTTGCGGGTAGTAAGGCAACTCCAGATAGGAAGCCACCACCACATTACCGGCCGCATAGGCAAGGATGGCATAGGTCGTTGCCACCGTGACCGTGCAACCCGTTGCCAAACCATCCAGACCATCGGTCAGGTTCACTGCGTTCGATGCACCCACTACCACCAACCCGAAGAAGAGAATGGTGAGCCAGCCGAGATTGGCAATGAGCGGTTCCTTGAAAAAAGGGATATAAAGTTCTTTGGCCTGGATCTCGAGTGCGGGGTTGGTCAGAAAGAATGCGGTAACGACGGCCGCCAGAAAGAACTGGCATAGCAGCTTTACCCGGCCGGGAACGCCATCGGACTTCTTCTTGGTGACTTTTAAATAATCATCGGCAAAACCGAGGCCGGCAGTGAAAACAATTGTGAAGAGACAGAGCCAGATAAAGCTGTTATCTGGCCGGGCCCAAATCAAGGTCGCAACGACAACCGCCCCCATCAATAGAACCCCGCCCATTGTCGGTGTTCCTTTCTTGGCACCGTGTAGTTCGTAAAGCCGATGTACCTCTTCGGCCGTCCGAATCGGTTGGCCAAATTTGAGCGAGGTTAATTTGCGAATGACCCAGCTGCCGCTAACCAGACAAAGCAGAAAAGCGGTGATCCCAGCGCAAACGGCCCGGAAGGAGACGTACTGGAAAACGTTAAATCCGGTACTGAGCGGATGTGGGCCTTGGCTGAGGTGATATAAATAATACATCATGGCGCCTTCCTTTGGCCCGAGGCTCGCGCGGCTTCAAGCAGCGGAATGATTTGATCGATTGCCGCGCTCCGGCTGCCCTTGAGCAGAAGGAGGTCACCAGGCTCTAAAATTGTATTCAGCAGATCGGCTGCTTCAGCGTTGCTCTTAGCTGTACGGCTCTCGGTTAATCCGGCCGCGCTCGCACTTCTGGCAATCGGGTAGGCTTTTTCGCCAACCGCAATCAACACATCAAATCCATGCTCAGCGACCGCTTTCCCCACTCTTTCATGGCCCATCAAACTTTCTTTGCCTAGTTCGCCCATCCCTCCGAGGGCGGCAACCCGGCGCCCATTTGCCGGAAGGTTAGCCACCGTTCTGAGGGCAGCGATCATCGAATCCGGGTTCGCATTATAGGCGTCGTTAACAATGGAGATCCCGCCCACTGCCTTCACCTGCAATCGTCCTGAAGGAAGGGCCGTCTTAGTCAACCCGGCGGCGCATTCGGCCAGAGAAAGGCCGAAGGTCAGGCCGATCGCGACCGCCTGCAAGGCATTGAGCACCATATGCTCACCGAGTACCGGCAGATGAACTCGAACTTCCTCCTTTTGCGCAGCGACGATGAAATCTTCGCCGTCAGGGCTGTGCTTGATATCCCGAGCGCGAATTTGTCCCTTCTCAAATCCGACCGTCACAACCTGCGCTTTACACCTTCCGGCGATCCAATCCGCAAAATCGTCACTCCCGTTCAACACCACCGTACCAACCTCCCTGACGCTTTCAGCCAAAACAGACTTCTCCCGGGCAATTCCTTCCCGGCTCCCGAGAAACTCGATATGGGCTACACCGATGTTCGTAATAATGGCGTGCTGCGGCGCCGCAATACCAACCAATCCCGCAATTTCTCCCGGATGGTTCATTCCATATTCGATAACTGCGACCTGATGTTGGCGCTCGACCCGCAAAACCGAGAGCGGAACCCCAATGTGATTGTTCAGGTTGCCCGACGTCTTGGTGACTTGGAACCGTTCACTTAAAACCGCAGCCACCATTTCTTTAGTGCTCGTCTTCCCGTTACTCCCGGTAATGCCGACGATCGGCAACTGGAACTTCTGACGATAGTTTCTGGCCAAGGTTTGCAGACCGATCAAAGAATTCGGCACCTGAATTTGTGGCAAGCCGGGAAACTTTTGATTCACCTTTTCCACCAGTGCCGCAACCGCTCCTTGTTCGAACGCGGGCGCCAAGAAATCGTGAGCGTCAAACCGCTCACCTCGCAGCGCGACGAACAGTTGGCCGGGTTGGATCGACCGGGTGTCAGTGGAAACAGCGGTAACCACTGCTGAGCCGGAACCAAACAAAGTTCCAGAAGCCAGGCTGGCGACTTCGGCAACGGTACTAGGTTCCATACTCTCCCAATTTAACGGGGTGGTCTTCCAACGCCCTGAGGGCCGCATCGATGTCGTCGAATGGAACCGTGTGATCCCGGAATTCCTGATACTTCTCGTGACCTTTACCTGCGATCAGCACGATATCCCGGGGGCGCGCTAAAGTGATCGCTCGGTCGATGGCTTCGCGCCGGTCGACAACTGTCTCAAAATTTCGGCCTTTGAAACCTGCCACGACATCACGAATTATCGCCTCGGGATCTTCTTTGCGTGGATTGTCTGACGTAACGATGGAGTAGTCGGCAAACTGATCGGCTACCGTCCCCATTAAAGGCCTTTTGGCCCGATCCCGATCTCCCCCACAGCCAAACACCACGATAAGCCGGGCAGGGTTAAGGTCGCGGCACGTCTTGATCACATTCAACAGGGCATCATCCGTGTGCGCATAGTCGACAAAGACCTGGAACTGGCGTTTGGCGGGGACCGCTTCCAGGCGCCCCGGAATTTGAGGGGCGCGTGCCAGTGCTAAGACAGAGGACCGAATATCGATACCCAGCGCGCCCACGGTAGCTAGGGCGGCCAACGAGTTATAAATATTGAATCGGCCGATTAAAGGGACCCGGACCAGATAGCTCTTGCCTTTTACATCCAGTTGATAAGAGGTGCCGGTGGATTCAACTCGGTAGTTACTTGCCCTGAAGTCAGCTCGAGCGCCCATCCCGTAGGTCACCAAAGTTAATCGGTCGGAGAAACGAGCCGCCAATTGTTGGCCGTAAGGGTCATCGACGTTGATTATCCCGATACCGGACTTCGACGCCTCATCACTGATCTTTTCGAAAAGCTTTTCTTTGGCCTGAAAGTACT
>DASUWQ010000455.1:0-4303 GCA_036378375.1 Chthoniobacterales bacterium
GGCCAGTCCGTTCTCAAGGGCCGATGGGTCGGAATCCGCAAAGGCGGGAGAGTCTGTTATGCCCAATGGGAGGATTGTGGTCCGTTCCGAACCGATCACTGGCAATACGTCTTTGGCAGCGAGCGGCCAAAGCCCAACTCGAACGGAGGCGCCGGGCTTGATATTTCACCCGCAGTTCGAGATTATCTCAGCCTTGGGGATAAAGACGTGTGCGACTGGCGATTCGTGGAGTCGAATCAAGTTCCTCCTGGTCCGTGGGCGATCTACGGCGATCGACCGGCTTTTGCTGACAGGCAAGGCTCTCATCAAATACAGTTGAAGAATCAGAACCCAGCGGCCAACGCCTCAAGAACGACCTCTCTGGCACGATTTAGTGACGTCACATCGGATTCAACGACATGGTCAGTTGATCGGTCGTTTTGATTGTTGCGAGCTTGGGAACCGGCTTGCGGGTCGCCATGCGCCGGTTAGAAGCTGACAGAATTTACTCAGCGCCCAGAAGTGGCTTGCCCCGCCAGAACAGCTCAGCGACGACAGTTTCACACGTCGTTTGTACCGGCCCTGGCTCAAAAGGGCCTATCAAAAACACTTTTTTTTCTCTATTGCTACTATCATATAAAAGTTTATTTAATGGGCCAGAGGTGACACTGATGTTAGCGATCGCTCGTGTGAACGAACTTCAACTATCTGGATCGCGTGGCAGGGTCAAAGAGGACCCCGACATCGGCCTGGTCCGCTCGTTGCAAAACGGAGAAGAACAGGCGCTAGATGCCTTAATGGATCGCCACCGAGACAGTCTCTTCCGATTTGTCTTTGCTCATGTGCCAAACGAGGCAGACGCTCTTGAATTGACGCAGGAAGCATTTGTGCGCGCCTATTTTAACATTCAGCGCTTTCAGCCCTCGGCGAAATTTGTAACCTGGCTATATCATATCGCACTGAACCTTTGCCGCGATCACTCCAGAAGCAAGGCGTACCATTGCTCGTTGAAGACGGTGTCCGTTGAGGAGAGCAATGACCTTCGCCAGGTTGCCAGCAATCAAAAAGCACCGGACCAGGCCATGGAGACTCGCGATCAATTGATCGCTCTCGAAAAAGCCATCGCTGCTCTGCCTCATGATCTGAAGCCGGCGCTGATCTTAACCGCTATGGAAGGGCATTCCTACAATGAAGCCGCGGAACTACTCGGAATCTCTCCCAAGGCCGTCGGAACAAAGGTTTATCGGGCCCGCAAGCTGCTCCAAAAAAAGCTGCAGAAGTTAGGATTTTGAAACGGGTGCTTACTTTGCTCAGAGGTAGTTTCTCTCGGGAGAGCAGTGTGACAGCAATCGATTTGGCAATGAACTCTGGCTGGTGGTATTAGCACACAAACTCAATATTACGTTTAAGCGCTATCTGCGCGTGCTCGGCCGTGACTGCCCCTGCTTCTTTCTCCAGCTTTTCGATGCCGGTTTACCCCGGCGGCGTAAAGTTGCTTGAAAAGATGATGAATTCCTCTCGTTAAAGCATCAGACCCATGAAAAGCGTCAGGGAAGGCTTGAATAAGATTGTTGACGAATCCTTCGAAACCGGGCTCCGCGTGTTAAGGCATACGCTCAACGCCATCGAGATCGAATTTCTTGAAAGGGCGGTAGAAGCGTTAGTGTTAGCGCGACGCATTTATTGCTATGCGGTGGGAAGTTCAGGATTGCTCGCCAGCGAAGTAGAATATCGCTTCGTACGCTTGGGGATGAATTGTATCGCCATTCACGATCCCCTGCAGATGGCAGTCCAATCTTCGTTAATCTCCCTTAAAGATGTCGTTATCGCTTTCAGCCAGACTGGTCGAAACCGGCATACGGTTGACGGCCTGGCCAAAGCGCGGGCCGCCGGGGCCACAACCATCGGCATAACTAGAAAGTCAGGGTCACCATTATTGGCCGTAACCGACATTCCCCTGGTTCTGGAACAGCCGGATCGCGACTCCCAAGACTTACTGCCATGTTCAAAGATCGCCGAGTTAGTACTCGTTGACGCCTTAAGCCGATGCGTCGCTATGGTTCGAAAAAGCCCGGCTAGCAGCCAGGTTGACCAGAACATCGAAAGGATGCTGAGTGGTCGTCTATCGGATCGTTAATTCCCCGATCATGCACGGCTGCCATTTCGGGTGTCCCTGGTAATCGAGCTACAATTCAGGCTAGATTGGCCCTGTGATTTTCGTTTAACCGAACAGCATGTCATCGCATTTACAGTCGTATCCTCTTACCAGACGACATTTCGGTGTCCGGAATACCGTCATCGCCTGCGCGTTCGTTCTGGTGCTCGCGGTCGCCGCCGGTCTCCTGTTCGTTCGCAAGGCTGGACAACCGCTCACGTCCGAGGCTTTCTACGGTGAGCTTATGACCTCGCCAAAGGCGGCGTACGATTTCCATTTGAGTGACCAAGACGGGAAGCCTTTCCGGCTTGGGCAACTACGCGGCAAGGTCGTCTTGTTTACTTTTGGCTATACACACTGCCCGGACGTTTGTCCGAGTACTTTGAGCGACCTTGCGCAGATCTACCGCAGTCTGCCGGAAGACGATCGGGCGAGAGTGCAAATCCTTTTTATCAGTGTCGACCCGCGAAGAGATCAACCGGACCTCTTAAAAAAATACATGCCCTACTTTGACCCTGCATTTATCGGGTTGACAGGAAGCGCTGACGAGATCGACGAGACAGTGGCGGCTTACGGTGCAGCCTACACTTTGGTTCGCCCACAAGGAAAAACATCCGACGTATACTATGTGAACCACTCATCCTTCACCTACCTAGTCAGCCCGGATGGAAAATGGGAACTGCGATACCTGTACACCCAGCTGAAGAATACGAAAGAGGTTGTGGCGGACATAGAGAAGTGTCTGGCAGGCATCGCTCGTCCGGCAACCGCCAGCCGCCGCTCCCGCTCGGCTGTCCTCTAGCTGTGCGAGCGTTCACGCCATATTCTCGAAACCCACTCGGCGCACAGGATAGGGCCTGCATAACGCTTGCTTTTTTTTGCCGAATGTGTTAAGAACTTTTTTATTTTCGACTTCAGCTCGAGAAAATTCGCGTCTGCAACCAGAACCGCAGGGAAGGTTGGCGCCTGGAGCGCGCGATCCATGTGACCGCTGAGGGCAGCTCTTGCTTATGCTTCCCGGACAAGAAATACGAATCTTGATCGCCGACGACCATCCGATCATTCGTCAAGGGCTGACCGCAATTCTCGCCGATGAACCCGACATGAAAGTAATCGGACATGCGCGGGATGGGATCGAAGCTTGTTTGCTGTGCGACCAGCTGGCCCCGGATATCCTGATGCTTGACCTCCGCATGCCTAAGAAAGACGGCCTTGCAGTTATTCGGGAACTGGTACTCTGGAAGCGACATCCCTTGATTATTGTTTTGACAACTTCCGAAAAAACGGACGACCTGACACAGTCACTCTTCGCTGGCGCCAAAGGCTATCTCCTGAAAGGCGTAGAGGCCGAGCAAGTCCGCCGAACTATTCGGGAAGTTTTCGCGGGAACCTCCTCTATTCCGCCCGATGTGGCGGCGAAGCTGGCAGATTCTTTTTCTCAACCACGTTTATCCCAACGCGAGCTTGAAGTGCTTAACCAGATCGCCCGTGGCAAGAGCAACAAGGAGATCGGCCGGCTCCTATACCTGAGCGAGCACACGGTGAAAAACTACGTGAAGTCCGTCTTGCGAAAATTGAACGCCACTGGTCGCACCGAGGCTATTGCAACTGCAGTACGCAGAGGACTGATTACTATGGAGTAACTGTCGTGGATAAGAAGCAACTCGAGCAACGAACTCGAATTTTTTAAGGTGGAACCGGTAACGGGGTTTGTTCTGAGTCATCCGCGGTAAATTTTACTTTATGATTTCCATTTTTTTTGTGTTATGATGAAAATATCTTTATATAAACGTGCCGGCCTCGTTTTTCGGGGATGGCCATCATATAATTTATGGCTTTTAAGACAGATTCCGATACGGCGCGGCCCGCCTGTGTAAGCAAGATCGAACAAAATTACAGTCGGTTAGAAGGCAGTGTTCGCCAGGTCGCTGATACCTTGTTGCGTTCTCCTGGCCAGTGGGTGGGTCGATCAATTTCTGAGCTTGCACGAGAGAGCCGTGTCAGTGAGGCAACCGTAGTCCGATTCGTACGTACCCTTGGGTATCCTGGTTACCGCGCCTTTGCGTTGGAGTTAGCTCGATCTACCGAGGCCGCTATTCCAATGGCCGAAGAAACACGATCGCAGACGGGCCAGAGCAGCGGCTTCGCTGGGATTGTTAAGAAGGTTTT
>DASUWQ010000456.1:0-5971 GCA_036378375.1 Chthoniobacterales bacterium
CGTTGCGTTCAAAATGGGCCGCCTGCGAGGCGCGAGGAGGGAGCATATCTGAATCGATACGTGACCGACGAGCAACGAAGCAGCCGGCCCATTTTCAACGCAACCCTTCGGGCCGTGGCCAGTTGGCGGTTTTTCCTCCGCCGCGGCGGATCGACCCGTATGAATTCAGATATGGGCGCTTCGCTCGCGCCTTGAAAAACCGCCAACTGACCGACGGCGGTGCCACCATTATATGGGAGACGGTGCACTAGATGAAAAAGTTGCGCTCCTTGCTTATTGATGACGAACCAAATGCTCGGCTGCGACTACGCAGACTGTTGAAGGACGAAGAGCACGTCGAGGTTATCGGTGAAGCCAAAGACGGTCTCGAGGCGGTAGCCGAGATTCAGCGGTTGGAGCCGGACTTAGTGTTTTTGGATGTACAGATGCCGGGGCTAGACGGCTTCGAGACCCTCAAGGCATTACCGGCTGACTTGACGTTACCCCTGATTATTTTCGTCACGGGTTTTCATGAACACGCCCTAGCGGCATTCGACGCCAACGCGATCGCTTATTTATTGAAACCGATTGAAACGGAACGTCTCCGAGAAATGGTGGAGCGCGCCTGGCGATTACACCAATTTGCTGAGGACCGCGCCCAAGTGGCCGATCAAATTCATCGATTAAGCGCCGGCGTTCCCCGAAATTTTCAACAGATTGTCGCTCGAAAACTGGACCGGTTCCTACTTCTTGATCCCGCCGATGTCCTCTATTTCTACATCGATCATGGGATTGTGCGAGCACGCACTAACAACGACACGGTCTGGGTAAACTATCAAATTAGCGATCTGGAACAGGGCTTAACCGAGCTCAATTTCTTCCGGGCGCATCGCTCATCTTTGGTGAACTTGCGTCGGGTAAAAGAGATCCGGCCGGCCGCGCGCAGCGCTTTCATGCTGATTATGGATGATCCCAGCAACACCCAAATCGAGGTGAGCGAACGCCAGGCTCGCGCGCTTCGAGGCATCATACCTGGATTGTAAGGGCCGATCAATTTTGGTGGGGCGAGGCTCCGGATCTTCCGAAAACGATGAGCGAGGCGGCTGGCGCCTGCGAATCTATCATGGCTAGCGCCGAAAGGTTGTCGAGCCGCGGTCCAGGTGTGGCGGCGCGTGTGGTGCAACCAAAGAAAGCGCGGTGAAATCCCAACACAATTCGAAGCGCTGGATGGGAGCCACATGATAAGAAACGGGTCCGACTGCGCAGCCTTTTCCCTCACAGAACACAACGCACAATGCTACGTCGGACAAGTCGGCTGGGACAAGGACCGAATCCATCGCAATCTTAGTTCACGTGGCACCCCTAGTGAGCCGGTAAGGCCGTCCCGGGAGCCTTGCCCCACCAAAGAAACCTACCGATCGCAACTACCTACCGCCGACCAATAGTCGTTCCCATTGAAGCACGCACACTCTCCAATAGCTGGGATTAGTAGCGCAGTAAATCGAAGCAAGCTCGCTGAGGGTATTATGGCCCTTGAATGGCCGACGGTTCAGAAGCTCAGCTGCGTAAAAGATCGATTGCTCCGAGGTGACAAACCGCTTGGCACCACACCGGGTCATCAAGCCCATCCAATTATTTTTGTGACGGGCCGCTGCGCTCTTCCACGCACCGGACTCATGGGCTGAGATCGCAGCTAAAAGAATTGGATCAATATTATTGGCGCGAGCGGCCTCAATAAAAATCTTGCCGTATCCAGCCGGCACCTTCCTTTCTAGCTTGACAGGGTCAACCGGACGAAAGATGCGAAAGCTCTCTTCCGAGGCGTGCATCACTGCCGGTAGACCAAAAGCTAACAGACCACAGACGACCCAACTCTTCATGGAACCGCCCCTGTTTCATGATAATTCGGATCGTGCAACTGATTTTTTGACGGTTACAAGACAAAAACTCAGCCACGAACGCCAAAATCGGTCAAAAAATAACTGCAAATGGCGCGAATCTACAAAGATAAGACAAAGATCTGAACCGCGAATGAACACGAATGGACGCGAATAAAGACAATTCGAGATTAGGCGCCAAGAAGGACCTCTCTCTAATTAAAGAGCTCTCAGCGCCAGCCTCTATGACATTTCTGTCCCTAGTTCTGCTCCAAGCCCGTCCCTGTTTTTGCGTCGGTTCCTGGTTTGTACCTATCTGCGTTCGTCTGCGGTTGAAGGTTTCTCTTCGCGTCCATTCGTGTTCATTCGCGGTCTCTTAAATCTGCGTATATCTGCGTTAAACTGCGGTTAGGCTTTCTCAATTCGCGGTTGCTTTTGGCTCGCTTCTCCTTTGCTTGAGTTATGGCAACATTGACTACGGAGAAATGTACTGCTTGCCGTCGAGATTCCCCTCCAGCGACCGAAGCCGAGATCGCAGAGCTCAGACCACAAATCCCGGAATGGACGATGTTAGAGCGCGAAGGGATCCCAAGGCTAGAGCGAGTTTTTCGCTTCGGGAATTTTGCCGAAGCTTTGCGCTTCAGCAATCGGGTGGGCGACCTGGCAGAAGAGGAAGGTCATCATCCGGCGATTCTTACCGAGTGGGGCCGCGTCACAGTAACGTTGTGGACCCACAAGATTCGCGGACTGCATCGAAATGATTTTGTGATGGCCGCGAAGGTGGATGAGTTATACGGCGCGGGACTCGAGAGTAGCTAGGAGCTAGGAGAGCTTTTGGTAGGGCGAGGCTCCCGAATAATTCTATAATTCTGACGAAGCTAGCAGCTTCGCTAAAAGTCTCAGGCCATTCGGGAGCGTCGCCCCACCAAAAGTCAGTCACCTCTCCTAGCTCCTCTGCCGCTGCTTTCCGGACAAATAGAGCATGATGTCCGTCTTCGAGATACTGCCGATCAAGCGGCAAGAATCCAGGTCGTCGACTACTGGCAATCGCTCGGAGCGAACTTCAGAGAAACTCTCGAAAGCGTCGCCCATGCCTTGGAAAGGCGAGATCCGAGGAAAATCTTCGTTCATGAGGTCAGTCGCGATGAACATCGTGGCCAACTCAGGCCGATCCAGGTATTCCTTGATATCGTGCAACGACACAGCGCCGAGAAACTGATTATTTTCTCCGACAATGTAGATGTGCTGAAAGGGATGCTGGACAAACATCTGAGCAATCTCAGCAAAAGTGGCTTTCGCGGGGAGTGTGATCGGATTGAGCTGTATAAGATCCGCAATTTTGGCCTCAGCTAGTTGTTGATTGAAAAACGACGCACCCTTGCGTTCGAGAGACTCACCATAGATAAATCGTTTTTCAAAGATGCTGCTGCAGTAATAGGCGATAACACAGGTCACCATGAGCAACGGTGCTAACGTGTAATCAAGGGTGAGTTCAAACCCCATCAGAATCGACATCAGCGGTGCACCAGTAGTAGCGGCAATGAACGAGCCCATCCCAACAATCCCGTACATACCGGGATCCACGTGAAAACTGGGAAAGAGCGCAAGCAAGCATCGGCCATACAACATTCCCAAGGCGGCGCCTATGAAAAGCGTAGGGGTGAACACCCCACCGACTGCGCCGGAGCCGAAGGTGGCCGCCGTCGCCACCACCTTCAACAGCAGAATCGCGAGAATTTCGTTGGAGAACCAATTTTGGCGAAACAGGGTATCAAGCAGTCCCTGACCGTTGCCGCAGACGTCAGGACTAATCATGGCTAACAAGCCAACGAGGGCGCCGCCGAGCGCGAGCTTTGTGGGCGGACCGAGCGATATTTTCGAGAAGAAGCGCTCGATGGTTCGTAAAAAACGGAGGTAGACCGGAGCTAACAGTCCCGATATCAGCCCCATAAGAGACAGAAAAACGATCTCCCAATAGCTATGCAAAGCGAACCCTGGAGATTTGTAGATGGGTCCACCGCCGTGCAAAAGCTGCGCCGTAAACGTCGCGACCACGGCTGATATAATGAGCGGCCCCAGCGATTCGACTGCGACCGTTCCTAAAATGATTTCCGCTACGAAAAAAGATCCCGCAATCGGTGCGTTGTAGGCACTAGCAATACCGGCCGCCGCCCCGCATGCTACTAAATGGCGCCGTTGGGCAACTGGAAAACTGCGGGCTCGGCCCACCAGCGAGGCAACCAAGGAGGAGATCTGAACCAAGGGGCCTTCCCGTCCAATGGAGGCTCCGGTACTGATGGAAAAAAGAGCGGAGATACTCTTCACCAAGCTGGCCGGCACAGAGATGTTGCCATTGCCTACCACGATTGCTTCCATGTAATCCGTGGTGGTTTTTTGGAGCAGCCGCATCGTGAAACGGTTGCCAAGCCAGAGGGTCAACCCTGCCAAAAACCCACCAGCCACCGGAACAGCCAGCTTTTGCCAAAGCGGCAGCTGTGCAAATGAGGAAATGATGTCCATCTGGCTGCCGGTTGCCAGAAAGTGCACGAGTTCGGTTGCGCGCCGGAAACATTCAGACGCAACTGCGCCGAGTAGGCCGATCAACGCCGCCCACAGCAACATGAGCTGCCGTTCGCGAATGTGGAAGCGGTCAGCGAACCAGACCTTTAATTTCAGCAACTGCTGAACGAAAGGCGATGGGTACCGTGGGTTTATATTTGGCCGGTCTTGATCCATACCAGGCAATGGAAAGACAGATTTAAACAGGAACTAACGGAGGGGAATTCACAATACACAAAGATCACCAAGGACACGAAGACTGAGCGAAACTAAAGGCTATGCTTTTGATTCACTCGTCCATCTTTGTGTCCTTCGTGATCTTTGTATATTGTAGAATCCCCTCCGTTTTCTTTGCGAGTTTGCGACTTTGCGTGAAATTTTCTATTCGGTTGCGCCAGCACGCGCATTGTCTGCATGATCACTTCGAAGCTCGCACCTTGGCTCTTCCTAGCAGTAACCTGGCTTATTCCTCTTACGGGACTCGCTCAGAAGAAGCCCAGAATCGTTTTTGTAACGCACGCTCAAACCGGTGACCCTTTTTGGGACGTTGTTCGCAAAGGCGCGGAGACCGCAGCTCGGGAGACTGATGTCGACGTTCAATATCAATCCCCGGGAAAATTCGATTTGGTGGCAATGTCTCACATGATTGATGACGCGACCGCATCGAGACCCGACGGTCTGATCGTTACTATTCCTGACGCTAGGGTGCTGGGGAAGTCAATACAGGCCGCGGTGGCTGCGAAGATTCCGGTTATTTCGGTGAATTCGGGGTTGAGCGTATCTCATCAGCTTGGATGTCTGATGCACATTGGACAGGAAGAGGAATCTGCCGGGAGGTTGTCTGGTGAAAGGATGAAGGACATCGGTGCAAAAGAGGTCGTGGTTCTCAATCAAGAGGCCGGTAACGAGGGTCTCGACCAAAGAGTCAAAGGATTTAAAGATGGTTTTGAAGGCCCTTTCCATCATGTGCATGTAGTTCCGGTCAGAATCGACTTTTGGGCATGCTACAACACAGTCGTTGCCTACCTGCAGCAACATCAGGAGATTGACGGGATTTTGGCTTTGGGTCCCGTAGCAGCTACGCCGGCCCTGAAAGCAGCTATCGACATGGACGAACTGGACAAAATCAAGCTCTGCACGTTCGATATTTCACAAGAAGTAGTCGAAGCATTGTCAAAGAAACAAATGAGTTTTGCCGTCGACCAGCAACAATGGTTGCAAGGATATCTGCCGGTTGTTTTCTTAGCCAACTACGCAAAACACGGCGCGTTGCCCGAAAACGATCTAATCCTGACCGGGCCAAGCTTCGTAACCCCGGAGAACGTTGACAGAGTCGCGAATTTGATCAGCAAAGGTTCTCCGTAAGAGTGGGCGCTGCCTTCCCGCAACCGGGCATGCGCGTCAACCTAAGAGGTAGGAGGCAGCCAGGTACGGCATCCCGAGGGCGGTTTAGAGGACAAGGGACGGAGGGGCGTTGCATTCCGTGCTAGAGCTCGCACGGCTGTCGACGCCGACGAATCTTTTTAGGCATGGCGCTGCGATAGACGCGACGCCCT
>DASUWQ010000457.1:0-9213 GCA_036378375.1 Chthoniobacterales bacterium
AGCGGAACCATTCGACGCAAGGCCTGGGGTAGGATCACCAATCTCATCACTTGCCGCTGGTTCATCCCCAAAGCCAAACCGGCGCTGAATTGCCCTTTGGTTACGCTAAGTATTCCCGCGCGAATAATCTCGGCATAGTAAGACGCTTCGAAGAGGGAAAATGCGGTTAATGCGGTGATGAAACGCAACTCCAATCGCTGGCCGGGGAAAAGCAAACCCACTACCAACGGGATCAAGACCAAATGAAACCAAAACAACACCATCACTAACGGAATCGAGCGAAATACCGTGACGTAGGCGGCAGAAAACCACGACAATAGGCGGCTCGGCGACAATCGGAACAGGGCGAGCAAGGTCCCGAGCAAGACGCCCACCAGCACGCCCACCAGCGTGATTTGAAGCGTAACGATCATGCCCTGCCACAAGATGGGCAAAGCTCCAGGTATCGCGCTCCAGTCAAAAAGCATTATCTACGGCCTCCCAAAAAACCTGGTAAGGCCGTGAACCGCTCCAGTCCCCGCGCTAAGGCCATGACCAGTAGATTCAGTACCGCGTATAAAAGTGTACCCGCCGCGAACGCCTCGTAGACCCGGGACGTGGTCTCGGCCATGCTCGCACTCCGTTGAGCGAGTTCCACGTACCCAATGGTAGAAGCCACCGCCGTGTTCTTGATCAGGTTCAGAAATTCTGAGGTCAGTGTCGGGATGAGAATTCGATAAGCAACCGGTAGCAAGACCAGTAGATAGACTTGTCTTCTTTTTAAGCCCAACGCCAGCCCGGCCCCTATCTGCCCTGGCCCCAGCGAGCCGATCCCGGCACGAACCTGTTCCGCAATCCGCGCCGCCGTGAACAGGCCCAGACAGGCCGTGCCCGCGATGAATTCCTGCCAGATCGGCGGCACCTGCTGTTTAAACCAATCCCCAAAAATCGGGGTCATGTCAGGGATCACAAAGAACCAGATAAACAGCTGAACCAACAAAGGAATGTTTCGAAAAAGCTCAACATAGCAGGCGCCGATAAAGGGTAAGAACCGGCCCGGTAAAGTCCGCATAACCCCGATAACCGAGCCGATCACAAAAGCCACGACCCAACTGGTCAAGGCCAGGAGCAAGCTCCACCCCAAGCCGACCAGTAGATAGGAAAGGTTATTCAGCGCCGATTCAGGACTCGGCCGGAGGAAGACGCTGAAATCGAAAGCGGCTAGTGAAATGTGATTGGTGATTAGTGATTGGTGATTGGTGGAGTCGAGCAGCCACATAGCGATCGGGAGCAGTCCTTGCACAGTCCTTATACTCCACTCGTCGGTCTAGGCTGTCCGATTGCGGTTGCTGAGCACATCATGCTTTTGCAAAAAAGTTGACAATTTAGACCTCACGTCCCGCAGTATTGACCAATCACCAATCACCAATCACCAATCACCAATCACCAATCACCAATCACTGCACCGGCTTCTCACTTCTCACTGCAGCGGTTTGTCGTTCGGCGCGTGAAATAGCTCCTTCATGTCGTCGCTCAGCGGAAGCTCCAGGTTAAGTCCTTTCGGTGGGATCGGTGACATGAACCACTTCTTGTAAAGCGCCTCCGCGGTGCCGTTCTTTTCCGCTTCGGCGAGTGCGGCGTCGACCACGGCTTTAAATTCGGTGTCGTCTTTCTTGAGCATCATTCCGTAGGCCTCTTTCGACTGTGGCGTACCAACAATTACCCAATCGCTTGGATTTCGGGCCTTAGCCCGTTCTCCAGCTAATAGCGCATCATCCAACATGAACGCAGCCGCTCGTCCGCTTTGCAGGATCAGAAACGATTCACCGTGATCTTTGGCCGCAATGATTTGCATGCCCATCTGGTCTTTATCGTTGAGCTGGCGGATCAACCTCTCCGAGGTAGTCCCAGCAGTCACGACCACGTTTTTACCCTTCAGATCGGGGAAGTCTTTGATGCCGGAATCCTTCTTAACCAACAGGCGTGTGCTCACGATGAAAAAGGTATTCGAGAAACTCACCTGTTGTTCTCTCTCCAGGTTATTTGTGGTTGAACCCGCTTCCAGATCTACGGATCCGCTTTGCACCAGGGGGATGCGAGTTTGAGAAGTCACCGGAACTAGCTTCTCTCTCAAGTTCGGCAGATTGAGTTTCTGCTTTACTGCTTCCACCGCCAGGTTAGCCAGGTCTTGGGCGTAGCCGACAACCTGATTATTTTGATCGTAGTAGGAGAATGGGATGGACGACTCTCGCGTCCCGATAACGATCACACCGGCCTCTTTGATCTTTTCCAAAGTGCGGCCGGGTTTCTCCTGTCCCAGAACAATATTCGAGAACAAACAGATGGAAATGCTCAGGAACAACGCCGGGAGCGCCGGGAACGCCGACATCGCCGGGAACGCGGAGCATCGAGTCTGAAAGCATCGGTTTGGTAGCTCAAGCTGGATGCTCGGCTTCACAGACGACCGCTTTCGTTCTGTGCTTAAAAAGAAAGGCCAGTGCGGTTTCATGGGGGTAAAGAAGCTAAGAGTGAAAGGTGATTGGTGATTTGTGATCGGTTATTCCCGGCGTTCGCGGCGATCCCGGCGCTTGTCTTGCTCGGCCATACCGCGCCGAAGAACTTCAATTTCCACTCCAAGCCGCTCGTAGCGCAAGTGATCTAAATCCGCATTCTCCGCTTTGCCCTCTTTGATCTGTTTCTGCAAGTTGTCTTCGGCCAAAGCTCCGGAGATTATCCCCGACCTGGCAGACCAGCAGACGCGCTCCCGCGTCACACTCCGTATTTTGTTCAGAGGCTCTATATCCATAATAGGGTGCATGCCGCCCCGGACTATAGCGAGGCCGCTCCGCGTGTGAGAAGTGCGAAGTGAAACCTTCCTCGCCTTATGCTCTGAAGGAGCTGGGAGGGGACGCGGCGAGACGGCGAATGGGCGAAACAGCGACAGGGCGACAATAGTGCGGAGACGCGCAACGGCCACCGAGCGCACACGGAACCTACGAGACTCATGAGACTAACGGGAATCAGACATATAAGTCCCATTGGTCACATAAGTCCCATTCGGTAACGGAGCCCGCGATCCTCAAAGTCCTACACCCTTCCTATACGCCCTTCATCTCGCCCCCTCCTAGCTCCTGCCGAGCCTAAGGGCCGGCCCCGTAACCGCCTCTTGTCCCACACGTCTTTTCCGCAGTGATTTTAGCGGATTACGCTTTAATCTCCTTTCTCATATGCACAGAGGTAGGTTCCTAACCGCTTTCTTACTGGTCGCCCTGACCATACCGGCGCTGAGTAGAGCAGACGTATGGGCACCAGTCGGCCGAGTCATCCACGCAAGCTATGGCGTTTACGGTCACTACATTAACGTAACCGCAATCGTGCGTCGTTACGCAGTGCCGGCCGCCGAAATGGACGTGGAAAACAAGACTTTCGGGTTTGACCCGTACAAAGGCGAAACGAAATACCTAAATCTGATCATCGATACGCCGAGAGGTCGTTTCCATCGCGTTTACCAAGAAGGCGCGACGATCCGTTTCTGGGGATATTAAGGTAAAGGAGTTCAAGGAGAGAGCCAGACTCCGTGCACATTAGTGACGGAAGACGCAGGGTTTCTTCATCGCGTTCCATTTCTCCGACCTGAGTTCTCCTGGCTCTCTCATTCTATGTCCCGGCCACTATTCTTGAACTCCTTGTAGCCCTATTTCTTTCCTCGTCATTTCCTGCGGTCTAGGATTTAGTCTGCGCGCATATGCGTAGGAGCTGGTTTCTACCTGTTTTCTTGCTGGTCGCTTTGACCATCCCAACGTTCAGCCGAGCCGATGAATGGGCTCCGCTTGGACGTGTCGTGCGCGCGCGTTACGGCGTTTACAGTCACTTTATCGATGTGACCAACATCGTCCGTCATTACGCCTTTCCGGGCGGAAAAATGGATGTTTCCAATAAAACGTTCGGTTCCGATCCGTTTAAAGGTGAAAAGAAACAGCTACACGTGGTTTTCCATACACCGAACGGCCGCTACGAACGGGATTACGACGAAGGCGACACCATCCGGTTCGCCGAGCGACCGGATTAGCGGCTAGCGGTAGGGCGAAAAACTCGGCGCGCCCGACGTTCGTTTTCTAGGTAGTACGCCCGCGCCGGTTTTGAGCCGTGGATTTCGCGTGGTTTCACCCACGATGTTGCCTGAATACAAACCGCGAGTTTTGCGACATCATTGATGAACGCCAACGCCAGGCACGGCTCACATCCGGCGCGCAATAACGGATTACGAGAACACGCCCTGGGCGCGCCGAGATCTTCGCCCTACCACCCGTTATTGTCTCTTTGCGATTTGCTCTCGTTTGCGCCGATCGATCACGAAAGTGTTGTTATCGCCGTAAAGAGTCCATGGACCAGGAGGAACTTCCGAAGCTTCCACAAACTTCCAATCCGTTGTGTCGGTCGGCGAGAGATGGAGATAGTCCCGCACTGCCGGTGATATATCCAGCCCGGCTCCGCGATTGAGATTGGGCCGAGGTCGATCATTCCCGAAGACATATTCCCAGTTATCGGTCTGAAACGGACCCACATCTTCCCACTGGGCATAGCACGTCCGGGATCCTTTTCGCACCGCCAGCCAACGCCCTTTCAGGACGCTCTGCCCCGGTTTGACAAACGTCGCTTTAAACCAAGGAATAATTTGCGCGGCTTCCGCCTTGGTTTTTCCGCCGGCTATGTCGTTATACGGCAAAGCGATGTAGAACGGGTTTTGCCGGGGAACAAATTTTGCCGGCAAAAAACCCTGGCGATCGCCGCTCTCCGGCAGGTCCAAGCCTCCGTAATTGCGCGACCAATTTGAATCCCAGGCGCTGGATTCATTTGGAACCGGATTATTGCCACCAGGCGTCTCGCCGATCCAGAACGTGGTCGTGACGATACTGGTGTGCCAGAAAAATTTGCCCGGAATCGTATCATTAAGGCTGCGTTGGATGCCGCCTGGCTCCAACTTAAAAAGCACTTCTTCGCGCAGCTTCATCGCATTATCGACAAAGCTAGTCGGTGTCTCAGCTCCTCCTTGCGCTGTCGTCTGGGAGTTTGAGGTCACGACCAAGCCAAAAAAAATCTGCAAAAACAACCCGGGGGTCCTCATGACCGTAACAAAAATGTTTGCTAACCTATTGAGAGCCAACGGTCTGTCAACCTACTGAGCGTTGTCGTCGCTGACAACGCTGTGAGAAGTGAGACGTGATTCGTGAGAAGTGAGAGGCTAATTTGGTGGGGCGAGGCTCCCGAAAGGCTGCCAGTTTCATCAGCGAAAATCCGCATGCACAATTCACATGACGGGTTGGGACTAAAGACGCGCCGAGCCGGGGTCTACCGCTGCGCCCCGCGTGTCGACGCCGGCAAAGCGTTGCAGCAATTGCGTTCGGATAGACGCGACGCCCGGGATCTCGGTGCGTTCAACACGTTGGACGGGAATGTCGCTTAACCGTACCGCGCCTACAGGGAGCCGCGGTCGCACAAGTCTTTTAGCGGCAAACGCGATAGACCGTCTCCAAAGGTAAAGCCTATCACTTCTCCAATGCGGCTCCCCTCCGATGGGTCGTTAAGGGCCGTCGCGCGGCTCTTTGCGCCTTCTCACCCACTAATCTCCAAATACGTCCGTGATACCAAACCACCCGTCCCCGGATCATACCTCTCGATCCGCATCTGCTTCAGGAACCATTTACCCTCGATTTTTTGGCCGGAAATCACTTCGAATTTCTTTACCAGGCGGCTCTGCGCATCGTAGGCCTCGGCGCGCAGCAGAGCGCCGCTTTGCTTGGCCACCCAGACTCTGACTGAGGCATAGGCGATGTTCGGATTGTTCTGCTGCAACAGGATCATCCAGCACGGAAACGTTCGTATGTTCTGTTCGCCCTCAACACGTGAATTTTTCCAATACAAGAAACGCAAAGCTAAATCTTGATAGGTGATATCGGTCCCGCGGACGGAATCGTTCAATCTTGCCCCGCTGATCACGCGTTCGCGATCGCCGGCCTGCAAAGTCAGATTCGAGCCGTTGTCGTTTAGGGTAAGTCGCAATACTTCTGTCGGGTTCGTAAAACTAAAAATCAACTCATCGCCTCCGGCTCGCAGCCGGAACGGAATAATCGTGCCATCTTGTTTGCGTAAACGTCCGTCTAGCTCCTGAGAAATATCGGCCAGTCGAATACCGTTCAAGATCTGAGCCGCTTGTTCATCTGCCCGCGCGGCGGTCTGGCTAACCATCACTATCGCCACAAATGCCAGAGCGAATTTCTTTACTTGTTTCATCAATGACCAATCCTTAGCTTACGCTCGCTCAGCTCGCAAAATGATGAGTCATAGCCAGCGTCGGGCATTGCCACCGATCCGGCCCAACATGGATGGCCGATGCAGGCTGACCGCAGATGGACACCAAGCTTCTTTTTCTCATCAATAGACAATGGATCAACCCATTCCTCGATTGGCTCATGGCCATAATGACCAACTTCGACCTGTGGCGTCCGCTTCTGTTCATTTTAATCCCTTTGCTCCTTTGGCGGGGCGGGTTTCGGTGGAGAGCATTCCTGCTTACGACCCTGGTTACGCTAGGTATCGCCGACGGTATCTTTACCGAAGTCACCAAACGGTTGGTGGACCGGCCTCGTCCCATGCAAGCACTGGCCGACGTACGGGAAGTCGCTCTCGTTCGAACTCGTCCTCAAGTGCTGGCTGTCTTTCGAGCGCCGGATGTCGTGCTCTCACCAACCCCCAACGAAAAGATCAGCGGCCGGTCATTTCCTTCCGGGCACGCCGTTAACAATTCTGTGCTCGCCACCCTCGCAATCCTATTCTTCGGGCGATTGGGCGCTCTGTACATTATTCCGGCAGGCTTGGTCTGCTATTCTCGGATCTATTGCGGTTCTCACTGGCCTTCGGATGTTTTCATCTCCGTGTTCGCCGGAGTAGGCTTCGCGCTAATCTGTTACGCGCTCCTCGCGTATTTCTATCGGAAGGTAACCGCACGTTGGTTCCCGAGATTTCATTCGCTGCATCCAGAGTTGGCTCCTCCCGCCTCAAGATGACGTCGCAGTCTCAGGCTTCGCTCTTTCGTTTGAACCTCCAGATGCTTCGTCGGCCAAACTGGATTCTTTTCTCGTTTCTGCTCGTGCTTACTTGCGCCAGGCTCGTCTGGGACGCCCACTCCGAACTGCTACCCGATGAGGCCTATTACTATTCGTGGGCCCAACACCCGAATGTTTCCTATTACTCTAGCGGACCCGGTATTGCCCTATCCGTGCTGGCCGGTACCTCGCTCCTAGGGCGTTGCGAACTAGGGGTCCGCTTGCTGAGCCCCTTGTTGGCGTTAGCGACTTCGCTGCTCCTCTACTCTTTAGCTCGGCGCTTGTATCGAGAGCGCATCGCGTTCTGGTTAGTAGTCGTTCTCAACCTGACGCCGCTCTTCAATTTCGGAGCCAGTTTCATGACCATGGCGCCGCTTTCACTCTTTTTCTGGACGGCGGCCATGGTTTCTTTCTCGCTCGCGGTTCAAGAAAACTCTAACCGGCTTCCGTTTTGGGCTCTAACCGGTTTTCTCATTGGATGCGGTTTCCTTTGCGACTACGCGAACGCTTTCCAGTTGATCTCAGTCCTCATTTTCCTGATTACGGCTGCAAAACATCGCCGGGAATTTCGGCGTTTCGGGATTTACGTCTTGTTCGGAATATTCTGCCTTTTTCTAGCGCCGCCCATCATTTGGAACGTGCAACATGATTGGATCGGACTCGTTCCGTTATCGAGCGATATAGAGCCGCACAAGCATCTCTCGGCCCGGTTCTCGGCTATCTTCCAGTTTTTCGGACAGCAACTGATCGTTTGCTCACCGCTATTTTTCATCGCGATGCTTGTGGCCTTGATTGGGTCGATACCAAGAGCGTTCCGCAGCAGCAAGGTCTGTTTTCTATTAAGCTTCAGTTGGCCGATCCTGCTGATGGGCTTGATTGCTATCTTTGAACATTTAACTCAGCCTGTGTGGATCGCCCTCGGCTTCGTCAGTTTAAGTCTGCTTGCCGTTGCCTGGTGGCTCGATGTACCGCCCCAGAATCGAATCCTCCGCATCGCCGCGGTGGTGGCCCTGGTAACCGCCGGCGCTAGTTCGCTGCTGGCTTTGGACACTGATGTACTCCGCACCATCGGTATCAATCTTTCCTATTCATCTGACCCGTCGAGCAGTCTCCGGAGTTGGAAAACGGCGACGGCAGAGATCGAGCGGTTCAGGACTGCGTTTGAGCAAAAGTTAGGTGAGCAGGTGTTCCTGATCGGCAACCGGTATCAAACCTCGGCGATTGTCGCTTTCTATTTGCGAGATCCGAGGGTCGAAGATCCCGGCCATCCCCCAGTCTACATTCCGGAGTCGCAAAATATTGAGAACGAGTTTTCTTTTTGGCGCCGATATGACGAGTTTGTTGAGCCGGCGGATAAATCGGAGATAAACTCGCTCTTTAGCGAACAATCCGGAGTGAACCCCTTTATTAATCGCACCGCCCTTTATATCACGGACGCCCCTGACGAGACGCCTCCGCAGAATTTGCAAAATTCGTTTACCCGCTGGGAACTGGTCGATCATTTCCAAGTCAATCGACGAAACGAACCGTTGCGCGAGTTTCGTATTTTTGCGTGCTACCAATACCAGACGCTGCCCCTGTGAACCAAAGCCCGGAGATTTCCATCATTATCCCGGTCTACAATGAGGCCGCCAGCTTGCCGCAGCTTCAAGCTGAGCTCGTTTCGGTGATGCGAGATTACGATCATGAAATTGTCTTTATTGATGACGGTTCCAGCGATGATTCGGCCAAACAAATCCAAAGATCCCCTCGCATTCGCTTACTGCAGTTTGTGAAGAATTGTGGGCAGAGTGCCGCCATCTACGCCGGATTAGCTATGGCACGCGGCCGTGTCCTGGTACTCCTGGATAGCGACCTGCAAAACGATCCGAACGATATTCCGCGATTGCTGGAAGAAATCGAGAAAGGGGCGGATCTCGTTTGCGGTTACCGAGCTAAACGTCAGGATACTTGGTTCAAAAAGTTCCAAAGTACCATCGCTAACCGAATTCGGAGCCGCTTTACTAGAGACGGCGTACGCGATACCGGCTGCACCTTAAAGGCGATGCGGCGAGAATGCCGGGAAGCGTTGATTCCATTCTACGGCATGCACCGATTCTTGCCCGCGTTGATCAAGGGGATGGGCTATAAG
>DASUWQ010000458.1:0-5880 GCA_036378375.1 Chthoniobacterales bacterium
GTCAGAAAAGAAAAGCAACCATGAGCGCATCGTCCGCACTGCTGCCAAACGGTTGCGTGAGAAGGGCCTTGAAGCCGTCGCTATCGCCGACGTGATGAAAGAAGTCGGCCTTACCGTCGGCGGGTTTTATAAACATTTCGATTCCCGTGATGATTTCGTTGTCGAAGCGCTGCAGGCTGCGTCCTGGCAACGCCCAGCGCAACAGTCAGCGTCCGGTGGACCGTCTGTGAACTTGGCCGGCCTCGTCGATGATTATCTAAGCGAGAAGCATCGCGACCGTCCAGGGTCCGGGTGCCTCATTGCCGCCTTGGCCGGCGATGTAGCCCGTAGTAATAAGCGAATTCGTAATTTAGTGACAGAACGCATACGATTCACTCTCGATCTGGTCGCCGGGCTGCTACCGAACAAAAACCAAGAATCGGCGAGAAAACAAGCAGCCTTAATCTTTAGTGCCCTGGTCGGGGCGCTCGCGCTATCGCGCGCGGTTTCTGATGCGGCGTTTTCTGACGAGATTCTGCAATCCGTCCGGGAATTATTGAAGAGCGTCGGTTCCGCGGATGAACTAGCTCCGTAGGAGCAAGATCTTTTTAGCCGAGTCGTAAAATCCCAGTCCAGGTGAAGATTCAAATCCTTGGCTGACTCCGGATTTTCGGTATCCTTGGGAGTTGTTACTATCCCCAGGACATGAATGCAGCCGCGCTTATGGACAGGCGGGTAAACCCGCGGTGCGCGTATCCGCGCAAACCGACTGTTAGTGACCACTATTTGCGATTGCTCATCGCTGGTGGGCTTTTCGCGATGATGGTGACGGTTGCCCAAGCCGCCGAGCAATTACCCGCGATTACGGTTACCGGTCAGGCCACACCCAGGCCTACACCTCCCGGTGATGCCGTGAGCAGGGACTGGGCCGAGAGGTCTGCGGAGGTGAATTGGCCTACTCCGATGTTCAATAAAGCGGCGGAGATCTTTGCTCATAACCAAATCGTAATAAATGCCTCTTGCGAAACCGTGTGGAATCACCTGGTCCACGCGGAGCTATGGCCACACTGGTGTCCGTATTCCGGAAAGGTCACGATTCACGGTGGTTCCCAAGTATTGCAAAAGAACACGAAATTTACCTGGGTTAGTTCCGATCTCCCTCAAGATCTGCCAATCTTAGATCAAACTCCGGCCAGTTGGGTGGATGGTTTAGTCGTTGAATGCCTTCCTCCAAACCGGCTTGGCTGGCGGAGTTTCGGGCGAGCCTGGACGATTCATGGCCCTGTGGTTTCCTCATACCATAATTGGTACATTAAGCCGCTGGGGCCAAAAAAGTGCGTGGTGACTTTCGAAGAAGTGGCCACTGGTCTGGCTGCGCGCTATGCCAGAGCTGCCTATCCGGAGTTCGTTCACCTTGCCCATGATCATTGGTTGGAAGGCTTGAAACGCATCTCAGAAACTCGCAGCTGAACCGCAGATGTAGAAGAATTAAAAGATCCGCAGATTACGTAGATTACGCAGATTTCTTTTTTGGATCGCAGCCGGCGGTCGACCGAGGAAAACGCCGCGAATTGTGGCGGTGTTCTTTGCTTACCTGCGCTGCCAGCCCCTGAGAATAATCTGCGTAATCCGTGTAATCGGCGGATCTTAAATCTCTATGTTCTCTGTGTCTCTGTAGTGAATTCTCTGCTTGGTTGTTTATGCGCCGGTCACGGACCGTTCAGTGTGGCTAAACGGGAGAGAGCCTGTTTGGCATCCGCGTTACCTTTGTCGGCAGATCTCTGATACCACTGACGGGCTTTCGTGTAATCTTGAGTGACGCCCTCACCTTTCTCGTATAATTGCGCAAGGTTGTTCATCGCTCTGGCGTTGCCGGCGTTAGCCGCCTTTTGATACCAGTCGCGCGCCTTGGCGTAATCTTGAGTCACGCCGGATCCTTGCTCATAAAACACACCAAGGTTATTCATTGCCCTCGCTTCCCCTTTATCGGCCGCTTTTTGATATAGCTCATCCGCTTTCGCATAATCCCTCGATTCCCCATACCCATTAGCGGACAGCACACCCAAATGGAAAAGCGCATTGCTACTCCCGTTGCTTGCCGCTTTTTGATACCAGTCGTGCGCGGTTGCGTAATCCTGAGTCGTACCGGAACCGTCTTCGTACAGCTCGGCCAGATTGACCATGGCCTTCGTGTTATTTGCGTTGGCTGCCTTCAGATACCAATGCAGCGCCTTGCTATAGTCTTGTGGCCCGCCCTGGCCTTGTTCATAGAGAAGTCCGAGGTTGTTCATCGCTTGGGGGTTACCTGCATCCGCGGCCTGTTGGTACAAGTCGCGGGCTTCGACATAGTCTTGGGCAACTCCTTTGCCTAAGTCGTATTGCAGCCCTTTCTTGAACCAATAGCCTCCCGGGTTGTGCCCGAATTTTCTAATTCCCTGATAGCCTAGAATTGCGAGGACAATGACGGCAAGCGCTCCCCAGGAAAGCGCGTTTTGAAGAAATTTTTTCCCTTTTTGGCCGGGTTCAGGTGCGGAAGACATATTTTCTTCCGAGGAAGGAAAGGATTATTAGTCGCTAAGAAAAAGTGTTTTTAGCTCCTGGATGCGGCTCTTAGTAATCACCGTAGCGGCATAATAGTAATATTGGTCCTTAGTGACCTTGCGGGAGCTTTGCCCGGTCTGGTACGCTGCTGCGTTCAGGTCTCGATACTGGACCCAGACCCGTTGCGATTGTTGCAGCGCACTGATGGCTTGTACCGTGGTGCGATCCGGTTCAATGCATTGGTGGTAAACCGCATTTAACTCGGCATCAGCGTTTTCATAAGCGCTCCGAGCCTCTTCAGTTGTAGCCGGGACTTTTTCTTGGCCAAAGGCGCTTGAGCCAAGGACCGACAGCAGAATGCAACCGATTAAATAACCTAAGGTAAAGTGCTTGTTTGCCATGAGCCGTATCCGTCTTTAGGAAGACGACTCGGAGTCATCGTGATTGCAGGAAAAGTGTAAAAAGAAGACACCCGATCAAGGTGAACTGATCGATCGACTGTAATTTTTCGAGGCGGTCAAAATCAACCTCGTTCGTTTGGGCAACCCTATTGAATAAACCGGCTGTCTAATGCTAACAAAATCGGTCCGCTAAGCGTGACCTGATTGAAATCCGGATGTTCCGGGTTGACCAAACAGTTCTTCACTTCGGGAGCAGCCCCAGTAATCAGGATGCTCGGCACCAGAAGTCCCGCCGCGGATCGGCTCGTGAGCCAGCTGTTACCCAATCGTTGGGTAGAGCGGGTGGGAGAGATCGAGCGCCAGTCAGTTGGCAAGCTGGTGGCGGGAAGCTCCTCAATTAACCTGTCGGGCACATCGGCGAGGTAGAGCGGATAGACCGCGGTGACCGGAGACAGCCGCCGGTGGACCAACTTCTCCAAAAGAGCCAACGGCTCAGAGGAGGAAGCATAGACCACGGGCGTCCCTTTGATGTGCCATCTGCCTGCAGCCAGAACGCCGCCCAGTCCGCTAAATTCCTGAGCCGCAGGCCGTGTGGAATCGGATCCGAATCGGTACAGCCTCACCAATAATTTCCGTATTCAATCGCTCCTAGGTAGTCGCGAACCTGAGCCCCGCCGGGCTCGGTATCCAACAGGTCGATCGGCCGTTGACCTTCCAGACCAGATGCCGGGCTCAATAGCCATTCCCGGGCTTCTTTGACCGAGCCAAACACGCGAACCGCGTGCTCAAAAATATGACGGATCCGCAGAACCTTCTCTGTTTCGTCCGGACTAAGTTTCTTCCGGCCTCCCGCGATACGCGCGGCCATTGTCCGGGGCGAAAGTCCCAGTCTACGTGCCAGTTCTGCTTGCGATAGACCGATCTGCCTGGCCATCAGAACGAAATCCTTCGGAGGGATCCCTTTGCGGATAGAAGCGATGGCAGCAGCCGGTTTTCCGGCATCGCTTTCCGTTTCCGCCGTTGCCGGTAGCTTAGCGTGCTTGATGCCGGGGTACGGACGTGGTGTCTCGATGTCGGCAGTGGTCATGAACGTATTATAAAGCCTGTTCCGGCAGGATGCAATTATGCATGTCACGCGATGCGATTTTGCAACAGACGCAGACAAACAATACGGAAAGATCACAAAGGACACAAAGACAGCAGACAGAAAAATCTCACGCAAGGACGCAAAGGCGCAAAGAGAAGAACGGATTGATTTAACAATAAGGAAAGGTCACAAAGGACACAAAGACAGTGGAACGAAATTTTTAAAAAACTGTACTTCCCCCGAAAAAATGGACACGAGCGTGTTTGTTTTTTGGTTGATTCGCTGCTGGGTTTATAAGCAGAAGGTTATGCTACGGTCAAGGTCGCAATCCGGCATAAACGGCGCCTCCCTACGGGCTTCCCTCCCTTTATTCCGTTTGCTCGCTTGAGCTTCGCTCCGCCTTCTGCAGAAAGAGGTGACTGTAACTTTTTCTTTCGAAAAAGTGGTTCTTTTTGTGGTTTATAACGAGACTCGTATTGGCGAGGGCTCTGATATCCTAACGCGCTATGAAGCCGTTGGTTGTTGTAATAGACTTCGAGGTATTCGAAGAGGGTACTGCGCGCTTGGGCCTTGGATGCAAAACAGTTCGACAGCGGAAAGCATTCGCTTTTTAAAGTGCTGAAAAAGGCTTCAGCTTTGGCATTATCATAGCAGTTGCCCAACGCGCTCATACTGCTAAAAGCCCCGATCACCTCAAGCGGTTTACGCACCAAGTGACTGGAATACTGGCAACCTCGATCGGAATGGAAGTAGAGGCCGGCTTTTGGCTGACGTACAATCAGGGCGTTTTGCAGCGCCTGGTGCACAAGGCTGGCTTCGAGGCGATCTTCTAATTTCCAACCCACCACTCGGCGACTGAAGAGGTCTAAAATTATCGCTAGATATAGCCAGCCTTCCGTAGTGGCTACGTAGGTAATGTCGCTGACCCAGATTTGATCCGGGCCGCTTGGGGCTAGGTCTTTGATCAGATTAGGCGCCGCTGCTTGTCCGGCCAGCGTCGTTCGGGGTCGAAACGCCCGTTTACGCCGAGCGGCTAGCTTGTGCTCACGCATCAAGCGGGCTACGCGGTTCTCTCCACAGCGCAGCCCCTCTTGCCCAAGCGCTGCCCTAATGCGCGGGCTGCCGTAACGACCTTTATGCTCCGCGTAAAGGCGCTGGATCTGCTTTAAAAGCTCTTCGTTGGCCTGGGCTCTTGAAGAGGGCTCATCGGCCGCCCACCGGTAATAGCCACTGCGCGAAACCCTCAGAGCCACACAACAATCCTTGATCGGAAAATGAACCGAGAGCTTCTCAATCATCGCATACCGTTGGGCGGTTCCTCCCCCAGTATGCTCATAGCTTTTTTTAAGATCTCCCGTTGCCGTTTGAGATACTCAATCTCTTTATGTTGCTCCCCAATGATCTTGGCCATCTCTTCGGGGCTCTTCATCTGTCCCTCCACCTCGGCCGGCTTCTGCTGGCCCAGATAGGCCTTCTTCCAAAGGTTTAAGGTCGGTTCACTGATATCCAGTTCCCGCGCTACCTGCCGATGGGTCTTACCACTGTGGAGTAAAAGCTCCACCGCTTCGCGCTTGAACTCCTCCCCATATCTTCGGGCCAACTTGTTCTTCTTCACGGTTGCACTCATCTTACTTTGTGTTCCCGTGTCCGCAAAATCAGGGGAGCTTCAGAGTGAATAGCCGCAAAAGATCGCAAAGAACGCAAAAAAACAAGAACCGCAGATGGACGCAGATTCACGCAGATTTGGTCCTGGGCTCCGATCACCGTGCTGATCCATAAAAGCTCGTTTACTGCCAATAATGTGTTTCGCCCTGAGCGAGGCTAAAGGTATCATATGTGAGCTGTGGATCGTTCCGATCTGCGTACATCTGC
>DASUWQ010000459.1:0-4888 GCA_036378375.1 Chthoniobacterales bacterium
AGAAGTCCGCGAGGAGACTGGACTACATATTCAGGTTGGTTCTCTTTTAGGGGTCCTTGATCGGCGTGATAAGGACGCAATCGCACTGCTCTTCGCCGCGATTCCGAACAAGCGGCCAAGCAAGGCTAAGCGAAAAATGGCCCTAGAATCTGGGCGTATGCTCTGTTTAACTCATTGTTACACGGGATATCCGATGGTGCGACAGGCGAGAGCCTTAGTCAGAGAAGGAGCCATTGGCCGTGTTCGCTTGATTGAGGCGGAACTGAGTGCCGGAGATCCCGGTGTTGTAGCGGAACCGAAGGATAGCAGTCAGCGACATTGGCGCTTTCGAAAAAGTTCGATGGGTGAAGGCGCGATTCTTGGTGAGGTGGGCTCGCATCCGTTCAATTTAGCCTGCTTTGTGTCTGGTCTTAAGGCCATTCGACTATGTGCCCGCATGTCCACTGTCGTGGCGAATCGAGAAGTCTACGATAATGCCCATCTCTCGCTCGATTATGAGGATGGCGTCCAGGGAAGACTTTGGGCAAGTTATGTTGCAGCGGGCAACGACCAGGGTTTGTGCTTTCGGATCTTTGGCGAGAAAGGTTGGCTAACATGGTATCAGGAGTAACCGGACGCGCTTTGGTTGAAACTGATCGGTGAACCAGCAAGATGATGCGTGCCCGACGACCCACTCGGTCATGGTGCTGAGCAAGCACCGTCAGTCTCGCTCGCTCACCGCTCGTTAATACGATCTTCTTCGGCTTCCGCAGCTGGTCGCATCGTCGGTAACTTACTCGCCGTGTGACGTCCATATGTTTTTTCGCAACAGAGAGCGCGATCTGAAACACTGGTATGTGTAGTTATTTTCACGATAGTTTGCAACCAATCGTCGGTTCGCCACTGTACCGAAAAACTCCAGGTACCGATCGTACCGCATGAGTAATCCCACGCTCGCAACAGCAAGCAGTTCAGCTCCCGCACCAGCAGGGACCCGCAGGAGTCAGCGCCGGAAAAACAGAAAAAAGAGGCACCCAAAAACAAGCAGCGACGCAACCGCCATTGCATCGCCATTGCTGGAGTACGGGGAAGCCAGCGACTACCTCCGCATTCATGTAGCTACCCTGGACCGCATGGTGCGCGCCGCGGAGATACCATCGGTTGTGATCCGGGGCCGAAGGCTATTCCATCGAGCCGATCTGGACGAATACATCGCCGCACAGCGCATCGGAGGGAGGTGAGAGGTGAGGACATGGATCAAACATTGGCTGCATCGATGGACATCCCCCGAGCTCACACTCATACGCCGGACTCCCCAAGGAGACGGATCACTGGTCACATGGGTCGACTTACTCACGCTTGCAGCAGCGGACCATTGCGACGGCGAACTATGGGTGGCACCGGGCGTACCTCATACGACCGAGACGCTAGCGGCCGTCCTCCACCGCGATGTGATATGGCTTCAGGCAGCGATAGATCCATTGATGCGTTGCGGGCTCCTACACTGGGCCGGTAGTCACCCTCCTGTACTAGTGATCACACATTGGAACGCGGAGCAGGAGCCCCTTCAGGCTGTAGATCGGAGAAGAGCTCTAGCAGCCGAACGCAACAGACGCTATCGGCGACGGCAAGCATTGCAGCTGAGCCAGCAGCCGGCAGAATCTGAGTCTCAGACCGGCGAAGGACTACGCCTGCTTCGGGAATTTCGACAGCGGCACACGTGACGATGGCGTGACGTTAGCCGTTACGCGTCACGTGACGCGTCGCAGGGCATAATCCGTTGGTTTACAGCGAATTACGTACGCCTGCGTGACGTGACGTGTGACGGCACAGAAAGAGAAGAGAAGAAAAAACATGAGTCTCGTCTCGGGACCCTGAACAACCGGTTGGAAAAGAAAAATGACGATGAATCCGCAACAGAAAATCAAAGAACTCCACGGTGAGTTGAGTGTAACCAAAGCTCTATCGGATCATGAAAGGGAACTGATCTTGAGGGCGTTAGGGTTTAGCGGTGAACTCAATCCCCGAGCGTGGTCAACCGAGTCGCTAGTGACCGAGATTAAAGACTCCATTGCCGGAGAGAGGATGCTCAGCGGTGAGGGGGCAGAGGAGACGCGTGCTAAGATCACCAGTGTTATACAACTCTCTCCGAGCGACTCCGAATTACTACGGGCCTGGCAGACTTTCCCTGACTCTCTGGCTGCAAATTACGAATTCACCTGGGAGTATCTCGGCACAGTGCTGATCGGCCAACAGTGGATCCATATTTTTTCCCATGATCTACATCCCGAAACCAACAGGACGGCTTACACCCGGGTCCCCGCGCGGCCGGGATGGAAACCGTAATTTTGACCATGGAATTTTTGCAGGGTAATATCCTCGATGAGGCGTGGAAGTGTTTAGCGCTGCCCTAGCGGATCCCAAGTCCAGATGCGGTAGCACGGTCGAATAACGCATTTATACAACGCTTTTTCGGTGGCTACCGAGGCACCCCAGAGCAAGCATTGCGTCTCGGGTATCTCAAGCAATACCAGGACTGTATTTCTGCGCTCGCGGAGTTTTCTCCCGACCTCTCCCAGTTGTTTGGGTGGTGGTACGGAGAAATCGTTACTCCTGGAGACGTTCCATTGCGAGAGAATGGAAAAGTCATTTTCCCAGCGGTTTCGCAACCGGACTCCTACATAGAGCAAAGCAACCGCCTGTTAAACGAGGCACTCGCGAACAAGCAGAGAGTTATTCCGACTGGTGCTATTGTCCAGCAGCCCTTTGGTTCCCTCAGATCGTTTGAGATTCATGAAGTAGATAACCGGATTGGATTTGTTGCGCGCAACGAACGAGGCGAATTCGGGCTCGCGTACTTCTCCAGGCACGATGACAGAGTGTGGCGTTTTGACTGTGAGAACTGTATTTTCGTCGATCATTCCGAACCACGACTCAAGACGGAGACGATAGTTGCCCTCCGATACGTACTTGCCCTGATCGTTCGAGACTTCTGGGTGCTCGACCAGCGAGATTTGGCGAGAGTTTTTGCGAACCAAAATCCTAAACGAGTGCCTGGCATTCGAGTCTCGAAGATGCCCGACGGTTCTCCCCGGATCGTTTACCTTCCCCGGATCGTCTATACCGGCGTTATTCCGACGTGTACAACAACGAAGCTTGACGATCATTTGCATTTAACCAAACGAGCGATTCATCTGGTGAGAGAACATCGCCGGTTAAGTTCCAGTCGTACGGAGCGGGCGCGATTGCTCGCGGAACGCTACGGCATGCCGATTGAACCCGGCTACACTTTTGTCAGCCCGCACATTCGTGGTGAACAGAGCTCGGAAGTAATCTATCGAAGCCGGTCGGCCTTAGCCTGTTTGTACCGTTTACAACCCGGAGCAGCCAACGAGAATGGTCTACAAGGTCTCGAATTTCAATGGCAGGTGACAGAAGCTCTTAAACGCAGCGGTCACCAGACTCTGGTCTTGCGAAACCACATTGGAGGGCCTGACGGGGGAGTTGATATTCACACGATAAAGGACGATGTCCGCTGGGCATTCCAGGTCAAGCAGAAGCGACCCGGCAATAAGGTAGACATCGATGAGATCCGGATATTTTCCGATGCGCTCAGGGATTTGCCAGAAGGAATTCACCCGATATTTGTGACTAACAGCACCTATACGAAGCCAGCGAGGGATTTGGCGCGAGCTCGAGGGATTATCCTTTGGGACCAATACGAAATTGAGAGACTTCTCAATCACTGACTGTCGGATCTTGGGGTAAACTATGAGCATGTCAAACAACGTCTTGACTGACTCCTCTGAAAACACAGATCCCAATTTATCATCAGCTGCAAGGCTGCCGACAGAAAGAACGAAGCGGGAAGGCTCGCTACTTTGCCCCGAGTCAGAAGCTTGGCTCGAGGAGAGCGTGGAAGCTTTGAACCGCATGGCAGTCGACGAGGAATATCGGCGGGAGATATCGAAGAGGCTGTCGTAACGTTGCCCGACAAGGCCGCCAAAAGAACCCGACGCAGCTTTTCACTCTCTCATCGCGGTTTTCGGCGGCTGCTTCCTCCAAACTTCATCGCCGAAGCAAAGGAGATCGAGCGGACTTAGCCGGAAGAAACAGAGACCGAGGAGAGGAAATTGAGTTGCCAAGAACTAACCCCAGATGAAGCTTTCGAGCGTGTCCGTTTGCGTTCACTAGGCGCCGAAGAAGATCTGCTTAACGCTGAAGGCGGCGGCCTTTCCGATGCAGAGTTCGGCTCCCGTCTAAAAATCAAATCCCGAGAGACAATCCGCCAGTACCGGGCAAAACATCGCATCTTCGGCTGGCGCAAGAATCTGCGGGGCTATCGCTATCCTGCTTGGCAGATTCATCACGGGCAGCTTCTTCCTGGGCTGGACAGAGTAATCTCTGTTTTAAGCCAGAAAGCGTTACAGCCCCTTTCGATGATCGATGATCAGCTATTTTCTCACGCCAGGCTCTGATCTAAGCAAGGCCCGGCCATTGGACCTACTCCGAAAAAAGCAGGTAGAAGAAGTCGTGGCTGACGCGGTACGTTATGGCGATATCGGAAGCTAACCCCGTTGCTTGCTCCGGAACCACCAACTCAACTTGCCCAAATCAATCTTCCGCTCGGCCAAGTCTCGAATACTTGGTTTCAGCTCGAAACGAAAGATTATGCGGAGGAGCCTAACGAATACAAAGGCACTCACCGGTTGAGAATCCGCTCTTGCAGCAACATATTGGTCTATGACACTCACCATCGAGACGACTCCTTCTGCCGAGCAAACGGCTCGGAACTTGGCCCGATGGAACGAGATCCTTGCCGACAAAGAACTTGCCGAACTGCCACATAGAATCGAGACCGACCGCCACGGCCACATCCTCATGAGCCCACCGCCAGCACCAAAGCACG
>DASUWQ010000460.1:0-4449 GCA_036378375.1 Chthoniobacterales bacterium
GCTATCTCCTAACCCCGACAGGCCGCCAAATTCTAACCGCTCTTCGTGCCGCCCACTGCGCTGACGTCGATCAACTTACCGCTATGGCGGCCTAAAAATCTTTCAAAATATGAACGATCCTTAGAGATGGCACTGCAAAGAGAGGACAGATTTGGAACAAGAGTTAAGCAAACTTCCTCCGTCGCTAAAGCTATGGAGGACAAGTCGCCCCATCTCCCCCTTTCGCTACGTCGGCCAAGGCAGGGGTAACGGAGGTCTCTGTCCCTTCCTTACCTCTTGTTTAAAGTGCCCCGTGCTTGGGAATCCTCGCCAAAATGAGTGAGACGTTGGTGCGGTTAGAGATGAGCGCTGATATGCACCGGGCGTAATCGCCTTACCTAAATCTTTGTCTTAAACCTTCGCGTCTTTGCGTCTTTGCGTGAGATTTTTCTGTCTGCTTTGTGATCTTTCCGGATTGTGAAATTTGGGTTTTACCTCTTCCTTAGACCCGCACCTCGATTTGATGCTCTCGTTTATCGTCTACCAGCGGTACGGTTTCAGTAGAAATTTCTTTCCCGTCTAAATAGGTCTTGGAACCGGCCTGCGCATCCGACGATCTGGCGATGCTGATATGATAAAGAGTATCTCCGTAACGATAATGAATTTTATATCCCGGCCACGCTTTCGGAAGACATGGGGATAACCGCAATTGATCCCCTTCGGGCCGTAAGCCTAACAATGTTTCGATCAACGTCCGGTACATCCAACCTGCGGAACCAGTGTACCAAGTCCAACCACCGCGACCGGTATGGGGAGGAACCCAATAAACATCGGCGGCGATAACATAAGGCTCCACCTTATAGGTTGCGATATCCGCGGCCGTCCTCCCATGATTTACCGGGTTGAGCAGCGCGAACAACTCCCAGGCTAGCTCGCCGTTCCCTTCCAGAGCGGCGGCCAAGACGGTCCAGATTGCGGCGTGTGTATATTGGCCACCATTCTCGCGCACGCCGGGAACATAACCTTGGATATAACCGGGGCTTGGTTTTGAACGATCGAATGGCGGATCTAACAGCTGAATTAGCTTAGCGTCACGTCGAACCAATCGTTCGTTCAACGACTGCATCGCTTGACGTGCGCGTTCCGGATTTCCCGCTCCCGAGATCACCGACCAGCTCTGCGGCAGGCAATCAATCTGGCACTCTTCGTTTACATGGGAACCAAGTGGTTCGCCGCTATCAAAGTAAGCTCGACGATACCAGTTTCCGTCCCAAGCGTGTTTCTCGATGTTCGCCTGGATTTCTTTCGCCTGTGCCAAACAGCGGTCTGCAAACGCAATGTCATGGCGTTCGCGCGCTAGTTTCCCGAATCGTTGCAAAACGTCGTAAAGAAAGAAACCTAGCCAGACACTTTCGCCACGTCCGCCCTTACCGACCAGGTTCATTCCGTCGTTCCAATCGCACGTGCCCATCAAGGGCAAGCCGTGCTGGCCGAATCTCAATCCGTGTTCGATGGAGCGAACGCAATGCTCGTATAACGAGCCTGATTCGTCGGATCGTTTCGGCTGAAAATAAACGTCAGCTTCTTCCGGTTTGAGGAGCTGCCCCTCAATAAAAGGAACCTTTTCATCGAGAACGCTGGTGTCTCCGGTTCGGGTAACGTATTGCCAAGTGACGTAAGGTAACCACAGGTAATCATCGGAGGTATGGGTTCTCACACCTTGGCCTGTAGGTGGATGCCACCAATGCTGCACGTCCCCTTCCCGGAACTGTCGAGCGGCTGCGCGTAGCAAATGTTCTCGGGTTAGACGCGGCTCCGCATGCACTAATGCCATCACGTCTTGTAATTGATCCCGAAAACCGAATGCGCCTCCCGATTGATAAAATCCGGTACGCCCCCACACCCGGCAAACGAGTACCTGGTACAAGAGCCAGCCGTTCGCCATTACATCTATGGAAGGATCAGGAGTTTCGAAGCGGACAGTGCCCAGCGTATGAGTCCAATATTGTTGGACCGCTGCCAGCGCGTTTTGATTAGCGTTGGCCTCGCGGAACTGCCTGACTAACTGCTGAACCTCGGTCAGGCTCTTGCCCGCACCCATTCGGAAACAGATCTCTTGCTCTGCGCCGGGCGCCAGATCGATCGTTGTCTGCACCGCGCCGCAAGGATCCAATCCGGCTCCCACTTTCCCGGACAGCCGATCCCGGCTAAGAGCCGCCGGCTGGGTCAGGTTGCCGTTGCGGCCGAGAAACTCGTTTCGATCTCCGGTGAATGTCCGGTCTGCGCCGTCCACATCGATAAAGGCGATCCAGTCCGTAAACGCGTTGTTATAAAAATTGCGAGCCAGGAATGCCCCCGTGTCACCATCTATCTCAGTTTGGATATGTAACGCCGTTCGTTGGCGGAGATCGCTGAACACCCACTCCCAGTAGCCGGTCGCCGATATTCGTCGGGAGCGCTCTGAGGTATTTCGTAGTTTTAACGCCGCGAATTTTACTGTCGCGTCGATGGCCACGTAAATGGTCAGCTCCGAAGAAATGCCCTGTTCCGAATGTTTGAACACGGAATAACCAAAACCGTGCCGGACGACATGGCGATTCTTGCCTCTCGCCGGTAACGGCGTAGGCGACCAGACTTTTGCGGTTTCGTCATCCCGAAGATAAAAGGCTTCTCCGCTGAGATCAGTAACCGGATCATTATTCCAGGGCGTCAGACGAAGCTCATGAGAGTTCTCGGCCCAGGTGTAAGCACCGCCGGTCTCAGAAACGACTGTGCCGAAATTTGGGTTTGCCAGGACGTTCACCCAAGGAACAGGCGTGGTGACTCCGGGTTCCAAGGTGATAACGTATTCGCGACCGTCTGCGGTAAAGCCACCGGCTCCATTGTTAAATAGCAACGTCCCGGTAGGGATGGATTCCTCGGTAGGGATGAGCTCCCGCTCATCCGAATCCGATTTCGATTCTGATTTCGACGCCTCTTCTCGAGCCCGGACGAGCAGGAGCTCATCCTTACTGGTCGGGAGCTCATCCCTACCGGCAAGCTGTTCTTTCAGCGTTCCTCCTTGATCCGTGAAAACAACCCGAGCGACCGCTTGAAAGAGAACATGTTCCTCGGGCGTAAGTTGTCCGAGATGCCGGATAAGAATCCCGCCCGATTTTTCCAACGGCTGAGTCTGCAAACGAGATGCGATGAAACTTTCGATCTGGTCGATCAGCGCTTGAGAGGTATCGGACGTTTGTTCGACTAAGATAATTAAATCCGCTGCTAGTCCCTGTTTGTGCCAGTAAGTATGAGCTTGAATCAGCTGTTTTACCGGGTCGAAATTGATTGTGCCTTCGCTGGTACCCAATATTCGTAACAGAGCGATCGGTAAATCACCGGAGATACCGTGGCGCCAAAGCGCGTTTGGCCCGAGTTTGTTCTGAGCCAGTACTTCAGGAGGCGTGCGAAAAGTAGAGCTGGGATAAATGAGAGCACTCGCTAACTGTCCATAAACATCCACGTCCGCATCCTCCAATTCTGGCGGCGCTAATTGGCTCTCAGCTAACTCCTGCGACACTGCTATTGGCTGCGGGGCGCGGTATTTTTCAGCCAGCGATAATGCGGCATGCCGGTCCGGCGCTAACCCAGTCACAAAATCAACTGTGATGGAGGATTCCGCGGCCAGCTGAAACGTGCGTCGCAACGAGGCCACCGGATCGAGTACTGAACCAACGGTATTCGACAAAGGCGAACCGTCATGCATAGCAGCAGGATTTGCCGCTGTTCTTCCTCGCCCGAGGAATCTGGCCCGATCAGTTTCGCAGGATAACTCGCCGCCGTCATCTCCCACCATTAGATGCACCATCCAAGGGTGTTCCGCTCCTTCGCCCCGGGGTCGCCGGTTGCAGAGAATCGCGGAGGCTGCTCGCACCAGCTCGGTCTGAATAAAAAGATTACTGAAAACAGGATGAGCTAGGTCAGCCGCGGGAACGGCCAAAACGACTTCAGCGTAACTGGTGAGCTCGAGCGCGCGCGCCTTACCAGAAAGGTTACTGATCACGACTCGGCGAATCTCAACGTCGTCCTCCGGTGAAACCCAGATGCGAGTGACGATTTCAAAGCCGGCATGACGTTGATAGAACTCTGCCTGCGCTGGAGTAAACGTCGCTTTATACTCGTCGGTCATACGAAGAGTGGGTTGATAGCCCACCGACCAAAATTCGCTGCTGGCTGGGTCGCGCAGATAGATAAAGCTGCCCCAACAATCACGAGTCGTATCCTCACGCCACCGCGTGACGGCCAAGTCATTCCAACGACTGTAACCGCCTCCCGCGTTGGTGACGGCAACGTGATAACGGCCATTCGATAGAAGTTGGACCTCCGGTGCAGACGAGAACGGGCTGTCGAAGATGCGCATTTAGCGACGTTAGAAAGGAGTTCGAGGAGTTCAAGGAGTTCTAGGAGTTCGAGGAGGAGGAATGGGCGATG
>DASUWQ010000461.1:0-7915 GCA_036378375.1 Chthoniobacterales bacterium
CCAGGATATTTTCGGCGCCGGTCTGGCGTCTGAAGCCCAGCCAGCCTTTACTGAGCCCCTCATTGTGCGCATGTGTTGTCGTTACGGTGATCCTGGCAATCCGCAGATTCTCGGGAGTATCAAGCAGGGCCCTGGTAACAATATCAACGATTTCCCAGCTTCGAGAGCCGCTCTCTATGAGTTTTTCCAACCGTTGATTGGTTCTGAGCTGTCGCCTGGTTTCCGTTCGAACCGCGTGAGCAATCATCTCTGCGATATCGACATCCTTGCCATCGACGTAGTCGATGCATCTTTGAATGATCTGCAGTGCTTCTGGCTTTAGCTCGAGGACTACAGATACTGGTTGCGCGGTCTTTTTCAGGCTCTCGATATAGGGAATAAGGGCAGGGATCGTTACCTTGAGCTCAGCCAATTGCGGATAGCTTTTTTCGTTGAAATGCTGGCTGACCTCGTTGAGCGCCCGCCATTGGTGTGCCCAGTCAGGGAGTTGTCGTGAGCTTGTCCGGAGCTCCGCTCGAACCCATTCGAGTTTGTTTTTTTTGTCAAAGGACACGGTGTAACCATGGTTTTCGAGTCGCCTTGCAAGGAGCACCCTTTGGAGTAGCGAGATCTCGGGCCATTTGTTCTGGATTTCGAGGTTGCCGATCCCGGGTGCGATTGGCTGGCCGCGCGGTCCGGGTACTTCGGAGCCATGCTTTGGCTGGCCAATAACCCATCCTGCATTGAGACCTTGGAATTCGTTCACTCGAATCAGGTCGCCGATCAAACCGCTGGTTCTGCGCTGAATCACTCTCCGCTGAATCCCGCTTTTTCCTATCGTGGTTGAGGAACCCTTGGTTCCTGTCCGGATGTAAAGGGCTCGCGGTACTAACCCCTTGAGCAGTTTTAGCCGCAAGGTTGAGCTCAAATTTGAGTACCAGGTCAACCCTGTGACGACTAACAACTGAAGGCTGAAGGTGAACTTATTGGTTTTCGCCTTTCCGGTATCAACACTGACCGCTTCCGCTTCCTTCAGTACCTCCCACGCGGATAAGTTACCGGTGAAGAAGCGGTACAGGAAACTCCGTACGCTGCCTTTGTCGTCAAATACCTTCTCCAGCGTGACCGTAATTTCGTCTCGTGTAATCCGATCGAAACCGTCCTGATGTTCAATATGCGCAGCCCTCGCGAGGATCGATAACGGGTTTGCGGAGCCGGAAAATGCAAAGGGGAGACCAAAATCCCACCACTGCAACTCATTCTCTTGCGGGGTGCTTACCGGTTTCTTTGTGGATTTAGCGCCAAATATTTTCTGCCCCAAGGCCCTGCCTCGGCCAAGGGTAATCTTAAGCCCCCAAAACCCCAGGTCTTTTTCCACCACCCGGCCAAGACCGATCGTCAATCTTTTGCCGTCTTCGCTCATCCCGAATTCGATGAACGAATCGCGTGTTGCTGCGATCACCTGGGTCGGCTGCAGGTTGAATGACCACGGACCGAAAACAGAAGGATACAAACCCGAGAAATTGAATGATAGGCCGTCTAGATCGAAGCCACCTCCGGAATAAATTCTCAGCCTGATTTTCTTCCCGGGTGTCAATCCCCCCAGCACCATCCTGGTAAACTGGTCGGCCACATCGAATTCAGGGTGTCGTGCGCGTAAGGCGCGCATAAGCTGGGAGTACTGGTCTGCCAAGCCTTTGTTAAAGCGAAGCAGGGTTCTGGAAAAGGCTCCGAATTGGCGTGTGTCGGTAAAATAAGCCTTATGGAGCAGAACGCTTTTACGGTCATCGACCGAGGCAACGATTTCGTTGAGACGATCATTAGATAGAACGCCTGCCTGGCCATCTCTCACCGCTTGTTGCAATGTGGCGGTCACTGAAAGTAGTGCGCTGACCGGAACGGTGTACGGTGTGAGTGGCGGCGGACGTACAAGACCTCTCTTCGGCTGCTCTTGCGGCAGCGTGTGCTTTGTTGCCCGATGCGCAGGCAGCTTGCGCCCTTCGGCCCGACCGCGAATGAGCTGGCGTTCGCGAGGCAGATAAATATTCCTGTTGAGCAAATCTTCCAATCGCCGGGTCACTTCGTCGGTTGCGGCGGCGCCTCCAAGGCACCGCGTGCGCGCAGACCACAAACGGAAAAGGGTATTTTGAGGTGACCAGACCAGGTCCGGGCGAGCGGTGACCTGTTGGTATTGTCGCTCAGTGAGATACGCGAGATTTCGCGAGCCGTTAAGATTCGTTACACCCAGCAGGCGCTCCAGTTCCTTGACGGCGCTGAGTGAATAATTGTCGACCTTCGGCAGAAGTTGCTCTCGTATTCGCTGAGGCCACACCGGCTCGTTAGATGGCCTTATCGCTGGCACGGCGAGGGAACGGGCGACCTGGGATTGGACCCAGGCAAAGATCGCGTCGGGTGAAATGGCGTTGTCCGCAGCTTCAAACGCCAGCTTCAAGAGTGTGTTGTGGCCGGCTAGCTCATTTCTGAGCCGAATGTATTCGCTGTCGGACTCGGCGGGGCGAAGTGCTCCCGGTTCGCCCACCAGGCGCAGCAAAGTGTTCGTTACCGGATCTCTTAGCGCCAAGTCTTGTCCAAGGCAATCTACCCGCTGTTTGATTAACTCGCCGATCTCAATGACTGGGCGCCCTGTCTGATCCGCTGCTGGTCGCACCGTTTCGATCCCGCGCAGTTCTGCCGCCAATCGATCGAGCACAGGCGCCGCGGCGCGCGCCAACAATGAAACGATGGCCTGGCGGACCTGGTCCCGGCTCAGCATCGGTTCGGTCTTCGGTGAAGAGCCCTCATAGATTACGGACCGAGCCCATCCCAGAAGCGCTTCCGGCGGGAAACCCGCGTCGGCGTATCCGATGCCGAAGGCCAACGCTTCGTGACAGGTGTTGAGACGCGCAATAATCCTGGCAAATGCTCGTTGCCTTTTCCTGGGATTAGGCCCTATCGCTATGTAAGCTCCGCGGTCGAGCAATCGCCTGAGCTCGTGTGCCACAGGATCTTCTCGCCCTGGCTGAGCTCCGGCAAATTGAACTCGCCATTGATACAGCCTCTCAAAAGTGTTCTGTTGACCTGAGCTCGAGCCTGCCGAAGAGCGGCTGCCGGGCCTCCGGATGAGCCTTCTCCGATTAAGCCATTCTCTCTCCAGGTCCCGTACTGCCTCCATAGAGCGTCTCGTTACTAATTGAATCCAAGCCGGAGACTGGCTTGGATCGGTTCCGTCAGGAAGCGCCAGCGGTGCAAAGACCGAACCGTCGATCGGCAGATAAGGATCGATTCGTTGCCAGTTTGCTCTGTCCGCAGCGCCCAATTGGATGTTTTCCCCTCGCACGTCCTGCACATCTCTTCTTGTGAGCGGATGCGCCGTTACCAGCAGGCTCTTGTGAGTTTTCCAATAATCTCCCCAACGGTTTAGTAGATCCTGTCCGTCAAAATCGTGTCTCAGAAACTGCAATCTTAGGATGGGAAAAGTGAGATGGGCGAAGGTATTGTAGACAGCGTTGACCCTTTTACGCCAGCCTTCCGCCCTAGTGGAAGGGTGACGGCTACCGGTCGACCCGCCGAAAAACTCAACCTTTGGATCGTTGGCGCCGCCGGTGAACCGGTTGTAATACGCGGGAAGCTCGTCGCTAACATCGATCCAACCTTCTATCAGCCTGTCCAGCGGCCCTTGCTTCTGGGCACGCCTCCTGCCACCGGCTATCACCGCATCGAAATCCCAATCTGCGCCGTCCGTTCGGCGTCCACGAAAGAAGTTGTTGTTGCTGCCCTCGAGGTAGACGGTTCCATCCGATTCGACAATCAGGCGGTTGATAGCTTCACCCCCGATCTGGGGAACCGATATCCAATCGGGTTCCAGTGCATTGGAACGAGCTGTGATCCGGAGATCGTCATCCCCTCGGATCTCGAATTCCTTCATACGAGATGCATCGATATAGGCGAACTGGCCCGGGCGCCGGTCTTGCAAGGTATACACGATAAAGGGAGGATCACCTCCCGATACCGCGAAATCCGCAACCGCTTCACTCTCGCGTAAGGGTAGAAGAACCTTTAGCTCGCTGTTCGTGACAATACCCGAAGCCTGTCCACGCGGAATCTGGATCAACCGGCCGTCTGTTAGAAGGACATAGGCCATGCCGTCGCCGCTCTGCCTTACAAGCTCTGCGTTGGTGATCCCGCTCTGTTCTACGCGGCGTGTCTGCGGATTTCGTATCAGGAGGTTTCCGTGAACAACTTTATATGCCCACTTTCCCCATTGGTCCTGTCTAATCTCGCCGCCTGGCTGAACACGGTTTTGTGATGAAGACGGCAGGGGAGGTTGCGCCATAGTGGGCTACCGATTGTCTGAAAGGCCTTCCTCACACCGTGGCAGGCGAAAGACTCGCTTGGTTCCAAGCGGCCTCAATAGGCCTGAGTATTTCCGCCATTCCCTTTTGCTTTATCGGCCGTTCAACACAATTCCTCTTTAGTAAATTAACGAGATAACTTCCGGAAAATTTTGGCGAAAAGAACGCTATTTGAAATAAGAAGCCGGTAAATGCGTTAGAGATAGAGTGAGGTTGATATCGATCCTGACAGGGTCAATTGGCGTTCGTAGTGGAGCAGTGCCGTGGTTGCGGCTGTCCCGCCATCTTTATGCAAGCGAGTGTCAGTAGTTTACTGGTTCGATTTGGCCAGCGACTGATTTGGCTTGGCCAGCGCGGCTTACCTCAGCGACCACGATATGAGAGACCCGCGACGATGCCGAGAAAGGACAATCCGGAATGGTTGCGTTCTGCTGCCCTAATCTGGTTCACAGACCAAGCCGAGGTGATCCAACGCAGCCGGGTCAGGCAAAACGGAGGAACTGCCGGCCACAATTCTTCACCGCGTCGACCGCTGTATACGAGAAACTATCTGGATAGGGGCCGGATTCAGAGTCTTCACTTTTCCGAGGGGGCCACTGGCTCTGGAGATACTAAGCACGCCCCGAACACCGGAGAACAAATCGACCTATCTTGCCGTCGAAGGTTACCGGTCGGATATCAGTTGATCGAGTTCCACCATGATCCAGAGAGCCGGCTTAAGGCCGCGGTTTTTCGTAAATCCGGGGAGAGAGGAGAACCCTCGAAGATGGTGATCTGTTTTCCCGGGAACCAGGGGAAGCTCCCGGACTTCATGGAGATCGGGAAGTTGGTTTTTAATGGTTTTAAGATGTCGCGTTTATTCGATCAATCAAAGCTCCTGGTCGAGGAAGTGAAGAGAACCAATCCTGAAGCCGAGATAGAGATCATTGGCCATTCTTTGGGCGGAGCTCAAGCGACTTGGGCCGCGATTCAAATGGATCTGCCGGCCCATATCATTAACGGCGCCCCTGTACCGGATGAGAAGTTACCCGACGAGGTAAAAATAACGCGCCGAGGTAGAGTGGTCGCCATCAAAGGTGAAAAGAAAATCTGTAATATTAATGTGGTCGGATGCTGGGTCAGCAGTCTTTGGGGGCGAGAGGGAGATTTTACGCCGTCACACGCCCCTGGAGTACAGGCATCTCAGATCGGACGCCGTCACACACTACCGTTCGACGTGCATAAACTGAATATCGAGAAAACCGATCGGCTACGAGGTATTCTTAGACGGATTGTGCAGACTGTGAACCGCGGACACCCCGATTTGCGGGGTCATGGGGACCGACAGTCGGAGGTTAAGCTTTTGTTCCTTGCAGCCCAGAACGCGTCTAAAGAGCCGGCCATACTCCATCATCCCGCAACGGTGATGATAGTTCTCGCGGCAAGGCAGATCCATCAGGGGATGGACCCAAGGACGGTACTCGGGATCGACCTGACGACATTCCTTGCCGAGGCGCCGATAGCCGAGCAAATGCCGCTCAGTGAGCAGGCGCAACGTGTGCTGGAAATGGGAAAGAGCCCGAGAGGCCGGATCCGGTCGACCTTACACGACGCCGGCAGCTATGTCCGGCGAGGACTGGTTCGGCGAGGGCGATGAATTGAGATGAGTACAAGAGTGTAGGGTCTGGGCAAGCAGGCAGTGCATTCTTAAGGTACGCCGGCGGGTAGCGACTTCTTCTCTCCTGCTTCCGTCTGAAGCATGATGTAGGAGTAGACTTCTATCGTGATCGCAGTCGTCGCCTGATACCGGCAACAACGCCCGTCACGGCAGTGAACGCGATAGCATAACTAGCACCGATATCAGCAACGCTTTCGAGATGAACGGCGCTGAACGGAACTCCAATTGCAGTTGCTGCCATGGCTACTGGAACTGTAATTCTTTGTATCCCGGCTAACGGAGGGTTTACTGCACTCCTTTTTCTTCGCGTCTTTGTAATCCTTTTGTCGCCTTGCTTGAAGAAATTTTGGGTTAGTTCGCTGGATACACATCCTCAAACGAAATGACGACGGTGACAATCGCGAGAAAAAACCTGAAAACTGCAGCTAGATGAATCGCTTCTATTGCTCAGCCTCAGAGGCACTCAATCGAAGAAAATGAAGGAGTAAGATGGCGCAGGCCAATACCGTTTAACCGGATGGCTCAAAGCGACGAACAGACCTAGAAATGGTACCATCTACCCCTGAAAGACCGACCGCTGAACAGCTCGAAGCCATTTGTGAAAGAGCAGAATTGCTGGCTCGGAGCGTTTCGTTTGACTTTGCCCGAATATTTCCATCTCCTGTTACTCTTGAACGATATCCTCCGGAAGATTCCTATCGAGAGAGCGCAAGAGTTCTTGTGCGAAGAGTTCGTGCAGAGGCTGGAGTTCAAGCGTGGGACGAAGAAATGGCAGGATGCCGCCGTCTGGCGCTTTAATGTTGCACCGGAACACTCGGGGTACCCCCTGGGACTGCCTCTTCCCCGTCACCTTTTTGCATTTCTTAACGTGCCGGAACCGCTGCAAGCGGAGAGAACCGCTCGAATTTGGTTCGGGATGATCGGCGAACTATTTCGTTTAACTTAAGGTTATGTCAGGCAGACATGGAAAGCCAGAAAGTATGGATCCCGCGGCGGCTTCCGAGAGCCCGATGCCAAGCCGGAACCCACTTGCAGAACAGGTTCGGCAGCTGCCATTGAAAGCTCAATTGCGGGCTAGAATCCGGTCCAATAGTGGCCAGGTTTCAGCTGATTACGCAGCGAGGGAGCAGCTTTTCCTAACACCTTCGGCCGATGAGCAAAGAGCCATACTAGCTGTGCGTGATAGCGTTCGATCAAATGCTTTAAAGCGGGAGCGAATACTCGAGAGACGGACGATTTCGCACGGGAAGCAGCTTATCTCGAGCTGGAACGCCAGGTTTATTGCCACTCGATCGATGGAGCCATCTCTCCTAATGAACTGTATGAACACACTGAGCTCGTTCGGACGCTCCCGTCCGACGCGCTCCAACGTGTCAGGGGTAGCTATCAGCGGGCACTTCGAGAGGGTGCAGAGACTGGATCGCCCGGCACAACAGAGGCTGCGGAACGAGCGGCCGCTTTGCAGCTAACAAGAAGAACTTTCCTATCTGTTACCCCGCGGAAGACAGAAACAATTGAACACCCGTGTCCTCCAGGCTACTGCATCAGCGCACCCAGCCGGATCCAGCGCACATGAGGTTCATCAGGCCGGCCAGACAGAACTTAACAGAGCAATATCAGACATTATTGGCGGACCGGTAATCGATAGAGTCTCAGCTGCCGACCTGAAAATCTCATCGGCTGACCGCGGTATCTCTCCTGGAACTGCCCAATACGAAGGACGGCATCACCGAGTTAGACGATGAGCAGAGCGAGTCAGTGATTGGGGAGCGGCGATCCTGTCTTTTCTTTGCAGTGCCATCTCTAAGGATCGTTCATATTTTGAAAGATTTTTAGGCCGCCATAGCGGTAAGTTGATCGACGTCAGCGCAGTGGGCGGCACGAAGAGCGGTTAGAATTTGGCGGCCTGTCGGGGTTAGGAGATAGC
>DASUWQ010000462.1:0-5872 GCA_036378375.1 Chthoniobacterales bacterium
GCTGGAGCAACAAGCCTTGTCTTGAATAGGTGGCTGACCGAGATTAGCTCGCGATCCTTTTCCTGCCATGGCCTTAAAAGTATTCCCCCTGAAACAAGCAAATCTACACTCACTCCCACCGGAAGTGGGCGTACCGACTTATAGTCGGAAAGAAGTTGGCCAGTCGATCTGTCACGTGGGCGTCGGCGGTTTCCACCGGGCGCATCAAGCGCTTTACGCAGACGACCTCCTGCAAAAAGGGAAAAACCTGGAGTGGGGACTATGTGGGATTGGTCTGTTGCCTCATGATATTCGGATTCGGGACGTTCTCCGAGACCAAGATTACTTGTACACGGTAGTGGAACGAGAATTGGGGAGCGATCAGGCCAGGATTATTGGATCGATTGTCAATTTTCTCTACGCGCCGGAGAATCGGGAAACGGTCTTGGAGAAGTTAGCCTCACCAGACACCAAGATCGTCTCGATGACGATCACCGAAGGCGGCTACTATTTGAATCAGGCGACCGGCGAATTCGACGATCAACATCCCGATATCAAACATGATCTAGAACATCCTGAGCAACCGGATTGCTCGTTTGGATATTTGATTGAGGCTTTGAATCGGAGGCGACAGAGAGGTCAGCCACCGTTCACCGTCATGTCGTGTGACAATGTGCAGAGCAACGGGCACGTCGCCCAAAAAATGCTGCTGGCCTTTGCCGAGCTCCGGGATCCGGCGATTCGGAACTGGCTGGAACGAAATGGCGCGTTCCCGAACAGTATGGTGGATCGTATCACCCCGGCAACAACGGACGCTCATCGAGAGTTCGTACGCGAAAAATTCGGGATCGAAGACGCTTGGCCGGTCGTACCCGAGGCCTTCCGCCAGTGGGTGATCGAGGATCATTTCCTCCATGGCCGTCCCGCTTGGGAAGACGCTGGGGCGGAAATGACGTCCGATGTGTTGCCCTATGAAAAGATGAAGATGCGTTTGTTAAACGCTAGTCATCAAACCATGTGCTACATCGGCATGTTGGTGGGTTATGAGTATGCCGACGAAGCGATGGGCGACGTCGAAATCGTGCGTTTTGTGCAGCGGATGATGGATGAAGAGGTCACTCCGATTTTAGATCCGGTACCTGGCATCGACCTTGAAGATTACAAACGAACTCTGATCCGCCGCTTCTCCAATCCTGCGATCAAAGACACTTTGCTTCGGCTGGCAACGGAAGGCTCGGCACGGATCCCGAAGTTCGTCCTTCCATCGATCGTCGACAGCCTAAGTTCAGGTACACCGAACCGGCTCCTGATCTTTACAGTGGCTACTTGGTTTCGTTACCTCACCGGAACAGATGATCGCGGTCGCGAGCTGCAGATTATCGATCCGCTGAAAGATCGGCTACAGGAGCGCGCTCGGAAGGGCAAAGAGGATCCAGGACCCTTGCTAGAAATTTCCGAATTGTTCCCGACCGCTTTAACGCAATCATCCGTGTTCGTAAATGCCTTGACCGAAGCCATGCGCTACTTGTACGGCGAGGGAGCAAGAGCAGCTCTAACGCGCTACGTAGGAGCGTAAGTGCGGGTCAGCGTGTCGGGTAATCTCCGTCGAATGTGCTAGCACGTTGACAACGCGTGTTGATCCCCAACGCCTGGAGGGGAGCCGCTTTGGCAGGCGCCCGGTCACCCCGCGAATTTCGTCTCAGCGCTAATACGGCCGAAACGCGTGAAAGCAGGCGGCTCCCGTGAATAACCCAGCGCCACGCAGCTCTATGAGCCGGGTGTAAACGAATCGGATGCGGGCGAATGCATCGCGTTGAAACGTCCCCGGGAGCCGCTTGCTTTCACACGTTTTCGACGCACCAATGTTGAGACAAATGTTACGAGGGTGGCGGGACACGCGCCAAAGCGGCTCCCCTCCAGGCGCTGGGCGATAGCACCTCACATTAACGCGCCCAAATCGAGGACGAGGACGACGAGGACGAGAACGATAGGTTACGCGGTACGGCTTAGTTGGGCTGCCGCAAAAGTATCTGCACTGAGGGAGGAGCCATCAACGCAGGAAGCTTCTTCCTGAACTTCACGAGCAGGGCGCCTTCGTTTAAGGCGATATCCAAAATTTCTTCTCCTGGGCATTCGAAAAACGGTCCAGTTGCGTCAGGAGTGCCTTCGCTAAAGGCGATCGCCAACTTTCCCCCAGGCGAGAGTAGTCCAATGAGAGAAGCGATAGCGGGTGCTCTTTCGTCCGGCGCAAGATGCATCCACATCGCGTTTGCTAAGATAAAATCGAAGCGAGAGTTTCTAGAGGAAACTTTGGCGAGTTCGGGCAACCGATCGTCAATCCATTCGATATCGTGGCAACGGCCAAGGCGTCTGGCGTGGGCTGCCATTTCAGGGCACGGCTCAACCGCGATTACCTTATGGCCGAGTGACCTGAGCCAGGCAGCGTCTCGGCCTGAACCGGCGCCGACATCAAGAACAAGCGCAGGCGATTTCGGAAGATCCTTTCGTAACCACGCATTTGCGTCAGTAGCTCGGATGGATTCATGACGGTCGACTACTGATTCGGCGTGCAGGTTGTACCATTCTATGGAATCAACGGCCAGGTCTGCATTGGGGACCATTCCTAAAGATATAATGATGTTTTGGATTGAGGCAACGCTGGGAAAAACCAGGAGCCAGGAGCTAGAATCTAGGAGCTAGGAGGGCGGTCGGAGCGGATTGCCGCCAACCGATCGCAACGCATTAGTCGTATTGGTCCCATAAGTCCTATCCGTCTCCTCGTCACACAGTTATCTCGTGTACTCAGGGCGTGAACGAAGCACCTGGGTTTTCGCCTCTTAGTTTCCAGCTCCGGGGTTTCGTAACATTGACAAGCAGGAGACTCGGCAGACGTTCTACCAACCCCATCACACCTATGAACCCGAAGAATACTGCGGTAGTCCTTATTGAGTTCCAGAACGATTTCACCACGAAGGGCGGCAAACTTCACGATGCAGTGAAGCCGGTGATGGAATCGACTGGAATGTTGGAAAACACGGTTGCGACCGTTGATGAAGCGAGAAAAGCAGGCGCCACCATCGTTCACGTCCCCATCCAATTCGCGCCCGATTTTCGCGAAATCAGCAATTCACCTTACGGCATCCTCAAAGGGTGCAAAGACGGTGAGACGTTCCAGAAAGGGACGTGGGGAGCGGAAATAGTTGAGGCTCTCAAACCGCAGGCAAACGATATCGTGGTCGAAGGGAAACGTGGGTTAGATGGGTTTGCTACGACAAATCTCGACTTCATTCTACGCAGCCGGAAGATCGAGAATGTCGCCATAGCAGGCTTCTTAACGAACTGCTGCGTAGAATCAACGATGCGGACCGCCTATGAACTGGGCTACAATGTGGTTACGTTAAAAGATTGCGCGGCTACCGTTAGCGAAGAAGCGCACCAAAACGCAATTGAACACGACTTTCCGATGTTCTCGCATCCGCTTAATCACGAAGAATTCCTGACGGAGCTCGCCGGCAAAAAGACCGCAGCGGCAGCGACCTAATTCGAATCGGCGAATAAGCGAATCCGCGCACCGGCGAAGGCCGCGCCGGTAGGGCGAAAAACTCGGCGCGCTACAGTATGGCTAAACATTTGGGAGTAAATCGCGCCGGTTTTGAGCCGCGGCGTGAGGATCGGCAGGTCTTCGAGGTCGTCGCCTACACGCCGTTTCTATTCGCGCTGTGCCGTGTACGATCCAACCCCACGGAACGGCTCAAAACCGGCGCGGACGCGCGAAAGAGCTAATCACGTCCTGTCCGCGCCGAGTTTTTCGCCCTACCATCGCCGGCAGCTTTGCTAACATCGTGGGCTGATCCGGAGCCTCGCCCCGCCAACCCTGGGGCTCCGGTCAAGTTACGCCTACCAAACTTACTTTCACCCAAAGCCGGCAATGACCAGGAGCGCTAGCAACACCGCCGCTATCAAAATGAACAGCAGTGCGGTGTCCGCGACCGGATCCGGTAAGCGGATATAACGTCGTCTTTGCTCCGCAGCTAAGCGAACCGTTTCTTCTAACCCTAGTAATCGGTCCTCCGCTTCGGCGTCTTTTAACAAAGCGCGCCGGGCGGTGAAGAAATCGATGATTTTTTCACTCTGCAAATCGGAGCCTGCGGCCCGTTTCTGGGTCGTCTTGGCACTCTCAGGCTGTTCTGTGGTAATCATCGAGCTTGGTAACGGCGAATCGACAGAGAGATACTCTGATCGAGTGAAAGATTGTTGTTACTCACCGTGAGCGCGCTCAGCGCGACTCAGGTTGACCGAAGGAAATACGCCGCGATTGCGGCGGACGAGCGTCGAGAGCCGATTTTACGGCTTGGCCATCCCTAGGTGGGGCAATACGACCATACGACGCTTCGAGTAAAACCAGTCAATTCGCGTTTCGATCATATTGCCTCCTTTCAAAGAGAGGCAGGCAGCAAACCAGAAAAACGGTTAGTTAGCAACTGAAATCTAACTCCATCACGGTTTGGCTCCGTCAATTTGTTCCGTGGTGACTTGGAAATGCACTAAAGTATGCTTTCCAAATGCCACGGTGATCGGAACGTCGCCAGCATCGCGACCTCTGCCAATCACGACCCGACCGATTCGGCGCGTGTTGTGGCGAGCATCAAAAGTGTACCATTGCTTACCCAGAAAAACTTCGAACCAAGCGCTAAAGTCCATCGGGTCCGGACTGGGAGTAACCCCAATATCACCCAGATAACCTGTGACATAACGCGCGGGAAAATTCAGGCAACGGCACAAGGTAATCGCCAAGTGAGTAAAGTCGCGGCAAACGCCAACTCTTTCACGAAACGCCTCAAGCGCTGTCCGGTTGGCTCTTGCCCGCATGTAGTCAAATCGAATATGCCCGTGGACAAAGTCACAGACCGCTTGGACGCGCTGCCAGCCGGGCGGTGTTGAACCAAAGGTCGACCAGGCAAATTCCAGCAATTCACTATCAACCTCGCAGTATCGGCTCGGAAGAACGAAAGTCAGGGTCTCGAGCGGCAACGAAGTAACATCATTCTGGCTTTCGGTGGGGACGCAAGGATCGAGCTCACCGGAATCCCGGATAACTGCTTCGTTAAGCAACCGAATATTACCTGCTGGTGCATTTAAGCGACCACAACGATTCCCGAATCCGTCAAAGTACTCTTCAACCGGCAAACTCGGTTCAACGCGGAAACTTTCCGGAGTCACCAAGTCCGCGGTGCGAGAAGGATGAACGTGTAGGACATAGACAATGGTGGTGGCGGCCGGGAGACCGAAGGCGATATCGTAACCGAGTTTAATTAAGATCACACTCTCGCTCGCTTTTTGTTCCAATGCAGCATGCATCGCGCCAGGAGTTTGGGCCCTATTAACAAAGCGGCTTCATTGAGCTCAAAAGTAGCCGTATGTAGCGGCGTTACCTTCCTATCTGGGAAGGCTACTCCCAGGGTCAACATACAGCCCGGCACTTTCGCAACGTAATCAGCGAAATCCTCGCCGCCAAGACTCGGCGGATCATTAGACACTACATTCTCTGGGCCAAGGAACTCGCCAGCCACTTGAGCCCAAGTGTGCGCGGTCATTTCGTCATTCACCATGCCGTTCAATAGATTCTTAAACTCCACCTTTATATCGGCTTTGAAGGCTCGAGCGGTCGCCTCCGCAAGCCGTTCGAGAGTTGAACTAGCCTCGATCGCCACCTCTCGCCGAAGAGCGCGAATCGTTCCTTTCAGGGTGACTAAGTCTGGAATCACATTGCTCGTGTGTCCTCCTTGGATCATGCCGATGGTTATTACCATGGGGTCACGAGCATCGGAGCTCCGGGGCAGCGCTTGATAAATCAGCGTGACCAGATGAGCGGCGGCTGCGATCGGATCGATCG
>DASUWQ010000463.1:0-5107 GCA_036378375.1 Chthoniobacterales bacterium
TAGGGCAAGGCTCCCGAACTACCCGAAAGGCCTAGCAGGGAAGGACGGTGCCGAATCAAGATTTGCGTGGTTAGGCCTAAGAACTCGCCGAGCCGTGGCACAGCGCTGGGTAACGGCTCGGCGGGATCTCAGGCCTAACCATGCTCATTTTGATTTCATAGCATTTAGGCCCTGCTGAAGGTCTGCAGCCGTTCGAGAGCCTCGCCCTACCAAAGAAGGGCGAGCCGTCGCCTTTCACAAATCACCAATCACAAATCACCAATCACGCTTCCGCATTCCCAATCACTTCTGATTCTTCAGCTTCTTCCCGGTAGGCCCCGGGTTTGCGTAATCGTTGGGATGGGCGAGATCGCTCATTTCGGAACCAACGACAGACCGTTTTTCTTCCTTCAGGCTAGCCCGGTAAGCATCGACGTTGTTATCGACAATCGTGGGCTGAATGAAAATCAACAGCTCGGTCCGGTTCTTTATTCGCGTGGTGTATTTAAACAAATGGCCCAAATACGGGATATTATCCACATAAGGAATGCCATTATCTGTCTTTTCAATTTGATCCTGGATCAATCCTCCTAATACCACGGTTGCACCGCTGGGAACCGTTACCGTTGTGGTTAAACGCTGGCTATTGATGATCGGAACTTCGTTTCCAGAAATATTGACGTTGCTACCAAGAGTATTATTAATCTGAGCGATCTTTAAGGTAACTTCGTTGTTCGAGTTGATCAGGGGAATTACCTCCAGGCGAAGCTCAACGTCTTCATATTGCACGGTTGATTCGACTGAAGCAACCGAGCCCGCAGTAGTGCCAGTCGCCGTAGTTGGAACGTTAGAAAGAGAAGTTCCCGGAATGGGAACTTGTTGGCCGTTCGAAATCACCGCCCGTTTGTTGTTTGCAGTATAGACGGCTGGCCGGGCCAAAATCGTGAAGTGGCTGCGGGAATCAAGCGCCCTTATGAAAACGCTTAACGCGTCGCCGATCTTTCCGTAGATAGCCAGCCCCTGCAGACCAGGTATCATGGCAGTACTTAGGATTGAGCCCGGGTTGACCACTCCGGTGCTGCTGCTACTGCTGCTGCTATTCGTACCGGTACCGATAAGCGATTGGTCGTTAACGTTACTGTTCAGATTAGCGGACGCAATCCCACTCTGCTGACCGGAGATCTTCTTGAACGTTTGAGCCCAATCGACACCCAAATCGGTCTCGCCGTTAAGGGTTAAGTTTCCAATGACCGTGGCCAGGTAAACTTGTTGCGGCCTTTGATCCAACCGTTCGAGCAGCATGCGCACTTTCTGAATGCTCTCGGGTGGACCAATGACGATGATCTTGTTATCTTTCGCGTCGGAAATGACCCGGGTCTTGCCAACCACAATCGACTGCGGCCCGAGCTCCTCGTTTGGATCCTGGAGCAGATCCTGTCCCTGTTGCGAACCTCCGCCAGTGGCATTGGTTTGAGAGTATCCGCCGGCATAGCTGCTGGATGTGCTGCTAGGCGTATTACTGGAGACTGCGCGTTGTTGGCTCGGCTGCTGCTGTTGCCCTCCGGAAGTGCCGCTGGTCCCACCGGTTCCACCCTGCCCACCTTGTTCTGGAGTCTCGGACAAAAGATCTTTGAGAACCGGTAGAACATCCCCCGCCGCGACGTACCGGAGCTTGTACTCCAGCGGTCTCTCCGCCAGGTTCGGCTGGTCAAAGGATTGAATCAGCGACCTGAGCTGGGCCATATTTTGAGGCCGGGAAACCACTAGGATCCGATTCGTCCTCGCATCCGCAACTAGTTGGGCCTGTAAACCGGCAATGCCTGATGAGCCCGCGGCGTAATTGATCTGCACGTTACCGGGAGCACCCGGAGTCTGCGGGCCGCCCGTCCCTTTCCCCTGGTTTTCCAACAGTTTGTTCAGGGTGTCCGTAACCCGCTCCGCATCCGCTCGAATCAGTTGGACAAACTCAGTCGAGGTCGCCGCCGGCGGCACATCGATTAATTGTTTTAATGCGATCAGTTCTCTAATGACGCTGGTATTCTCGGTGATCACCACTGCCTGGGCGCTGTTCACCGGCACAAACGCCGTATATGCCCGAGGTAAAACATGGGTCTGAAAAACGGCCAGTGCTTCCTGCGCCGAGATATAATTCAGCGGCATGTAATAACTCACGATCTGCTCACCTTCAGGCAGGCTATCCGGCGTCGTATAGAGACGAACCCCTTCACTTCGGGGGTTCTTGCCGGTATTCAAGTTGATCACCTTAACCGTGTTCTCGCTAGGCCCCGGAACGAAAGCGTAATTATTAAGTAAAAGGGCTGCTTCAATGAGCCGGACCAGTTGCTCACGCGGCACCGGGTTGGGAACTAAGATCGTAATCGGAACCGCATTCGCGCTGAGATTGCTATCTTCGATGACGGTTTTACCGGTCAACTCCTGATAGTCTTGTAAGATCGTGGTGATGTTGTTGTTAACCGCCGAGAACGTCGATGTCTCAGAGCCCGGATCTCCTGGAGTTCCCGGGGTTACTATTTTCCGATTCGGCGTTGCGTTTGCGGGCGACGGGTCCGCTTGATTTGACTCGATCTTGGTATGACCGGTCGGGTTGACCTCAATCTTGTTCTGAGCCCAGGTAGCTCCGCAGTACCAGCATGAGACTACGAGTCCGAGGGGGAGAAGCCAAATTTTTTTCATGTTATTCGTCGTCGTCGTCGGATGCCGCCTGATTGTTATTTTGCTGAACGTTATTCTGCTGCGCGTTATTCTGTTGACCGTTAAGTTGCGCAGCATTGGTCTGCGGAACCTGATTCTGACCAGGGGTTGGAAGCATCCGCCGGCGACGAACGTCTTGCGCCTCGGGAGCATTCACTGGGTTCCGTTGCATATTCGGTTGGTTTACTCCGGTCGGCACTTGAGGAACTCCTCTGCGGAGCGCTCCCCCAAACTGTTGACTATTTGGTCCGACTTGAGGTTGGCCCGGGATCTGCCTTTGCATGGCCATGTTTGGATTTACAACCTGGTTGCTCTGCCCCTGCTCAAACTTGAATTTGACGATTCCTTCTTCTTTTCCGTTCGTGAGCTTGGCGATAATCAGACCGGGATTCTTGTTGGGTACCACTTCGATCAACCGTAACCGATCAGAATTAGCCCCCTCGTCCTTAGTGATCTTTTTTATCTCATTCGTTTCGGTGTCCTCTACAAACACGATATCCTTCCCTTTATCATGCAGCCAGTTTACCAGGATCAGTTTTGAAAAGGGCGATGCCGGGCCTGCGAGTGACGGGGTCACCAGCGTAAACGGGTTTCGTTCCCAGACTTGCTGGTACCGAGCAACCTCGAACCCCTTCGGTACCGTTTCATCCGAGCGACCGATCCCGACCAGCAGCCAACACCCGGCAAATACCGCGACCAGCGGGTGAATTTTGCAGGTTAGATTCCGCATGGTTTGCTTCTCTACTATTTCTTTACGCATGAGGCGAGTACCAACGTGCAACTTCTAATTCCAGATCGACCGCAGGCGGTTTCTCTTGGCTTTTCAAAGAAAAATTGGTCACCGCTTGGAACTTTTCCGGTTGCTGAACTTCAACCAGCCAACGAACGACATCCTCCAGAGTACCGGTCAGCTTCAGACGGACAGCGACCGCCTGATAATTCGCCGTGCTCTTGGCGTCAGCGAAGCTTTGTTCCTGGATGGTCAACTTGTGATTCTGCGCGCTCGTGGTTAGAGACTGCAAGAGCTCCGATTGCGGCACAGCGCCCGCTGCCACTCGCGGCTGCTTTTGGTCGATCCATTGCTTGCGGTCCAGCCAGAATTGCTTCTCTCGAAGCCAGACCTGGTCGGTATTGGCATTGGCTTCCAGGCCCCGGATCTTAAGCGCCAGGTCGGATTCAATATCGAGCAAATAGCTGACCAGATAAAAGGTTCCCATCACAAGGATGGCTACCCCGAGCACCAGCGACAACCGTTTCTCGCCTTTAGTCAACTTTCGCAACGCTAGGTTCTCCTTCTATAATGAATTCGGCTCGACCATCGGGGCGCAGACTCGGGCTTTTCATGTCCCATCGAAACTGCTTCAGAGCCGCATTTTGCTTGATATCCTCGTTGAACTTGAACGCTGCCGCAGCGGTGCTGGCTTCACCGCGAACGATTAACTTACCTTTCTCGATTTGAAACGCGGTCAATCGCATTCCCTGGGGAGGAAGTAGATCGGCAACCTGGTGCAACAGTTCTACTGCGTACATTTTAGGGTCGACCGCCCATTCGACTTTGCGCCATTGATCCGCCGTCCCTTGAATCGCAGCCACGGTGGGGTGTTCCGCGCTCAACTGATTCTGCAATTCAGTGATCCGGTGCTGCTGCCAATAAATGTAGCCGATGATCGCTAGAACCGCGAGCAAGTACGCTGCGGCGGCGGCTATCAGACGGCGAACCCGGCGACGGCGCCTGGCTTTTTCGTGCAGAACCGAAACCTGAGGAGGCAGCAGTTTAGACGGTGTCGCCGGCAAACTGGGGGGCGGAAGCGATTCCCGAAAGGTCTTGAGACCAAGCCCTTGTTGCAACCGTTCGACTTCTGCATCTGTGAAATCCCCCCAAACCGCCAGACCAAGCAATTGGTTGATCATGTGTTGGGATTCCAGTTGCAGCAAGATGCAGCGGATCTCGTTAACGCTCTCGCCTGATACTTCTTCCGCGGAGAGGACCTGAAAATGGATCGGATCTCGGCCCCGGCTAATCGTGATCGCCAAGCGCTGGCGTTCGCGCCAAACGATGAGTCGATCCTGGGGAAGCGGTAGCGTAAATGGTTCCGGCTCAAATCTCACCGCGTTCTCGACGGCCAGCTCCGGCGCTAGGTCCGGCAAGAGCACGATGGCCAGCGCGAGAGATCTTTCCTCCTGTACCTCTAGAATCCGGACATCGAGCGAGGCGTCGGAGCTCTGGCGTTGCACTAAGCCGCGTTTCTCAAGCTGCAGTTGGACCATTTCCGGGACCACTTGCCTATCCGCAGTTGGCACCCACGTCGCATAGCTAACCGTCTGCCGCAAAGGAAGCGCAACCACGACCTGCCCACCCACTGCTTTCGGGCTCGCGATCCGCCGGACGAATTGGGCCCGTTTGGACGCGGGAAAA
>DASUWQ010000464.1:0-3989 GCA_036378375.1 Chthoniobacterales bacterium
GTTTCCCGCGGGTCCCGGCAGCCAGCAAAACGGCTCCCATGCTCGCGGCTATCCCAACACAATAGGTTGCTACGTCGCAGGTGACGAACTGCATCGTATCGTAAATCGCCAACCCAGCCGTGACGGAGCCCCCGGGCGAATTGATGTAAATATTGATATCCTTTTTCGGATCCGCCATTTGCAGAAAAAGCATTTGCGCCACCACTAGATTGGCAACGTTATCGTCGATAGCCGTCCCAATGAATACGATCCGATCGTTTAGCAACCGGCTATAAATATCGACGCTTCGCTCTCCCCTTCCCGTCTGCTCGATCACCATGGGAACCAGGTATGAGCTTGGCTTAGAATAGTTGGATTTCGACATGAATAAATCGGCCCGGATTATCGCGTTGATTCAGCCTCCGAACTCGTTTCGACGTTAGCATTCAAGGTTAGGAAATCAAGGACCTTGCCCACCTGGATCTCGTCGACCAGCTGAGGAATTGCACCTTTCTTATCCAACTCCGACATCACTTTCTCGTACGCCATCCCATGTTGCGCCGCCAGGGATTCTACCCGGCGTTTCAATTCTGGACCGCTGACCTCGATTTTCTCGACTTCACCAATCCTGGTTAGGATAAAGCTCGCCTTGAGCCGGTCTTTGGCGCTGCGAGAGGCGACATTCATGATCTCCTTACCGCTCTCCCGTAAAGCATCTTCGCTAACGCCTCTGAGTTGGTTTTGCTCCACAATCTCAGACATGATTCGCCGCGTCTCATCCTTGACGTAGCTCTGCGGCAACTCGCATTCGACCCTCTGAGTTAGATAATCAATAATCTGGTTACGCTTCGCTCGCTCAATCTCTTCAGTCTTTTGCTCAGTAAGCTTCTCCCGCAACTGACCTCGCAGTTGGTCTAAACTAACGCCGGGGGCAATCTGGGCGGCGAACTCATCATTAAATTCCGGCAACTCCATCTGTTTGAGCGCCTTCAGTTCCACCTGAAAGTGGATCACACGGTCCTTCAGAGGCTTGACCGGAAAATCTTCTGGCGGTTTGAGATCAAATTCACGCCGTTCGCCGATTTGCATTCCAACTACCGCGGCGCCAAAACCCGGCAACAGACTGTCTTCCTGGAGTTTAATCCAGAAATCTTTGCCGCTGCCGAGACGCTTCGGAGCATCCGGAATCGCTTCCAGCAACGGTTGCCCATCGACTGTCGCTTCGAAGTCGACTACGCCAAAGCCTCCCATTTCAAATGCACCCTCCGTCTGTTCGGTAAAGGTAGCGTGCCGCTCCCGGAGCCGTTCCAGCGCCGTTTCCACTTCGGGATCTGACACTTCCAGCGGTGGTACCGTCACCGGAATCCCTTTGTATTCAGGCAGTTCAAACTGGGGCGAAGTAATCACGGTCGCCGTGAAACGCATGCTGCGCTCGGGCGTAAATTCAACATCTTCAACGTTTGATACGGATAAAACCCGAAGGCCTTTTTCCCGAATTGCTTCTTTGGTCGATTCGTTAACGAGTTTTCGCGTTAACTCTTCTTGGATCTCTTTGCGAAATTTTGATTCGACCACGTTCTGAGGGGCCTTCCCAGGCCGAAAACCACGTATGCGGGCAACCTCCTTGAACCCTTTTACAACATCGTTCCATTCTTTGGTTACGCGTTCCGGAGGCAGCTCTACCCTCAATGAGGCCAAACAATTCGGTAAATTCTCGACTTCTACGTTCATGGAAACTTAGCGAATTCCAATCGTAGACCTGATCCGGTATCGGGGCAAACGGTTCTAAGTTCTAGGTTTTAAGTTCTAAGTTTTACGTTGCGCACCGCGCCTTGACACGACGTCTTCAACGTGTCCGCCGTCGGAACGGAAACGTTGAACTTCGAACGTTGAGCTTGGAACCCAGAACTTCTCGTCCGGAAACGTTCACAACCCACTCTCAGCCACCCAGCGATGCATATCACCCTCCCCAACCGGACCGACTACGGCCAGGCCCATCCGAGCGGGATCAAAACAGAGAAGGGCAACCGCCTGGATCGCTTGAGGAGTGACTTCTTTGACTTTCGCTTGGACTTCTTCCGGGTGGATTACGTGCTCGTAAGCGATAATGGATTCACCCATCCACATGATCTGATTAGTGGTGCTTTCCAAGCTAAGTTCATTTTGGCCGATCGTATACTCCTGCGCTTGCCGGAGCTCTTTTTCGCTGGGCATCTCGGCGCAGAATCGCTCCAGTTCATGGCGAATTGCTCGCAGGGCGCTCTTTAATTTGCCCGGCTCTAATCCGACGCAGATGCTCATCAATCCCGAATCTTCGAGCACGAGCGTTCCGCTATGCACAGAGTAACAGTAGGCGTAGCGCTCCCTGAGCTGTTGGAACAGGCGGGAACTCATATTCTCGCCCAGGATAACGCTAAGAAGCTTTAGAGCGTGGCGGCGGTCGTCGTTTCTATCGATAGCGTGATAACCCAGCGCTAAATGCGTTTGCTCGGTTCCTTCCTTGGCTATCGCCATCCGGTTCTGAAGCTTGGTTCCATTCCAACGATCAAATTCCGGAGGAGATCCTGTCGGAAGATCCGCCATTGACGATTCGAATTTACTGACCACCTCTTCATGGCGGCATCGTCCTGCCACCGTGATCACCGTGGTGCTTCCGTTGTAATTCCGCTCGATGTATTGAACCAGTTCTCGCCGGCGGATCTTACTGATCGACTCCAGCGAACCGGTCAACGGCCGGCCCAAAGCGTGGCTTGGCCACATAACTCCGCTTAACAACTCTTGCGAAAACTGAGAGGGCTGATCGCGATACATCAAAATCTCTTCCCGAATGACGTCGCGTTCTCGCTCAATCTCGACATCCGCCAACACCGAGTTGCGAAACATATCGGTCAGCACATCCGCTAGAATATCGAAGTAATGGGCCGCTGCTTTTGCATAAAAGCAGGTGTGATCTTCGGTGGTGAAAGCATTGATAAATCCGCCCACCCCTTCCACCTCTTCTGTCAGCCTCTGGGCGTTCCGCGTCTTGGTGCCCTTAAATAGAAGATGCTCAAGAAAGTGGGAGATGCCGCAGTGTTCTTCTGGCTCGTGGCGGCCGCCCACCGCGACCCAGATGCCCACACTGACGCTCTTCATCTGGGGCATCTCGCATGTGGCTACCCGAATCCCGTTCTTGAGCTTTGTTGTCTGATATACCATTTGTCAAATCTTCAGATAGTCAGACGGAGAATTTGCGGCCGCCTCATGTTCCAGTTGCTATTTTAGTCGTGTCTAGGCTGAATAGGTTGCGAGCTAGTTCCAAATCACCCGGGTACGTCACCTTCAAATTCCAGTCTCCGCTGTGCATTAGGCGCACCGGAAATCCGGCCAGTTCTGCCGCCGATGTCTCGTCCGTAACCCTGGCTCCGCGAGCCAGCACCAACTCATACGCGGCAACCAACCAATCTCGCCTGAAGATTTGTGGCGTTTGCATCGTCCACAGTCCTGAGCGGTCAATACTGCCGGTTACCAAACCATCACTATCGGCTTTTTTCAATGTTTCGACCACTGGAGCCGCTAATGCAACTGCTCCGAATTTAGTTGCGAGGAGCATCGCTTTGGAAATGGTCGCACTCGAAATCAGAGGCCTGGCCCCATCATGTACGGCGACCAGATCAGCACCTTCACTCAAAGCCTCTAAGCCGTTCCAGACCGACAAATGCCGATCCGCGCCGCCGGCTACCACCGCTGCTACCTTCTTAAGCCCATATTCTCCGACCAGGTTGCCGAAGGGCTTGATGCGTTCTTCGTTCGCGACCAACACGATCTCATCCACTTCCGGACAGGTCTCAAACCGCTCTAAGGTACGGATAAACAACGGTCTTCCGCCCAAGTCCGCAGTGAGCTTGTCGAAGCCCATTCGCTGACTATTGCCCGCGGCCACTACAATCGCTGCTCTCATTAAAAACGGCCAGAGTCGCACTTAACCGAGGCCAATCGGCTATACAAGCCGATCCGGCATCAAATAACAA
>DASUWQ010000465.1:0-8858 GCA_036378375.1 Chthoniobacterales bacterium
TCTCTACACTCAATCGCCGGCAGCACCGATACGCAAGGATATGGTTTTGCTGTGCTGCGCTACGCCGGCTTCAGACATTGTTGTTGCTCTCGGAAAGGAACCGCAACAAGGTCGATCGGGTGGAACCGACTCGTCTCCGTCCGAGCAATGATTTCTCCGAAAGAACAGTTAGTTCTCTGGGAGGGTAGGTTGTGCTCGTCTTAACGGACGATTGATGAACTCAACGATCAGGAGCATTCGCGTCGATGTTACATCCCTTTGAATGCTGAGATAGCTGACCTGTCCCAGCCGGTACGTATCCCTCGGATATGCTGACCTGTCTGGGGTGCTGAGACCGGTGACCTGTCCTCTTCTTGCTGCCTCCTTCTCCTGAGATAGCTGACCTGTCCCCATCTGGTATGTACGGCGACTCCTGTGCCGCAGACCCGGGATGCGCTAGCGACGTTGCTCGTTGGATTCGGCGTATCCATCTTGAAAACGGTGTGCCATCCTGAAGTGCTGACCGTCTTTCGGCTCGCGATTGCCGAGTCTGATCGCGCTCCCGAGATTGGTCGGGCACTCGACCGGAGCGGTCGCGAGGCGAACCAAAAGGCGCTCATCGAATTGATCAGAAAAGCTAAAGCTCGCGGATTAGTCATCGCCGGGGATCCAGATGTCCTGGCAGGCCGTTATTTTGGCGCACTGCTGGGTGGTCTCCAGATCCAGCTATTGCTGCGCGCGCGCCCAGCGCCAAGCAAACGAGAGATCGACGCCCGCGCCCGTGCTGCAACGGAGACTTTAATGGCTGTGCGGTCGCGTACCTTTCCTCAGCCTTCTGACTAGATCACCTATCGTGACCGTTCCAGGACTTCCGAAGTCGAAAGCGAATTTCTAAAGAGGGGTTCGAGTCCCAGGCAACTCACTTTCATTTTTCCCGTTCCCATCCCTCGTGTTCCAGCTTGATCCGTCGGATTTCCGGACTGGTCGTGGCGGCATCGAGCTCTGGACGGGCATGAAACTCGGAGACCCGGCAGCGATGGATCGTGTGAGCCGCGGTGATTTCGCCTTTCTCATTGTATCGGTCGATACGAATGTCTTTGAGTGGAACTTCCACGTCTCTTTCGCATTCGTATTGGCAGATTTTGCTGGCCCATTGCTTAAAGTCGCTGTCGTAGGTCACACCACGTTCTAATTCGATCACCTCGTACTCTATCCGCTCAGCCGCTTTATGAGAGCTGATTGGATACTGTCCTTCTCGGTAATCAACGACCGATATTTCTTCGGTCAGGCCGCTGACTTCGCTAAACCCGGCCACGTAACGGCCCTCCCAACTAAGACGAAACTTGAAATTCTTATACGGATCAGCGCGTTGTGGATCTGAACTTAGTTGGTCCATAATAGCTGCGAGAGCGTGTTTCTTGGTACATCTTGACATCTAGAACCAATCTGTCGATACGCCTTTCGACGTAGGTGCACCCGCGTGTTTCCCTTTTTCGGCGCGGCAGTGAAGAGGAGTTCGGCCCGGCAGACGTGGGGGGTCGTGCCTCCGGGTCATGACGCATGGGTTGTGGGCGATGAACCTGTCGTGGTAATTGATATCACGGGCATGGCGGAATACTCGAAACCGGCCTGACCGTCTCTCCGGCTAGCCATCAGAACTGCGCTTTCTGTTTTCCGGAAGAAAGTTTTCCCTTTTCCGGTATTGCGGGGTTTGCGGCAGGTCGCTTGGATCCAGTCGGTAGAGGAAGGTTAGATAGGGACAGGTCAATTATCTTTAGATCGTCCGGATAGACAGATCTGGCCAGGTCGCTTGAGACAGTTCCTGTTCCGCGACCTGCCCCCATCTGGTGCGTTTCCTCAGGACGGATGTTGCCGACTGGCCCTCATCGCTTGCATCCCGGTATCGCAAGGGCTTGGTGGGCCTCGGCTTTTGGGATATGATGGGTTTACGGACAGCGCGGGAGATGTGCGAGGCCTCTGCCTGCTCATGCGAGGAACAACGAACCCGGTTTTAAGAGGGCTTCAGTTTGGTGAGGGACAAAGCTGTTCGGTCAAAAAATAGAACACAATCGGGTCGATCTTCCGGAGTTTAACCTGAGCTTTCGCGACCGACTCCGCCAACCACCGACTTAGCCCCTTGAGCGTTCCCGGAGCCGGTGAAACGGTCCAAGCTCTGGCTCGAATTGGCATGCAGACCTCTGGCCATCCCTTTCTTGATGTAAAAGCGGTTAATCAAGGTTCGCCGCCGGAAATCAAAATCGCATTGTTTCGGTCATTGGCAGATCTTCGGATCAGCGCTCGATGAAATCCGAGTACGACACGATGAAATTCCGGAAGCTGAACTGCTAATCAATTGGGTTGATCAGGGTCCGAAAACCAAACTGCTTAAAATCCTTCGTGTTGCGCGTGTAGAACGTATCTACGGCGTTGCTCAGCAGAGTGACAGCCAGGACGGCGTCGAACGTCTTCCTTGGGTCGAACCGGGTTGAGTTTAAATATTTCTGAAGCGGGATCCAGGTCCCGAGCTCGTAACAACAGCGCCGGCAGCCGGCCTCTTCCCGATAAAAATGCAACAGAGCCCTCGCCTCGGTGGCTGAGAGTGGGTGCTGCATCAGTGCCGGATTTCGCAGTGCTCGATAGGTCTCGATCAGGACCTGGTCCGCTATGATCCAGTCCTGCGGCGTCTCGGCGAGGCTTTCGATCAATTTTCGCGCCTTGCCATACTCCGGGGCGTCCTCATTGGAGCCATAAACCAAGATGTTCGTATCAAGGCTTTTCATCTAGCTTGCTTGTTTAATCGCTCCGAATAAAGAGCCTCCCGGAGGTCTTTCGCTGCGCAGAGCATTTTCCCGCCCCGGAAAGAGGGTATCCGCTTTGGGTGTCGAGGCGCCTCAGGGCTCTTTACCAGCGCCTCGTCCACCGCGCGCCGGACGATCTCGCTGACCGGCCGATCCTGTAAGCGGGCAAGTTCCCTGAGCCGGGCCATGACCGGATCAGGAAACAGGATCTGAATCTTTTGCATGTATCCATGTAACACATGGATCGGCTGATGGCAAAATCAGCCACGATTGGCTATGACGACGCCTTTGCTAATTTGGGGTCGTCCACCTGGCTGATGTCCGGCATGACTCCGTTCGACGTACCTAACGCGAAACCAGATGGCGTAGAGAGCGGGAAGGAAGGCAAGCGTCAAAACCGTGCCAACGGCGGTGCCTCCGATCAGTACATAAGCCATGGATCCCCAGAACACCGAATGAGTGAGCGGAATAAATGCCAGCACTGCGGCCAGTGCGGTCAGGATGACTGGTCGCGACCGTTGGACCGTGGCCTCGATGATTGCATGATAAGGATCAAGACCATCTGCCTGATTGGTATGAATCTGGCCGATCAAAATCAGTGTGTTCCGCATCAAGATACCCGACAGGCCGATCAAACCGAGAATGGCGTTAAATCCAAAAGGCTGGTGAAAAATGAGTAGTGCCGGCACTGCCCCGATCAATCCGAGCGGGCTGGTCAACATCACCATCCACATGGCTGAAAGAGAACGCACCTGAATTACGATGACGGCCAGCATGAGCAGGAGCATGATGGGGAAAAGTGGAGCCAGCGCTGAGTTGGCTTTACTTGATTCCTCGATCGAGCCCGCCATCTCGATCCGATAGTTTTCCGGTAGCGCCTTTTGAATTGAAGCAAGCTTGGCCCAAATCCGGGAAGACACATCCGGCGGTTGGGTCGTCTCAATATTGTCACCCTGTACGGTGATGGTAGGAACACGATCCCGCCGCTTGACGAGCGGCTCTTCTGATTGGATCTCTACGCGTCCGATCTGGCTTACCGGAATCGGTTTTCCATTCCGGGTCGTGAGCGTGAAATTTAGCAGCTTGGTCGGATCTAATCGTTCGGGTCCCGCACTTCTCACAACAATATTTACCGCTCGAATGTTCTCACGAACCTGAGTGATGGTTTGACCGTTCAAGAGGAACTGCAACTGCTGCGCTGCCTCTTGGGGTGAAAGCCCAATGAGCTGCAATCGCTCTTGATCCAAAACGAAGTGCAACTTGGGAACGCGTTCTCCCCAGTCCATATTCACTGTGCGCATATCCGGATCGTTGCGCATGATTTCTGCCACACGGTGAGCGATCTCCCGAAGTTTTGCCGGATCGGGCCCCATCACCCGAAAAGCGACGGGAAAGGGAGAGTAGGGACCGAATACCAACTGCGTCACGCGAATTCTCGCTTCCGGCGCCAGGCCGTCGGCGGTCGCTTGACGCAGGCGCAATTTGAGATGATCCCTTGCCTCCGCATTCGGTGTCAAAACCACAATCTTCGCAAAGGAGGGATCAGGCAGCTCTGGATTGTAGGAAAAGAAAAACCGGGGAGCACCCGCTCCGATATAGGAGGTCACGATTTTCGATTCGGGTTGTTCCGAAAGCCAGTGTTCGATCTTTTTGGCTGCTGCGCTGGTCGTCTCGATGCTGGTTCCCAATGGAAGCTGGACCTCAACCAACAATTCAGGCCGGTCAGAGTTCGGGAAAAACTGTTTCTCCACGACAGTCATCCCTCCTACTGCCATTAGAAATGCCTCAACGACAATGCCGGCTACCGTATATTTTTTCCTCACACACCAGGTGACAAAACGGCGGATCCGCTGGTATCGTGGAGTGGAATAGATCCCCGCATGGCCTCCTTCTATGGCTTTGATCTGGGGTAGAAGTTTTACTCCAAGATAGGGAGTGAAAGCCACCGCCACGATCCACGAGGTAATCAAAGAGAATCCGACGATCCAGAAGATGTTTCCGGCATATTCTCCCGCAGTCGACCGCGCGAAACCCACCGGCAAAAATCCGATTACGGTCACCAGTGTCCCGGCAAGCATGGGCGCTGCGGTATGGCTCCAGGCATAAGCCGCGGCTTGGATGCGATCCACTCCTTCCTCCATCTTCACCACCATGGACTCGATGGCGATGATGGCGTCATCTACCAGGAGCCCCAGCGAGATGATGAGCGCTCCCAATGTGATTCGATCAAAAACCCGATCCGTAATCATCATGATTACAAATACCGCACCCAGGGTCAGCGGGATTGCCGCCACCACGACGATTCCGACTCTCCACCCCAAGCTCAACAGGCTGACCAGCATTACCACGCAGACCGCCATCGCGAACTTGAGCATAAATTCGTCTACCGCCGAGCTGATATTGACGGCTTGATCGGTGACTTTTTTCAGGCTGACTCCCGTTGGCAGGCTGGAGGAGATCTTGTCGCTTTCGGCCCGGAGGGCCTCGCCTAAATCCAGCCCGTTCCAGCCCTCTTTCATAACCGCACTCAGCAGCAAGGCGGACTCTCCATTGTGCCGAATGACAAAGGTGGCTGGATCTTCGTAGCCTCTCGTGACATTCGCAATATCGGATAGTTTGAAGCTTTGGTTTCCGGTCACGATCGGGGTGTCGCGGATTTTATTAATGTCGGTGTATGCGCCGTCAAGGCGGACAAAAACCTGCGCGCCATCCGTATCAATTGACCCTGCTGGAGTCACCGCATTCTCTCGCGAAAGGGCGGAAAAGATTTGCGCCGGCGAGATGCCCAGCGTGGTCAACCGCGGATAAGAAAAGTCGACAAATATTCGCTCTTGTTGTTCCCCAACGATATCCACCTTTTTGACTCCCGGCACATGGAGGAATCTCTGCCGCAGGTCTTCGGCGACGCGGGTCAGCTGGCGGAGCGGAAAACCGGGAGCCTCCACCGAGTAGAGGGCGAAGGCAACGTCCGAATACTCGTCGTTAACGAAAGGCCCCAGCGCGCCTTGCGGCAAGTTGGGCGCCTCATCTGCCAGCTTCTTTCGCGCTTGATAAAACTGCTCGGCAACTTCTCCGGGCGGAGTTTTATCGAGAAGTTGCAGCGTCATCAACGCCAGCCCGGGACGCGTGATGGTTTCCACCCGATCATACCAGCGCAACTCCTGCAGCCTTTTCTCCAACGGCTCGGCCACGAGATCCTGCATTTCCTGGGCGGTTGCTCCGGGCCACACCGCCGTTACCGTGAGCACCTTGATCGTAAAAGAGGGATCTTCCGCTCGTCCCAGATGAAAATAGGCATAGATGCCCGCACATGCCGAAGCAAAGATGAAGAACAGCGTAATGGCGCGTTCCCGCACCGCCAGAGCGGAGAGATTAAAACTTCGCATCGGATATCTTCTCCTCGTTTGCCAAGCTAACGGCTTGTCCGTCGTGCAGCAGATGCGCCCCGAGCGCCACCACTTTCTCGCCGGGATCGACCCCGCGAGAGACGATGACTTCCTCCTGACCGATTGAGGCAATTTTCACGGACCGGAACTTCACTTCTGACTTGTCGTCCACGATCCAGACGCCCGGTCCGTTGCCGGGATCATATATGGCCCCGACTGGCACCAGGACGGACTGATTGCCGGAGCTTTGTGTAGTGGCCAATGTGATGGTAACGGTCGAGCCGAGCGGCGCCGAGGCCGCTTCACCTTCGAGCACATAGCGCGCTGCAAAAGTTCGGCTCCCGGGATCCGCGGCATCGGAGAGTTCGCGCAACCTGGCCTGGTAAGTTTGATCCTGCCCATAAAGTCGAGCCGCGGCGATCGTTCCCAATTCGGGTCGCACACCCTCGGGCAGATTGATCAGGGCTTCTCGGGGACCATCATGCGCTAACTGGATCACGGTTTGCCCTGCCGCCACAACCTGACCGGGTTCGCTCAATGTCTGGACAACCACCCCGTCGGCATCCGCTAATAAGGCGGCATACTCGCTCGAGTTATTACTAACTCTTTCCTGAGCTTCCGCCGCATCCAACTGTGCTTTAGCGGTTTCCAACGCCTCCCGATCTTGATCATATTCCTGGCGCGATATCACACCGGACTTGACGAGCATGGCGGACCGCTTTTCATCTGCGCTGGTTTTTGTGTATTTGGCCCGAGCCGCTTCGACATTTGCTTGTTGGGCAGCGGCTGAGAGTCTGAGATCTTCGGGATCAAGCCGCATGAGGACCTGACCTTGGTGGACCCGCTGCCCCATATTGACGCAGCGCTCCAGGACTTTTCCCCCTACGCGGAAGCCCAAGTCGCTTTGCACCCGGGATTCCACGATCCCAGTGAACGTTCTACTATTCGAGCCAGCCGGTTCCGCCTTGAAAACCTCCACCTTGGGAGGCTGCAGGCGCGCATCTTTCATGACCGGTTTGGAGCACCCGCCTACCATCAAGGCCGCCGTCAGCGATCCTGCAAACAGAGCAATGGTGATCAGCGGCCGTTGATCAATTTTCACCGAGCGGCCACTCGATGCGCCCGTGATAAGAACCCACGATTTATTTGGTGTATTCATTTCGTTCATCTGCAAGGAGGCAGCGCCTGGGACCAAGCCGGTCTGATTTGACAACGTGGCGTCGGTCTGTGTGTTTCTCGTGTGTATATGCACATATGCTCGACGATTTCGCGATTTATTGTTTCAAATACGTTCACGTTTATCTCTTGAGGGCAAGCGCTGCAGTTTTGAGGTCGGAAAGGATAGTTGACCAACGCGGTTCACCGAGAGTTTTGACTGCGGCGCTTTGGGCGGACCGCCAGGCTCGCTCCGATTCCCTCATTTTCTCTCGGCCCTTGGCGGAAATTGATAGTTCCACCCGCTCACCGCGACCGCCACCAACGGTCTCCACCATCCCGTCCCGCTGCAATGGTTGGAGATTTCGCAAGAGGGTGGTGCGGTCCATCCCCAGCCAATCGCTTAGTGCCGCCATGGTCCAACTTTCCTGACCACCCAGTGCCATCAAAATCGTTCTCTGCGTGGGCCGGATCCCGTGCCGGCGTATCTCCGCGTCAAAAAATTGGGTCACGACCCGAGCCGCCGAGCGAAGATTCAAGCAGACACAGTTCTCCATCGCCAGCATATCCAGTTCCTTGGGCATGGTGTGTATATGCACTACTGCGGAGCAATTGTCAAACACTCTGGTAGTTTTAGGTATAGCCGCTGGGCACGCCTGAGGCGCCCTCGGACCCTGATTGCGCGAAGGCGCGACCGGTAGCATCGCAATGAGAGAAGGGATCATGAACTTCATAGGTTAGCTTCGATTCAGTCTGGTCGGGTCCTTGGGTTGGTCGTTCTTAAGTTTAATCATGGGAAGAGAAGAGGGATAGCAATTCTGTTCTAGGTACGATATCGTACCGCAATTGGATTATCGGTACGATATCGTACCGAAACCAAGTTCAAGATGTCGGAAATAAAGAAACCACAGCGTTGCTCATCCTTTTTCCACGATAAGGCCAAGCACGACTCCAGCTCCATTCGCGAGCGCATACTCGAAGCGGGGTTTACCCTGTTTCGTGAACGCGGCTTTTCCAACACTAGCATGCTGGAGATTGTCACTCGGGCCCGCGTTTCTAAACGCGACCTCTACGCCCTTTTCAATAACAAGCACGCGGTACTAGTGGCAGGCATCAGCCGACGCGCACAACAGATGCGCCGGCTCCTGGACCCGGCCACTCCTGCGCCGCAGACCCGGGATGCGCTAGCGACGTTGCTCGTTGAACTCGGCGTATCCATCTTGAAAACGGTGTGCCATCCTGAAGTGCTGACCGTCTTTCGGCTCGCGATTGCCGAATCTGATCGCGCCCCCGAGATTGGTCGAGCACTCGACCGCAGCGGTCGCGAGTCGAACCAAAAGGCGCTCATCGAATTGATCAGAAAAGCTAAAGCTCGAGGATTAGTCGTCGCCGGGGATCCAGACGTGCTGGCAGGCCGTTATTTTGGCGCACTGCTGGGTGGTCTCCAGATCCAGCTATTGCTGCGCGCGCGCCCAGCGCCAAACAAACGAGAAATCGACGCCCGCGCCCATACTGCAACGGAGACTTTAATGGCCGTGCG
>DASUWQ010000466.1:0-21071 GCA_036378375.1 Chthoniobacterales bacterium
CCATTTGTTTGCTTTGGTCGCCATCTCCGAAGAGAGAAATAGCTGCATCAGCGTTTCCGGATCTGGATCCGCCGTTTCTGTGAACATTTCGAGGTCAGCAAAAAAATGCATGAACGTATCCGGATTAGCTACGTCGGCGGAAAAGTAGACCGATGCGGCAATCGATTTCAGCTCAACCTCTATCCCTGCTTTTTGGCAAGCTTGCTTGAAAACCGCCTGAGTCTTTTGTCGCGGCGCGTTAATCGAAGTTTGGAAAACTAACTTCAATTTTTTACCTTCCTTTGAGCGGACACCGTCTGCCCCCTTGGCCCAACCAGCTGTCTCGAGAACCTGATTCGCCTTATCGATGCTAAAATCCCAGGTATTCGTTTTTGAGCAGAATTGCTCCGGAGCCGTTAAGTAGTTCGCGGTCGCAACCCCACCGCGCCCGTAGATAAATTTTTCCACCGAGCCCCGGTCAACCAAGAGATTGAGCGCCTCGCGCACAGCTCGATCAGATAGCAATGGGTGTTTACTCTTGAGACTCGCTCTCTCACCGTCAACTTCGGTCCAAGGATCCGCAAAATTGAACTCGATATGCTCGATGTCGGCCCCGATCACAGATACGACTCGGCCTTTGCCATTATTTTCTAACCTGCGAAGAATCTCTTCCTCGACCAGAAGATTCCAGGCGAAATCAACCTCGCCGGTTTGGAGGACCGCACGCGCGGCTGACACCGCATCGCCCCCGCCCTTTATTTCAATCGAGTCGAAGTAAGGACGGTTTTCGACATGATAGTTCAAATTGATCTCGCCTCGGACAACATCACCCGGGACGAAGTCAACGAATTTATAAGGACCCGTGCCGACTGGGTGTAGATTGGTAGGGGCCTCACGCGATTTTGATCCTGTGAAATCCTTGAATAAATGTTTTGGAATCAGCATGCCCCAGTCGCTGACCAAAACACTTGACCAATATGGCCTTGGTTTTGGAAACGTGATCTTAATTGTATGGCTGTCGGTCTTTTCGACCGCGATCTCCTGGTAGGGGGCAATCGTCACCGCGGCGGTTTCAGGGTTTCGAGCGTATTCCCAGTTAAAAATACAGTCATCCGCAGTGAACGGCTCGCCGTCGTGCCATTGCACCCCTTGCTTTAATTTCCAGACCACCGAACGGCCATCAGCAGCAAGACCACCATTTTCAAGCGAGGGGATCTCGGCAGCCAGGATCGGCACTAAATTGCCCTCGGGATCCCGGACCGCGAGGGGTTCATAAAAGATCCGCGAACCGATTTGATCTTTTTGTCCGACGGCAAAGTGCGGATTCAGCAGCGTCGGACCCTGCCAGAGGAGCGTCTTGAGCGGGCCACCACCGCCGCGCTTAGTCGGTTTGTAGTCTGATGTAAGCTGATCCGATGGGACGCCGCTCGCGCTCAAGATTTGGCTAGCCAACGGTGCAGTTACACCCAGCAACACCATTTTTCCGATGAAGGCTCTCCGCGATAACGCTCCCGTCTTCACCCGCGTGACAAGCTCGAGGATCTCGTCCTCACGCATGCGACGACTATAACACCTTGACTCTAAAGGAGAAGTGAAAAGCCGTTAATCGTAAAATAACAAGAATTATAAAAGTTACTAAGTCTTAAGCTCCCGATACCAGTCTTGGAGCAGCCAGAACGGTCCTTCCCACGGGCTCAATGTCGCTCTAATCTCTTTGTTAAATGCTGCCACATCTGCACGCTGCACAATTGGAATAACAGCTCGTTCCTTAATAAGCAGATCATTCATCCTAATAAATAGCCCAGCTCGTTTTACCGGGTCTAACTCGGTCTCGGTCTCGCGGTACGTCCGGTCATATTCTTCGTTACACCAGCGACCGCGGTTCTGGCCTTGCCACTTGTTAGCTTTCGTCGCGACCTCCCAAGAGGTAAATATTTGCATTAGGCCTTCTGGGTCGGGATCACCGGCTGGCGCGTGCATTTCGAGATCCGCATAGAAATGCCCGAAGGTATCAGGATTGGCTACATCGGATGAAAAGAACACCGATGCAGCGACAGACTTCAGCTCGAGATCAATCCCCGCTTTCTGGCATGCTTGCTTGATGATCGCCTGGGTTTTCTGCCGCGGCGCATTAATCGAGGTTTGGAAAACGAGCTTCAATTTCTTTCCGTCCTTCCTGCGGATGCCGTCGGAGCCCCGCGCCCACCCGGCTGCGTCGAGACCCTGGTTAGCCTTCTCGATGTTAAACTCCCAGGTCGTTGTTTTTGAACAAAACCGCTCTGGAGCGGTGAGAAAATTTGCCGTCGCAACACCGGCACGCCCATAGATGAATTTTTCGATCGAGCCGCGGTCGACCAAAAGATTGAGCGCATCACGCACAGCTTGGTCAGACAGGATCGGATGTTTGGTTTTAAGACTCGATCTTTCCCCGTCAACTTCGGTCCACGGATCGGTGAAATTAACCTCGATATGCTCGATTCTGCTGCCAAACACAGAGATCACGCTGCCTTTGCCGTTGTTTTCCAGCCTGCGCAAAATCTCTTCCTCAACCTGAATATTCCATGCGTAGTCGTACTCGCCGGTCTGGAGAACAGCACGTGCAGCCGACACGGCATCTCCGCCGCCCTTTAGCTCAAATGAGTCAAAATAGGGACGATTCTCGACATAATAGCTCGAATTGTTCTCGCCGATCACAATATCACCCGGAACAAATTCAACGAACTTATAGGGACCGGTTCCGACGGGTTGCAGATTGGCGGGTGCTTCGCGGGATTTCGATCCGACATAATCCTTAAACAGATGCTTTGGAATGAGCATGCCGGGATCGCTGACGAACACACTGGCCCAGAACGGTTTTGGCTTTGGAAATGTGACCTTAACCGTGTAGCGGTCGAGCTTTTCGACGCTGACATCTTGATAGCGACCGATCGTGACCGCAGCAGTGTCGGGGTCTCGGGCATACTCCCAGTTGAAGACACAGTCATCGGCAGTGAACGGTTCGCCGTCGTGCCACTGCACATCCTGTTTTAATTTCCAAACAACCGAACGGCCGTCGGCAGCCAGGCCACCATTTTTAAGCGAAGGGATCTCGGCAGCCAGGATCGGAATCAGATTCCCAGCGGGATCCCAGGCTGCAAGCGGTTCATAAAAAACGCGTGAACCGATTAGATCTTTGTCTCCCACGGCAAAGTGCGGATTCAGCAGGGTCGGCCCCTGCCAGAACAGCGTTTTCAGCGACCCGCCACCGCCTCGTTTTGTCGGTTTGTAGTCGGATTTAGGCTGATCAGAGGGGACGCCACTCGCGCTCAACATCTGGCCGGCCAGCGGTGCGGTTATACCCAACAGCACCATCTTTCCGATGAAGGCTCTCCGAGATAACTCTCCTGTCTTCACCTGCGTGACGAGTCCGAGTATCTCGTCTTCACGCATGGAGCAACTATAACACCTAGAGCTTAAGGGAGAAGTGAAAAGCGACCAGCAATTAACAACTCTGGATTTAACTGTTATTATATTCGACGCTGCCCCAGAATCGATATCGGTTTTGTTTCTGTAATTGCACTCAAATGGGTGACCGGACGACGCGTATGCACATGTCTTTCGTGAGATAGGTACGTTTTCGCATTACTTCGTTCTCCCCAATCGCCTCGAAGACCATGGTGCATTTAAGTCGTGGTAATTGATATCACGGGCATGGCGGAATACTCGAAACTGGCCTGACCGTCTCTCCGGCTAGCCAGCAGAACTGCGCTTTCTGTTTTCCGGAAGAAAGTTTTCCCTTTTCCGGTATTGCGGGGTTTGCGGCAGGTCGCTTGGATCCAGTCCGTAGTGTCGAACCAGCTCGTCTCTCAATGCGAGCAGTGAACGTTTCACTTCTTCGACTAAAATGACTTGAGCTTGTTCTCGCGGAAGGTCGGTCTGGGGCTTAATCGGTTCGCCAAACCCCATCCAGATTGGGACGCGGCGGAAGGGCAGCCAATTCCTAGGGCGATAGAGTCGGTCGGTACCAACGATGACGCAGGGAACGACCGGTTGATCCGAGAGGACGCTGAGGCCGGCGAACCCAACCCAAACCGGCGCGCCCTCTAGAATCGACCCCGGCCCGGCCCGAATACCTCCCTCGGGGAAAATGCCCACAACGCGGCTGATCTTCAGACGCCCCAGCGCGGCGCGTAAGGATGCCAAATCGCCGCCGGACCGTTTTACGGGAAAGGCGCACAGCCTTTGCATCAGCCATGCGCTCCAGCGGTTACTATACAATTCTTCCATCGCCATCCAGTCGATGTAGCGCGGAAACCAGCATCCAAGCATCGGCGGATCGAAATGGCTGATGTGGTTTGCGACGACGATAAATGGTCCGCTCGGGTATGCATGAGTTTTTCGGAGTCGGCGGACTCGACACGACCAAGAAAAGATCAGCCGCACCAAATACCGGCAGACATAACTGAAGGCACGGTTTCCGGTTTCTTTCTTGGTCGGCATTTATCTGGATCGCATTTAGCCAACTCTTTCGCCTGTCGCCCAGGCATCTAAAGTCGGTTAGGTCATCCTCCTCTGTTGCCGATTCCATGAGCGGGTTCCCGCTCGTCGGGAACCAACACACGCTCAAACGACCCTCAACAGCAGGCTATCTCAGAAATCGAACTGGTCGATATTGTCTTTGCTGAAAACAAAGGGTGGTCCCAACAAGAATTGGCTGCCGTTGATCAGCTTGAGCTTACCGAGTCTGCCGGCGTCAAGTTCGGTGTCACCCGGCTTGAGTTTACCATCCACGACCGCTCGCATCGCGTAGACGGCGGCATAACCAAGATCCACTGGGTTCCATAGAACCACGGATTTGACGCACCCGGATTTCACGAACGGCTTCATCTGGTTCGGGGTCGAAAGCCCGGTACACGCGACCTTCCCGATCAGATTCGCGTGGGTGATGGCATCCGCTGCGCCAGGAAACGCGACACTGGACAAGCCGATGATCCCTTTGACCGTCGGGTGAGCCTTGATGATATCGCCGCAGGCTTGGAAAGCTTTCTGTTGATCCTCTTCCGACGGAAGAATCGCCACAATATTCAGCCCCAAGCCCTGCGCCGAGATGTATTTTTTGATCTCGGCAATCCAGGCGTTTTGGTTCGGCGCGGTCAATGAGCTCGTGACGATCCCGATATCTGCCTGCTTGCCGACCTCGGCCACCATCGAATCGACCAGCGCTTTCGCGATTCCATCCGGGGTAGCCTGTTGGATAAACCATTCCCGGGCATCCGGCTCTGACTCCGCATCGTAACCAATGACATGGATTCCTGCCTTGAGCGCCTTGCGCAGGACTGGCGAGATCGCAGTCGGATCATTGGAAGCGAACAGGATCCCGTCCACACCTTTTGAAATATCATTATCGATATACTCAATCTGTTTCTGGATCGCTGCCTCAGTCGGCGCGTCGGTAGTGACCTCGGTTGCCAGACCTTTCTTAGTCAATTCCGCAGCCGCTTCTGCTTCCCCTTTGGTTGTAGCCGCGAAATAGCCGATGCCGATCAGCTTAGGCACGTCGGCTAAAACGATCTTTTTACCTTTCAGATCCTTGGCGTTGGTGGGCTGACCGCCATTGTAGCCGTTGTCGGCGCCAAATGCGGGAAGCAGCGCGATTGCGAATAACGCCGCTAAAGTGATCGGGATGCGAGGCACCCGATGTTCCTTGCAAACGATACGACGGGAACCCGGCAAACCGGCCCTTTCGTCTGCGAGAAAACGCGATTTTTGATTGTGATTTAGGGGGCACATGACTGGGAAGTCTAGACGATCTACCGTCCTAACGGGATAGCAAAAGTGACGAAATTCATACAAAAACTGATGCAAAGGCTCGGTTGCTACGCCTGTGCGAAATAACGTATCGCCGGCTCAATAAATCGATCGTGTTCCCACGTTGGGTATGCAGTTCGTATCTGCGGTTTCAGTTCCGAAACGATTGTGTCGATGTTTCGGCCGTCAGCCAGTTTCCTGACCTGCGCTTGCACCTCGGTGAAGTACACAAGCAAAGCTCGGGCGATCTCGGCTTGGCCTAAGTCTCCGTGACCTGGAACGATGATCGAGGGACGCATCTCGTCGTTCATATAGGATAGCGCCTCAACCCACTTGGCCACATCGATATCGGCTTTCGTGATCGTAGGAGGCAGGAATGGGACGATGGGGAACATCCGTTCTTCGATGAGATCCCCGGCGAACAAGATCTTTTCTTTAGGAAGCCAGATGGTTTGATCACCCGGCTGTGAGCAGTGCCTATCACATGGAACTCAACTTGCCGGCCGCCAAGCTTTAAAGCAGTTCGACGATTTGGTGGTAAAGACGAAGCCATATCGGTAACGAAGCTACGGACCGACCGGAATCAACTGGGGCAAAGAGATTCGATAGGGACGAGCTCCCGCTCCTTCGTGATGCTGGTTCGGAAAAGCAGAATTGGGCGCAAACGAATGGACGAGCGGGAGCTAGCTCCCCAGATGCTGATGCAAGAATTCGATGATCATGGGTTCAACTGCTGGATCTTCGAACAGACCGATTCCGCCACCACCTGTGTCGAACCAACCGGTTTTTGGATTTGTATTGATTCCGAAGAAAGGATTGTGACCGCCACCAACAACCGTATGAAAATGGTAAGGCGCATGGACTTTGTCCATCGCATCCGCAAATAGCTCCGCTTGTTCGTAGGGTACAAGTTTATCGTCCGTGCCATGAACAAACAGGATGGGCGGCTGGCCCTCATGTACGAACGTGATTGGACTGGCGTTCCGTCTCATATCCTGGTTGTCCTTGTTGTCAGGCCCGAGCAAGCTGCCGGCGAGGGACGGGAGCCGTGTAATGTCGACCGGTCCAAACAAATCGACCACACAGCTAACATCACTGGTCTGATCAAGGTTGGCTCCGACCTCAAAAACCTTCTTGCCGCTGGTCGTTCCCAGCATTGCAACGAGATGCCCTCCAGCCGATTCACCTACCACAGCTATTTTATCTGGCGAATAACCGTAGTCGTTAGCATGCGCCTTCAGCCAGCGGATAGCGGCCTTACAATCTTCAATTTGCGCGGGCCAGAGTGCATGTTGCAACAGTCGATAATTGACTGAAGCCATGGCGTATCCTTGCCAAAGCCATTGGAGATTGTTGGGATTGATACTATCTCCTGCCTTATCACCGTGCTCAAAACCGCCCCCATGGATAAAGACTACCAGCGGTTCACCGTGCCGGTCGGTAGGGATATAAAGATCGAGCTGCTGTTCCGGGCCGCCGCCCTCGACATACGGAACGTTCACAATCCAGGAAACACTCTTAGCTACGGTCGGATAGGGAGGCTTCGTCTTGGTTCGCGTTTGTGCGTGCGCGGATGGAGTAAAACTTAGCATAGCGAATAAACCAAGGCTGACGATAGGTGCCAGAAGATTGGGAGGCATAAGGTAATTTGTACAACAGAAATCGGGCCACGGCGCCGAACTCGCCTTAGGCGAGCTACGGCTGGCCTTGAAGCCATCCAGTCCAGCGTTTATACAGGTCGTCCATATTGTCTTTGGTCACAGGCAAAAGGGAGATTTTAACAAACCAGTTTGGCGGATATTTGCGGTTCTGAACCGCATCGAAAAGGAGATCAACGGGACGGGCTCCCCAATTATAAACCTGCTGGGCAAGCAACTCATCGGTGTACCCCTCTCGAATATACTGGAAGGTGGCTGGATGAGAGACAATAGCAGCCAGCTTCACGGTGCCTGGGGTCCATTTTAGAGCGCGGTTGCTGAACAGGGCCCAGCCTGCGAGCATGGCCCAGCCGGTAACCTCGGGGTGTGCTTGCATAACTTGTTCGACCATCGCCACTGAATCCTGAGGTGTTTCTTTGTGGTAAAACGTATCCAGAATTTTCAGGCCCGGGTAGTTCTTGGCTTCTTCTTTCAGACCGACGATTCGCCGCTGCAAATTGTTGGCGTTGGGATTCCCCGCTAGGACTGCGACTAGGCCTGTGTTATTAAGCTCCTTAGCGATAGCCCGGCAAAGGTCTCGCCCACACTCCACGTCGTCCGTTCCAACGAAAGCAAATCGCTTACTCTGGGGAGCATCGGAATCAAAAGTGACCACTGGTACCCCGTGCGCAACGGCGTCATCAATTGCCGGAGTCAGCTTATTGGGATCCGAGCAGCTGACGGCAATGCCGGAAGCACCGGCATTTACGAGTTGTTCGATAGCCTGCGCCTGCTTCTGCGAATCTTCCTCATTCGGAGTCCGCCAATCGATCTTAACTTCCACGCCTTTCTCGGCAGTTAATTTCTTGGCCTCTGCTTCCGAGCTTACCTTGACTACCTGGAAGACGGGATTGTTGTTCGCCTTGGCGATCACACCAAAGGTCAAAGTACGGTCCGCTGCCCTGGCCATGAAGCTGGTCAGGCAAATAAAACCGGTAAGGAATAACGTGAGGTTGGTTAATTTCATTTAGGGGGAACGAATTTTCTAAACTGCGAATAGATCCGACTTCGCCAACCTGTAAGCTAAATACTGGAACACCGGACGGCTTCGTCGGACAAGCGACGAATGAACGCGAACAGAGTCTAAAAACCCGAAAAACAACCGCAGATGAACGCAGATATTATCTGCGTCAATGTGCGTTCATCTGCGGTTGGATTTCCTCCTTCCTCTTCGCGTCAATTCGTAGCTTGTCCGACGAAGCCATTCCGTGTGCCGGTAGTTGGCTTGTAGGCTGGCGAAGTCGGATCCGCTCGCGGTTTGTTTGTTTAGGTTTGTTTGGGTTTATCGAAATTCTTTGAGCACCACCGGCGAAATTTGCTGAAAAGCTTCCGCGAATTTTATTTCTTTGTCCCCGCTAAGCTATAAGTTGGGACGTAACGAAGCTTGCAATCCTTTTGCCGTTGACGCCGCTACCGGCACCTCCAACCTTCCACTTACAACCCAAAAATTACACCTCCGGCGGGTAGGTCCAGTATTTGTCCGGCGTTAGCTGTAGGATCGGGCAATTGCCGAGCTCGTAAATAAAATCGAGCTTGGGCTCAGTATCCAAATAGTAGTGAAAATCGGTTTCGAATTGGCCGGTTTGGGTGACGCCGATTCCTTGATCGCGATATCCCTGTACGACGCCTTCCATGGCGTCATCTGCGATGCGCTCTTTGATATGGTGCAACCCTTCTCCGTGTTTTTGGATAAACGCCTCGTAGATAGTCGGACCATACACAGGCTCGATTAGCTCGAGTTGCATATCGCCGATCCAGGAAATCCCGATCAGGAACTTGAAGGGCTCAGTGACTGTTTTGTCGTCCACCTTCAGGTACTTCAGTGACTGATTGGTAAACGTAAGTACCGTCCAAGGCCCGATTTTAAGGTTCTCTACCCAGGCCTTCATGCTTTTTTCCAAATCTCGAGTGACCCAGGCAATCTGATAGATTTTTCGTTTTTGATTGAGCGCGCGAAGTTCGTCGTTGTTCATCGTAGTTTTCATTAGCTTGCATAAATCCTAAGACGGAATTACGAGTAGTTCAGGCTGGGGATTCAAGATCTCAGGCCGAACCCAGCGTCCACACTTTCGTAATCCCGCCCTGGAGTACCGCGTTGTTTGGATTGATAACTGACTCTGGCGCGCCTCGCTCTTTTTCGCCGTTTCGCCCCACACGCCGATATGCCGATACGCCGATACGTCTTCTTCCTAGCTCCTAGATTCTAGCTCCTGATTCCTGTCTTCGCTCTGAGGTGCGGCGCCCAAGACCGGTTTCAATCGCGATATTAATTTGTCCGGCGCGGTCCAATGTTGAATACCGATATAACGTGTTGCTGCCGGTTTATCCGCTCCGATATGCAACGTCCAGAGCTCGGCCCAAAGCGCGTGTTCATCCCGGGTGATGCGTTGGCCAAGTCGCTGGAATTCGGACCAAGACTTCACCATCGAGTACAGGCGAAACCGGTTTGGATTTGTCATGTCCTGGTCTAAGCGAGCATTGAAGGCGCCATTTCGCAGAAATACCAGGCGCAGCTGTATCATTAGTTGAAAAAACCGGACGTGATTTTCCGGCGCGACCTCGATCTCCATGGCGGTTGTGATCGGACCATCGCTGGATTCCGGTACATATTTTAAAGGCCCTAAAGCCGGCAACGGGTGAGGGTCCAGGTTCATCTGCTCGGAGAAGTCGATGGACAGACGTTTCGCTGCGAGCGCGCTCAAGAGTCCCAGGATGCTCGCCGAGATCAGCGCCCATTGTATGCTGAGTGTAGTTGCAAGCGTTCCCCAAACGATCCCCGCCAACGCGACGCCTCCCTGGGATACCATCATATGCGTCGCATTTAGCCGGCCGCGGATCCAGTCAGGTATAACTCGTTGTCCTGCTACCCACAGCTCGGAGGCTGAAATCGTCCAGGCCGCACCGCCGATCGCTGCTACCAACAGAAAAATCTGCGGATTCCGGACGACCGCCATTAACCCGTAGCTCACGGCCAGAACCACCCCGGTTAGCACGGTCATTTGGTTTGGCTTCAGTCTTTTCCGTGCCGGTTCGAGAATCACAATCGCACCGGTTAATGACCCGACGCCCATAGCCGTAAATACAAATCCCAAATGCAGCGAATCAAAATGAAGCGCTTTGAGCCCCACCACGGGCAGTAACGCCGGCGTAGCACCAATCAAAATGCCGAAGATAAAATTCCGTAAGAGAACAACGCGAACTCCAGGAGCGTACTTCATATAGCGTACTGCTCCGATCACGGAGTCCGCAAAGCTTTCCAGATGTGCGTCAAGCAGCTTGCTCTTTCGTCGCCAACTGCTAATCGCTAGAAGCACGACAAGAAAAGCGGCTGCATTCACCCAGAATACTCCGCCTACACCGATTAGCGGAACTAGGAGACCTCCGAGGGCGGGGCCAATGATCCCGGCTACGTTCATTTGGACTCCACCAAGCGCAGTTGCCGACATAAGATCTTCTTTGTCCACGATCTCCGGGATCGCAGCCGAAGACACGGGAGCTTGAAAAGAAAAACCAATTCCTAACAGGAAGACGCCAGTCAGAATAATTTCTGGTGTCAACCTGTTTAGGACCGCGCAGATGGCTAACAGGGCCGCGCTGATGGATAACCAAACGCTGAATATCTGCAACAATCGGCGCCGATCCAGCAAATCGCCGAGGGCGCCCGCCGGCAGCGTGAATAGGAAAAAGGGAAGAGTGCTGGCCGTCGACATCATGGAGAGCAAAAGGGCCGACGCTCCATGCGAGTTCATCGCCCAGGTCGCCGCCGTGTCGTGAGCGGTTACACAACACCCCGATAAGACTAAGGCCAGCCACACGCGGAGGTAGACCGGATTGCGTAGGGAAGACCAAATAGAGGTGTTAGCCTTCACGATGGGTGCAGACTATGCGTTCTGCGCCGAATTTCCGAGACAAATGATCGGTGTAACTAAGTTTGCCAACAACCCTTAAATCGCGGAGCACTGGCTCCTTGCACGGATCTGCAGGGACATATCCCGCTCCGGAGGAGCGAAATCTTTATAGCTGTCGGAATCCAAATTACGGTAAGTTCCGTAGGACCGGCATATCCAAGCAGACGCCCCATGCGTTCTATCCGCAAAGCAGTTCTTGAAGATATTGGTGGGCTCTCTCTTTGCGATACCGAGTTCTGGTCCGGCAGCCGGAACGAGTGTGTTGAGCGCGCGATCCGGCGAGGTGGCGGTTACGTTCTCGAACAGGAAGGAAAGGTGATTGGGATCGCCGTCTTGGAGTACACGTTCTTCGAGCACGGTTTTATCTCTTGGCTCTCCGTCCGACCAGCCGCGCGCAGAACAGGAGCCGGGGAGATGTTGTTGCGGTATCTCGTGTCTATTTGCCAGACCCCGAAGCTTTTTTCCTCAACCAACCAGAGCAACCGTCCGATGCAGGCGTTATTCGCCAAGGCTGGTTTCGAACAGAGCGGGATAATCCACAACCTTGATCCGGATGATCCGGAGATCGTCTATCACAAGGCGATCTCCGTCAGGCAAAATAGCACCAAACAATAAGCTATAACTTATTAATTCGTTCATCTGACAAAGGTATGGAAAGCAAAATCATATAAGTCCCCAAAGCCTATCGTCCGTGATCCTGTTATTGGTGCGCCGCTCAGATTATCCGCTTGCCACTCCAAAACTAATAAGCTATAGCTTATTAATTTATGCCTCCCGAGAACTTGTCCGAATCCACAGAAATCATCGCCGCCGCTCGCGCTTTGCGTCGCGGTATTACCGAGCTTTATCGACGGTTGCGCTCTGAACGGATGGGACACGGTCTCAGTCCGACGAAGCTCAGCATCTTGGGGCGGCTTGCTCTAAGCGGGCCTTTGACGGTTACTGCTCTGGCGGCCCAGGAGCGCGTACAACCGCAGTCGTTAACCCGAACTCTGGCAGATCTTGAAGGGAGTAAATTAATCGTCCGGCGCCAGGATCAGGTCGATCGACGCCAGTCGCTGACCGAGATTACCCAGCTGGGTGAAGACCTCCTTAAGAATGACGCGCGCCGCCAAGCTACCTGGCTGGCTCTTGCCATGTCGTCTGTATTAACGCCGGCCGAGCGAGAACTGCTGCGTGTCGCTGCTCAACTCATGCGCCAATTAGCTGATGCTGACGTTTCGTGCGTGCTCAACCCGGCTGAAGCCGGTGGGTAAGTGACCAATCCAAAAATTGGCCTCGGATCGATTCGAATCCGGTCAACCTAATCGCCTAACCAAAACAACGGAGTCATGAATGATTCGGCCCTACCAACCACGATTACGCTGACGACGATTGCCGCAGAGCGAGTGAAAAAAATCCCAGCCGAGTGGCTGATCGCCTTTGTAATTGCGCTGGTTCATCTGGCCGTTGCCGGCCGTTACGACATTTTTCGGAACGAGCTCTATTTCATCGTGTGCGGGCGGCATCCAGATTTCGGGTTCGTGGACCAGCCTCCGTTGGTTCCGCTGTTAGCAGCCGCTACTCAATTGTTTGGAGACAACCCTTGGCTATTGCGTTTGCCAGCAGCAGCCGCCGCCGCCGGACTGGTGATCCTCACGGCCTGGTTTGCCAGACTCTTAGGAGGCAGCTCAACTGCCGCTTTTATCGCCGGCGTGGCCGCCGGCATTGCTCCAGCGCTCATCGCGTTAACGACTACAACCACGACTGCAACTTTCGAACCAGTCGCCTGGACCGCTTTTGCCTATTTTCTCACCCGAGCAGTTGTCCAGGGGGACCGGCGAGCAGTACTCTGGGCTGGAGTCGTCGCTGGTATTGCGATGCAAGCAAAGTATGGGATCGCGTTTTGGATAGTTCCGCTCGGGATCGGTGTCCTTCTAACGTCGGCCCGCCGAATTCTGACCTGGCCAGCACTGTGGCTTGGAGCGTTGGTTGCCCTGCTTCTAGGTGTACCTAGTCTGATCTGGCAGGGCCTTCACGGGTGGCCCTTTCTTGAAGTCCACGCGAACCATTTAGCTGAGGGCGCAAACTTCACGGGAACACCGTTTCGCTTCGAGGTCATTCAGCTCTTTGCGATGAATATTTTATTAGCCCCGTTATGGATCGCCGGTGTGGTAGCTCCTTTATTCTGGGCGCCTCTAAAACCGGCTCGGTTTCTATCCGTGGGGTTGCTCGGGGCCACCATGCTGGTCTTCCTGGCGCATGGGAAAGATTATTATCTTTTTCCCGTGTACCCCTCGTTGTTTGCAGTCGGCGCAGTGGTTCTCGCGCAGGTTCGGCCGGTTGTAAGAACCGTGTGGTTAGCCGGCGCACTGATCGTGTCTTTAATCGTTGCTCCCGTTGTTTTGCCAATCCTGGATCCACCGGCCTTGGCTGCTTATCTGTCTTTCAGCCATCTTGCTCCGCCGCCTTCAGAAGCTGCCGCTGTCGGAGCCCCACTTACTCAATTGTTCTCGGATGAGCTTGGCTGGCGAGACCTCGAGAAGCAGGTAGCATCCATATACCATTCTTTGCCGGCCGAGGAACGCTCTCGGACCGCGATTCTTGCCGCCGATTACGGTGAAGCCGCCGCATTGGATGTGTATGGCCAGCGCGACGGTCTACCACCCGCGTTATGCGGACAAAATCAGTACTTTCTGTGGGGTGCTCGCGGTTATGATGGGAGCACGATTATTCACGTCAATGGCGATCCTAACCGGTGGCGGCGCGGCTGTGACTCAGTCGAGGTCGTTGGACAATTCGGCGTGCCGTATGCAATGCCTTACGAAAACGCGCGTCCGATTTTTATCTGCCACGGGTTGCGCCGCAATCTAACCGAGGTTTGGAGTCGTTTGAAGCGATACCAGTAGGGGTAGGGCGAAAAACTCGGCGCTCCCATCGTTGATTATTTCTATGGGTGGTTCGCGCCGGTTTCGAGCCGTTCCGCGGGCGACGTGCGGTTCGAAACCGGCGCGAGTTACCAATATGACTAGCTCCATCCTCGACGCGCCGAGTTTTTCGCCTACCGGTTCGCTGTTCCGAGCGTCGAACTCCGCGCAACCATTTGCGAGTTAGTGCGTTTAATAGCTGAACCTATAAAATTCTTAAGATCATTCTCTCCGGTCCCACCAGATATCCAATACCCCGCTCCCTCTGGGGTTGGCCCTGAAGATCTTTTGACAAAAGCCGCCGTTCGTCGTTCGGCCTTTTGGTCTCGCGGAGAACGCAAGGCATCTAAATACAATTGCAGCCCGTCTTATGTTGAAGTTCGTTTCTAAACCGGTGCACCTTATGCTCTTCGCAGGCCTGCTCGGGTTTACCCCTTTGCTTGCCTCCGCGGACGTCGCGATTACCGTCGCGCCTCCTGTAATCCCCGTTTACGATCAACCTCCGTGCCCTGGAGAAGGATACCTCTGGAATCCGGGCTATTGGGCCTGGGGAGATGACGACTATTACTGGGTCCCGGGCGTGTGGGTACTACCGCCTCAAATCGGCTTTCTCTGGACACCTGGGTGGTGGGGTTGGGGTGATGGGGGATACTTTTGGCACGCCGGTTACTGGGGACCTCACGTAGGATTCTACGGCGGAATTAACTATGGATTTGGCTATTTCGGGACCGGCTTTTGGGGCGGTCATTGGGAAGGCGGCCATTTCTTCTATAACACCTCGGCCTGGCACGTCGGCGCCGGCTTTCACAATACTTACGCTAACCATTCGTGGGTAGAGGAGCGTAACAGAGCTAGCTTTAATGGACCCAACGGAATCGACCGAAAAGCGACGGCTGAGGAAGAAAGAGCGGCCCACGAGGGACATCATGAACTAACTGAGGAACAACGTGCTCACGAGCATGACGCCCTGCATGACCACGGCCAAAAATTCGGGGAGAACAAAGGCAACCCTGGCAAAGCGGCGCTGGCCAAGACGACGCACGAGGGAGCACATCATGAAGGTGAGCATCACGAGGGAGAACATCATGAGGCTCAACATCATGAGGGAGAACATCATGAGGCTCAACATCATGAAGGAGAGCATCATGAGGCGCAACATCATGCTACCGAACATCACGGTGCGGAGCACCATGCTCCGGAGCATCATGCGACCGAACACCACGCGCCTGAACATCACTCCGCTCCCAAAGCCTCTGAGCATCATGGGTCAGCGCCGAAAAAAGGTGGTGGCGGCGATAAGAAAAAGTAAGTCAGCTCAACTGACATAAACTCTCGGGGCGCAACCGTCTGCAGTGCGCGGTATTTCGACGGAATGCGCCCCGGAACAGGGGTTAGGAGCTAGGAGCGTGAACACGTAGCGTTGAGGCCTGAAGGCAATACGGGGCCGTGTTCGCCTAACCACCAGGCCGCGGGCTTTCAAGGGTGGAGTGCGCGTCATTGCTAGCGCCTCCTTCTGGCTCCTAGATTCTAGCTCCTAGCTCCTCTCTGGTTACTCCTCAAAGTTTGCGCAACCATTTCTGGTCTCTCCGGTTTAATGGAGCAGCAGGTAAATGCCTGCCTAGTATCAATGGAGTGGTCTAGGTTAGACAGTCAGAAGCCCCGCATCCTGTCCGATCGGCCCTCACAATTGAGCTTGTGATAAAACGCTTGCGCAGGCCGGCTTAAGCCGTGTCGAGGTTGGCCCCCGCAAACACGATTACCTGACACGATACTCGCTAAAATATGCTGAAGTTAATCAGAGTTCGATTCGTCCTACTCGCATTACTGCTGGGCATGACGCCCTCACTCTCCTCGGCCGATATTTCGATCACCATCGCGCCGCCACCGCTCGCGGTTTACGATCAGCCGCTCTGCCCTGGGGATGGCTATATTTGGGTGCCAGGTTACTGGGCTTACGGAGAAGACGACTATTATTGGGTTCCAGGCGTCTGGGTCTTAGCTCCGCAACCTGGATATCTTTGGACCCCAGGTTATTGGGGATTTGAAGGTGGGCATTATGGTTGGCATGCCGGCTACTGGGGGCGTCACATCGGTTTCTATGGCGGTGTTAACTATGGGTTCGGTTATTTCGGATCCGGTTTTGTCGGCGGCAGATGGGAAGGTGACAGATTTCTCTGTAACACCGCGGTTTGGCATGTGAATAACACGGTCGTTCACAACACTTACGTCGACCGTACAGTAATTAAGAATGTTACGGTTAACCGGGTTAGCTTTAATGGTGCTGGAGGTATCGAAGCTAGACCGACTGCAGAAGAAGAGTCATTCGCCCGTGAAGAGCATCTAGAGGCTACGCGGGAACAGCGTACGCATGAAGAAACGGCCGTTCGCGATAACAACCAACGTTTCTCTGTCAATAGAGGCAACCCGACGAAGACCGCTGTTACCAAGGTGGGCGCTGGTGCGGGAGAAGAAGTGAACCGTCCGGCTGCTTCTACTGAGGAACGTAAGGAAGCGACCAAGGAAACAACTAAAGAAGAAAAAACGACCAAAGAGCAGACCACTAAAGAAGAGACGACCAAAGCCAACGAGCCGCCCAAAGGCAAAGAAGAGGTAACCAAAGAGAAAGAGCAGACAACCAAGGAAGAGGTAAAGGGTAAAGAGGCTGCTACTCCGGCGAAGCACCAAGAGAAAGCAAGAATCGAAGAGAAACCGAAAGCTGAAGAAAAGCCGAAGGCAGAGGGACAACCAAAAGCCGAGGCTCAGAAGGAACACCACCAGGCCAACGACGCCAAACCGACTGAAGAGAAACCCAAGGGCGAAAAAGGTAAGGGTGAGAAGAACGAGAAGGACAAGAAGCAGCAGCAGTAATCGGCTGATTTAGATTCTTTAGTGAAGCGGCCTCGTTTGAGAGGCCGCTTCGTAACTCTCAGACCTTGCAAAAAAGGTCATCTCTATCATCCAACCACCGCGTCCGTTGCGCGAGGCTCTTCAATTCCCCGCCTGAGCGATTAACCCTTCTCGATCATTGCGTAAGCATTATGATTGTGGATTGATTCGTAATTTTCCGCCTCGATCCGATACCAAGTGATCCTGGAGTCGGCATTCGCTTTGATAGCGATATTGCGGACGAGATCTTCCACAAAAACGGGATGTTCGTAGGCGTGTTCGGTCACGGCTTTTTCGTCGGGACGTTTTAACAAACTGTACAGCTCCGCGCTGGCCGAACTTTCCACTAGCTGGATCAACTCTTCGATCCAGACCAGACTATTGAAACGGACGCTTAACGTGGCCTGACCCCGCTGGTTATGAGCGCCGTACTTACTAATCGCTTTTGAGCAGGGACATAAGGTTGTCACCGGTACCTTCACGGTCAGCACGAAATCTGACTCCTTGCGTGAAGCAGTTGCTGTGAAGCGAACATTATAATCCATCAGGCCTACCGCTCCGGTAACCGGCGCCTGCTTTTCTACAAAAAAGGGAAATTCAAAATCGACATGCGCTTGCTGCGCATCCAGGCGTTGCTGCAGATGGCGCAAGATTTCTTTAATATTATCTACGTGGACCACGGAGCCGTGCTCGTTCAGCACCTCGATAAAGCGGCTCATATGGGTGCCTTTAAAATGATGAGGCAGGTCTACAGTTAAAGCCACTCGGGCAATGGTGTGTTGAGAAGAGTGCGCTTTGTCTCGTACGACGATCGGAAAACGCACCTCGGTAACACCAACGCGATCGATTCTAACTTCCCGGTGGTCCCGAAGGTTTTGGGTATCGACCAGAGTGGCCGTCGGTTGCGGTTGCATTCTATTTTCTGGTTTTGTGAGGCCTAAATATCCACAGATTACGCTAAATACGCAGATTTTTTTGCGGCAGGTAGGAGCTGCGCTCAGTCGGGCGTAAAAAACTCCGCGTAATCTGCGCAATCTGCGGATATCTTCTTTCCTGGTGAAAGAATACCATCAGCTACTCCGCCTGGTCTTGGAAGATGGCCGGCCGAAACATGACCGAACCGGTGTCGGTACACTCTCCTATTTTGGCGCACAGGCTCGGTTCGACTTATCCAAAGGATTCCCTCTAGTCACGACCAAGCGGGTTCATTTTAAGTCAGTGGTTCATGAGCTGCTTTGGTTTATTCGTGGACAAACCAACGTCCGGTTCCTGAACGAAAATGGGGTCACGATTTGGGACGAATGGGCAGATCCTCAAGGCGAGCTAGGCCGGGTTTATGGCGCCCAATGGCGAGATTGGAAAACCGCAGAGGGCCGACCGGTGGACCAACTGAGCGAAGTGGTACGCATGATCAAGGAAAACCCCGACAGCCGTCGATTGATCGTGACTGCATGGAATCCGGGAGAGCTAAAGCAAATGGCATTACCGCCTTGTCATGCCTTGTTCCAATTCTACGTGCTAGATGGATGCTTGAGTTGCCAGCTTTACCAGCGAAGCGCCGATCTTTTTCTGGGGGTGCCGTTCAATATCGCCTCTTACGCATTGCTAACTTTAATGGTCGCCGCCGTCTGTGATCTCGAGCCGGGAGAGTTCATACATACGTTCGGAGACGTACACATTTACCTGAATCACCTGGACCAGGTTCAAGAACAGTTATCTCGTCCCGTGAGAGCTTTGCCCACGATCAATTTTCGGCGCGTGCCGGCCACTTTGCCGGAATTCGTGTACGAGGATATCGAGCTCGTGGGATACGATCCTCATCCAACCATCAAGGCGCCAATCGCGGTATAGGCGAAGGCTCGCTCCCTCGATCGTTCTCGTACGCGTCGTCGTCCTCCCGACTTCGCCCCGCCGTCTGAAACTCCGGGAGGCTACGTCGGGCAAGCTGTCCTCGAAGGCATTGGTAGGGCGAGGCTCCAAAACGCGACAGGCTGCTGGTACGATCTGCCTTTAACCGATGGGTCGCCTAACGGTTAATGCAGCATGGCCGAGCCGGGAGTTTGATATGGCAAACCGGTTACGTGTCTCTCTGCACTTCGGCTTGAATTCAAGTGTGTTCGCCAGGCGTTAGAACCCGATCCAGCCTTAGACAGAGAAAGGATCTCAGTCTGATTGCGGTATCCCACCCCCGGCTCGGCCATGCTGCTTCACGTGCAGACGAGACACACTGTTGGGAGAAAGTATGCCAGCGGTTCGACTACGTTTTGGAGCCTCGCCCTACCAATGCCTTCGAGGACAGCTTGCCCGACGTAGCCTCCCGGAGTTTCAGACGACGGGGCGAAGTCGGGAGTACAACGACTACGAGAATGAACCCCAAAGTCCCGGCCCCTGAGAACAAAACCGTAAACCGGAAAGTTAAGATCGTCAGCCAGCAAAGACTGAAGGCCGAAAATCAAGCAAGCCGCAGCCAGCTTTGTGGATAGCGTTTTCGTAATTTGGAAATGCCAATGCTCACCAAGAGAGGAGATTCCAAAGTGCGCCGATCTCGATGGCGAAGAGCAGAACTAAGAGTGATAAGCCGGCCGGCTCAAACCAAGTTGGCGATTTCTTATCCGCGAAAAGCCACCAACCAAACCAGCGGATGAAAAGGGGCATCGTGATGAAGGTCGTTACCGCGACGCTGATGCAGTTGCTGATGAAGGTGGCTGCCGATGCGTGCAGCCCCCAGCCGGTGAGGATCGGGCCTAACAAACGCATCTCGAGCATCACGATCGGAAACAAACCCAACACGACGAGTAAAGCGGTCTTCCAGTTAGGAGGTCCTTTACCGGTTACAGGATTGATTGGCACCCACCCAGGGAACGAGGTGGCTAGCCGCATCAGCTGTTCCCGCTCAATAAAAGCTTTCGATTCGGCCAGCAACTCCGCGCGTTCCGGGGCATCCATCCAAGCTTCGAGATGCTCGGCGGTGTCGAAGCGGATGATGGTCGTCCAAAGGCCATCCTTTTCGGAAGGCGGCTGCAGATACATTCCGCGGTAACCGGCGTATTTCGCTTGAGCCGCCTGAATTCTAACCGCCCATTCGCGGTAGGTCGCGTCCATGCCCGGCTTGATCTTGGAGAAGATCACCTCGGTCACATTAGGGCCGGGTGAGACCTCGGCACGATCTGGTCGGGCCGTTTCACCGAGGTTTCCGTCCTCCAGCAATGGGACAACCTCGCCGACCAGGTCTGCACGTTCACCGGAACTTTGCCAGGCAGCGAGTTCGTCTTGGGAACGGAAGTTTAAGATGAGAGTCCATTCATTACTGTCCGGTTGGGTAGGCGGGATGACGTCGCTGCTGATGAAACCCGGAAATTTGTGGATAATGGCATTGTGTCGCGCCTGCCAGGCCGAAAACGCTTGGTCCTGTCCAGGACGAAGCTTGGCGCTGGCGATAAGGACAGCGGGTGCACTCATTTCCGCTTTTTGAGCTGAGAATAAATCTGGGCGGCCGTGAATGACGGATGGAGGAAGCGCGTGGCTGTCAATTCGCGGCGCTGGGTGTCCATGGTGACAAGGACATCAGCATTCTCGACGAGCAATTTGGGCATTTTGGGGTGAAGGCTCTACCCAGCAGCGCTCCGTGCTTCGCATGGTAGCACTAGAATTTGTATAAAATCTATAAATAAAGTCTTATCTAAAACTAGAGAAAACCGCCAACAAAAATTAATGCGTACTGCAATTTTAGAGGCTTTGGACCCCAGTTTGAGCAATGCAACCGGCACAAAAGCGTAAATTTTTCAGTTCAGATCATGCCAAGCATTAATTTTTAAAGGGTAATAGAAATTACGTTACGAAATGGGTGAACCTCCCCTGATTTTGCGGACACGGGAACACAAAGTAAGATGAGTGCAACCGTGAAGAAC